>MFGN01000009.1 GCA_001780285.1 Candidatus Falkowbacteria bacterium RIFOXYD12_FULL_34_57 | reverse complement strand
ATTTAACCCAAATTATTAATTAATTTGAGTTAGATTTTATATGACTCAACCGATAGTAGCAAAGTTAGAAAATAGATGGCTCAATTCGTAACTATTGCAAAAAAATAAATTATCAGTTATATTATTTAAAGACCAGTTATTGGTCTTTTATTTTAACGAAAAGATGGCTAAGTGGTGAAGGTGGCAGTATATTATTTTTAAAGTGGAGGGATGGCTGAGCGGTTGAAGGCGACGGTCTTGAAAACCGTTGTCCCTTTACGGGGACCGTGGGTTCAAATCCCACTCCCTCCGCTTTGAAAATAACAAGTCTTGCCAGCTCCAAAGCTGATCCGCCTCCGGCGGAGAAACCGTTGTCCCTTTGTAGGAACTCGGAATCCTCACTCTATCCTCGCCACAAAAAAATACACCCTCTTTAGGATGTATTTTTTTGTAGTGGGATGTAAAAAAACACCAACACAACCATTTGCAAAATAAACAGTTAACAAAAAGGTTATTCTGTTTTTAGAATAACCTTGTTTTTTACCAACTCCGAAGAATCACATTCTTGCCACAATTTGGACAAACAATCCACTCACATCCGTCAGGACCTCCGCTATAATCTCTGCCATGATACTCTAAAACATCATTCTTGGATATTCCAGTGTAGCACCACAACTCATACATACCACCTCTTTTACTGCATATTTAGCCGGCTCTTTTTTAATCACTTTTACTGCCACAACTTTCTCCTTTATTGTAAATATTAGAAGGAACATAAATTGATAAACCCTTATCAATTACATATTTAATGTATAACAAAAAACTAAATTTGTCGTTATTATTATATATAAATTTATATGTTCAATCAACTATTTATATATAATAAAAGGGGACTATAATTTTATAGTCCTAAATAATTTATTTTTATAAATCATTGTTGATTTTTAAGAATCAATTTTTTTACAGTTAAACCCTGAACGATTACCGAAAAAGAAACAATTATATATGTTATTGCCTAAAACAAAAATTTAAAAAACTCCGAATTTTTCAGAGTTTTGTTTTTTATATATGTTTTTGAAAATAACTTTTGATATATTCAATTTCATTTTTTGCATCTTGTTCTGATTTGCATGCACTTTCAATAATCATGGGAAGGTTGGGATTATGAATTGCATCCAAAATTTCTGTTTGTTTTGTTTTATAGATGGGATAATGGTAAACTCGAAACCCGCTAACATGGATCTCTACTATTCTATCTTTAAAACTATCAATAAAATCTTGAGCGAGCCCCATACTTGGATCATTAGCCTTGCAATGATTTACATCAAGTACAAATCTACACTTGGGCAATAATTTAAAAATCTTACCAATATCTGCCACCGCTTTAAAAGCTCTTTTATTATTATCTAAATTTTCAATGGCCATTGGAATATTAAAATCTTGAAAAATATTCCAATCATCAACTGTATCTGGATGAAAAACCACTAAATCAATTCCTAGCCGCCGACTTTCTGTTTCCAATAAATAAAGTATTTCTCTGACTTTTTTAGAATTATCAAAACGCGCTTCTCTGCATGGCGCATGAACAGAAACATGTTTAAAATTTAATAAGTCTTTTCTTTGAATTCTTTTTAAATCCGCTAGACTAGTATCATAAAATCCGCCGATACAATTGAATTCAATAGCATTACACCCTAAATTACTGCATCTTTTTATCATTTCGTGAGAAACGGGCTTTTCTTGTTTATTACAAGGTAATAAATGATTATATAAAAATCCTGTAGTTAAACCAATCGTTATCATGCTTTTCTCCTTTTATTATCAATGAACAATGAATTTATATCAATAACACTGTTTAATAATAACAAATTTAATTAAAAATGCAACCCGCAACATTGAAAAAAAATTTCTTTTAAAATTTCATTGACAGTTTATATTGCTTTTATGCATAAAAAATGATAAAAAGTTTATATTAAAACGAACTTTAACAATAAAAAACAATGCAAAAAAGGAGACACACATGACCAATAACAACCAAAACATTTGGATTATTAGAGAAATAAAAAATACTAACGAACAAATAATTTTTGAAATCTCGGAATTTGGAAAATATTTATTGGGAAATTCCCCTGTCCAAATTCACGAAAGATGTTTTGGCTGTCGAGTAGAATACAAAACTCCTAATTTTTTTTATAGAAATTTTTTAAGAAAAAAGAAAAAAGAAAATATAGATATCTTAGAAGAGTCAAGCACAACACCACTTGATAGCAAAGAATTAAAAAATTTTCTTGAAGATCTTCACCAAAAAATATCTAAAGAGGGAAACCTTGTCACGCGCCAACTAGAGTCTCTTCAAATTAAAGAAATAGAAAATATTTTAGGTATAAGCGGAGTTGCTCCAAACAGATCCCTGTTTCCGATAACGGGCAGTATTAAAGAAAAAATCGAATTTATAAAAAGAAATATGCACCAGAATTTAATTATCACGTTAACATCTCCATATCAACAGGATGGAAGTTTTGATATTCGTGGTTTTGATTTTCAATTATTTAACCCTGAAAAAAAATTTTTTCTAACCATTAAAAAAAATAAAAATCAATATAATAAAATTTATATTTCTGATCATAATAATTTAAATATTCAATTTCCAATACAAGAAAAAGGGTTGGAACTAATTAATATGTTGAGAAATCTGGAGAATCTAATCCGAAAAAACAAAAAAGTACAAGAAATATTTGAAGAAATAAATAATGGGTTAAATCAGGGTTTAAAAATATCATTTGAATCCATAGCTCAAGGCGTTAAACTTTATTTTAAGGATTCAAAAAACGAAAAAAGATATGTATCAAGATTTCCTTTGGGGGTATAGAATGGAAAATGCAAACGACGCAAGAATACAAAAGATACTTAACTATCCTGAAAAACTAAAAGATTATTTAAAAAACTTTAATAATACCTCGGAAATAAAAATACCAAGCGACCCGATTGAGAGAGTTATTTTTCAAGATAAAGCAAAAGATGCTATTCGAAAAATAGCCCAAAACAGAGGGCACATCTTAATGGTTGGCAAACCAGGAACCGGAAAATCACTGCTGGCTGAAATGTTTAATAAAGTTCTAGACATGTCTTTGGGTGATTATTTGAGACCCCAAAAGGCTATTGTAGGATATCCGGGAAAAGATAAAAATAATATACGCATCGCCTATGAAGACCCTGAAAAAATAAAAGCTGTTTTAGAAGAAATAAATCTAAAAATTTTAGAACAAGCAAACCACACCAAAGAATTCAGTCTGCAGGAAGAAATAAATTCATCAACAAAAATTAGAAACGGATTATTAATAACAGCTGTGCTTGTTGTGTTTACCGCTATTTTTATAAGCCCTTATATTTTTGGAGTTGTTGGCCTATTTGGAATCGGCGCCATTTTTATGCAGATACAAATTATGAATTTCAAAGTTCAGGAAAAGACTCAAAGAGAAAATGGACCACCGGTTAAAAGGTCCATAAAACGCTTCTTGGATATGGTTCCTGAAATTCTATACGACCCAACTGGTGATACGGGCTTAATGGGCCGCATTTCCGCGCCAGGCCACAGAACCATGAAGGGTGGATTCAGGCACGACCCCTATCAATCCGGGGGTCTGGGAACTCCGGCTCACAAAAGAGCATTTCTTGGTGCGCATGCTAAATCGCCTATTATTTACATTGACGAATTAAGAACTTTATTAGAATCAGGATACATGTCGCACCTTCTAGAGATTATGCAAAACAAATCATATATCTTAGAGGGTGGCGGAGACCAAAGCACTGGCAGCGGAGCAGCGGATAAATCCCAGGACCGTCTTAGGGCGGAAAATATAATTATCGCTTGCTGTAATCATGATGTTCTTAATTATCTAATAGAAAAAAGCGACGGCGCTTTTTTAAGCCGCATAGAAGACAAGGGTGAAGTAATTGAGTTGAATAGCAGTGTCCCGGAAACAGAAAAAAATATTGAAGCGGTTACTCAGTACATAAAACAAGAAGTGACAAATATTGAAGTAGATTTTCAAAATGCCTGGGGAAAGGTGATAAAAAAAGAAGGTTACGAAGGAGTAAGAATAAGAAGTGAAAAGATAAAGGGAGAATTGCTTCCTTTGGAATACAAACTTGAAGCAAGAGATTTTTCCAAAGAGGCTGTTTTGGAAATAATAAAAGAATTAAGATGCAGATCATCCAAACAAGAATTAAGCGCTCTTCTTCGTCCCATAAACGGAGTAATAAAAACAGCTGAATTCGAAGCTATTTTGGAAAATTCAAAACTGGTTGAAGCTAAGCATGTCTGCCGCGCTTTAAAAATTCATATCAGCCTGGAAGGCTCTATTAGTCAAAAAATGATTGAGTATAATAAAAAACTTCTAAGACACTTGGTGGTTAATACGGATTTTATCGGTTATGTTGTGGGCTTAGGCGTTTTTACTTCAAAAAGCGGACAAATGTTTGGCCAACCCCTTCCAATTCGCTGTCAATCTATTCTTGGAGGGCAAAATCTGGTGAATGCTCCAGGAAAACTTGGAGAAATTGCCAAAGCAGCCGTACAAAATGTTAGATCATCAATAAGAGGGGCTATTAACAAAATTGATATAAAGCAAATTGACTGTGAAATGCATATCGAATATATCCAGGCGCATGGCGGAGTGGAAGGAGACAGCGCCTCTGTAGCCATGGATATCGGGCTTGTTTCCAGTTTAATTAAAATTCCAGTAAATTATAAATATGGGGTAACCGGATCCTTAAGCGGTAATGTAGTACTTGGTGTTGGCGGAGTTGCTGAAAAAATAAAATCTATCATGGATGAAAATTTAGGTATGGATGGAGTTTGTATTCCTTGGTTAAATTGCCATGACATAGAACCACTCCTTTTAAACACGGAATATGAAGCGATTGAAAAAGAAAAGGTTAGCGGTATAAGAATATTTAGAAATAAAAACAAAACAACTCCGTTTGATATTTACTTCTGCGACAATAAATATGATGCCTACAAAATACTTTTAGGTATTGATGAAAAAAAATTTGAAGAAAAAATTATAGAAATTATAAAAGAGTATCAAAATAAAACTAAATAAAAAAAACCCGACAAGAAATTTGTCGGGTTTTTCTTTTTAAATATAAATATTTTTTATATTTTTCCTTTTAGGGCGTCCTTTAAGGTCTTTCCGGTTTTAAATTTAGCTACTTTTACTTCTGGAATTTTTATCCTTTCTGTAGGCTTCTGTGGATTTACCCCACCTCTAGCATGTCTAGTTCTGGATAAAAATGTACCAAAACCAGTAATGGTCACTTCTCGGTTTTCTTTTAATTCACCGATAATGATTTTTACTAAGGCGTCTAGCATTGCTTCCGCCTGTTTTTTGTTTACAGCAGATTCTGCTGCAAGCCTTTCAATTAGGGATGCTTTGTTCATATTTTTTATTATTAAATAATAAATATTTATTCAATATTAATAAATTTTGTAATCGGTTTTATGGATTTAGCCTTTCCATCTCTCTCGTTTATATCCACAATCACGCTGTTAAAAATAGCCCTTCCTTTTTTTGGTAGTACATGGGGATATTTAATTTGAGTTAAAAAAGTTTTAATAATCCCCTCGTTATCCAGTCCCAGTGAACCATCCGCATAACCAACCATGCCCACATCGGTAATATATGCCATGCCACTTGATATAATTTCCGCATCTGCCGTCATAATGTGCGTATGTGTTCCTAAAACCGCAGCCGCTCTTTGCGCCACATAATGCTTAAAGGCTATTTTTTCAGAGGTACATTCTGCATGTATATCCACAATTATAGCAAATATATTATTACTAGGCAAATTTATATTAGCTAATATTTCATCGAATTTCCTAAAAGGGCAATCATAATCCAATTTCATAAAAACTCTGCCGATTAAATTAATCAAAAGTATATTCTTATCTTTTTTATATGGAATAATAATATAACCCTTACCAGGGGCTCCTTCCGGAAAATTTGCAGGACGAATAATTGGATATTTATCATAAATATCTGACACCTTAAACCTGGCAAAAGCATGATCACCCATAGTCATTGCATCAACTCCAGCCGTCATTAATTCTTCAATGGTTTGAGTGGTGGCTCCGCTACCATGAGCGCTATTTTCCGCATTAGCAATTACTAAATCAACCTTCTTTTCTTTTTTTAATTTAGGCAAAATCCTTATAACCGCTTTCCTGCCCACACTCCCACTAATATCCCCAATAAATAATATCTTCATACAGAAAATTTTTTTACTTTCGTTATAAAATTTACTAATAAAAAGCGCTTTCCGCCTAAAGCTGATCAATTCCTTATAACTTTTATTATAAATTAAAAAATCGAAAACAATTAAAGCTTTATCATCTATTATGCTAACATAAGAAAATATATTTTACAAGAGAAAAACTTAGCCAACATTGACAAAAACAATTAAATAAGCTAATCTAAATAAACTCTTTAACAATAAAAAGGCTCAAGGGAGAAAAATGAACAGAAAAGACTTTGAACAATTACTTGAGGGTAAATTTACAATACAAGAAATTCAAATGATAATGATGGCTTATCGATTTTCAAAATATGGCCACAAAAATCAACTTAGAAAAAATGGCGATAGATATTTTAATCACCCCAGGGAAGTTGCAGCAATAGCAATGACAGAATTTAATATTTTTGATTATGAATTAATCATAGCCGCCCTGCTCCATGACATACCTGAAGATTCTCATATCTTTAAAAATAATGATATTGAATTAATATTTGGAACCAATGTATATCTTCTTGTAAGTGGCATGACCAAAGACCCTGGCGAAGATAAAGAAGAATATCTAAAAAAAATATTTTCCGGAAAAATTCCAAATATTAATATGCTGCTTTTAGTAAAGCTAAAAACTCTCAAAATTCTAGATAGAATCCACAATCTGAGAGATGCTATCAAAACCAACGTTTGGTCTATTGAAAAATTGGAAAAATATAAAGAACATGCCCGCAAATTCATGCTTGTGGAAGCAAAAAAAATCAATACACATTTAGCACAAAAATTAGAAGAATTATTCTAAAAAAAATAAAAGGATTCAATAACTAAATCCTTTTTTTATGTTGCCCGCCCATCACGTTATAAGGGTTTATTGAAGCACTTTTTTTCATTTAATCATCTTAATCGCTTCAAAATGATCAAAACCAATATCATCTTTTGATAAAGAACTAATTTTTCTAACATGAATTTCTTGAGCATCGCTTGCTGCTCGACAATTTTCCAGGCGTTTTTTGTCCGGCAAATCAATGTGAAACACAATGGATATTCTTCTTCCGGGACGAGGATCTCTGTCAGAATTATCCAGCTCAATAATATGTTTATTTTTTTAATTGTTTACAATCACACTTGCACATAAGACAAACAAATTTATAATTTTTCTTTTTGATAATATCTTTAAATTTTTTTCCAAAATTAATACAAGATTTATACTTATTAATCAAAGGCATTACATTTTGTTGATAATATTCACCATTCCACAATTTTTTGTCATACCAGATATCTTTCAAACTTTTTTCATACAAATTACCACAAGGACGATTATAAAAAGCCATAATAGCACAAGGATAAACATTGCCATCGGGTAATAATTGTAAATGCCAGGGATTCTCTAGATAACAGGAAATATTCACTTTTTTTGTATTCTTGGTTTCCAGTATCGGCGTCTCTAATGAAAGTTTGATCTTGTTTTGTCTAGGAATAAACTTTTCTCTGGCTAATTCCAGCCAGGCAAAAGGATCTACAATTTCTTCTTTATTATCATTCCCTCTGCCCACCGGTGTAAAATAATATAAACCATGTTCACTAACTCCGATCTTGATCGCAAAATCATTGATCTTAATCAACTCCTGAAAATTAGATCTAAAAACCACCGTGTTTATTTTCGTATAAAATCCTTGGCGCACACACTCTTTAATGTTCTCTATAATATAATCATGGGTTCTTTTATTTATCGGACGAATTCTGGAATAAGTATCATAATTTACGCCATCCAAACTAATAGCTATATCATCTAAACCTATTCTTTTAAATCTTTCTAACTTACTTTTATTTAACAAAGAAGCATTAGTAACCAACTCTACTTTTAAATTCAATGACTTGGCAAATTTTACAATATCAAAAATATCATTCCGCAACAAAGGCTCTCCGCCGGTAATATCTATTCTTTTTCCTCCCAAAGAAATAAAATCATTTAATACTTCTTTTATCTTCTCCAAACTAAATTCTTCTAACAATCTTTCTCCGGAACGAAAACAACAATGTATACATCGAAAATTACATCGATTGGTAACATTGAAGTCTAATTTTGGTAAATTTTTTTTAATCATATATTTTAAGTTATTTAACAATTAATGTGCATAAATATCCATGATGGACTTTATTAGAATTTTTTATTTTTATGTTCTTCTTTATTTTGGGAATTAATTTTTCTATTTCCCTATTCTGAAAAGGACAATATGCATCCACTTCCTCTAAACTACCTTCCTGTAAATAAGCCCTACTGGCACACCCACCATGACACGCTTGCCAATATTTACAGCCCTGACATTTTCTAATCTTCCGACCACGAACCAAACGAAAATTATCATGCTTATATATTTCCTGCAAAGAATTATCCAGTATATTTCCAGAATCCCATTTTCTGCCCTTCAAAAATACGCAAGGTGTTACACTCAAGTCCTGCTGGATACGTGCTGAAGTCCAACCGCATGAACAATGACCATTGGAACTATGACCTAATATAACCGCTTCTAATATTGGGTCTGATAATCCCTCAAAAATTGCATTACAAGAAAGTAAATAAATAATCTCCCAAAACCTAACCGCGCTGATACATAGTTTCTTATTCCCCCTACCCGTAGGTCTAAACCAATTAACACGTAAAGAAGATTTATATTTTCTGGCAAGCCTTAATAGATCCAGAATATCCCGGTCTCCCGTCTCTGCATTAACACAAGTTACTATTGATCTTTCAATATTATTCTTAATACAAATTTCCAAAGCCTGCATAGCCCAATCCCAGGCTTTTTTATGTTTTCTGAACAAATTATGTTTATCTTTATCAGGAAAATCCACAGAAATATCTATATCATGAAATAATTTTTTTAATAAATTTAACTCCATATTAATAACACTATAGCCGTTACTGGTCAGTCCTAAGGCAACTTTAGGATATTTATCCTTAATATATTGAGCCACTCTCAAGGCATTAGAATTTATTAGGAATTCTCCTGTGCCAAAATTAATATCCGTAATACCTTGTGAACATATCTTGTCAGCAATAGTCTTTAATTTATTAAAACTATGACGGATCATATTTTGTGTAGAAGCATTATAACAATGTCGACAATTCATATTACAAACACCAAATCCCCATCCTATTTTTTTAATCTTATTATTTTGTGAAAACATATTTTTTATAAAAATATCTTGTTTACACTTTCATAATATCTCAAAGAAAAAATTACTCAATATATTTTGTTGACGAAATTGACAACATTATTTTAAAATGATAATATTTAAGCATGTCTGACTCAACTACCATAATTGAAGGACTACGGGCATTTGGATTAAATAAAAAACAAGCTAATATTTATTTAGCCTGTTTAAAGCTACCCAGACCAACCATCCAAAATATCTCAGAAGAATCCGGTATAAAAAGAACTTCTATTTATACCATGCTCTCCGAACTAGAGGAAAAGGAAGTTATCAAATATACCAAAGAGGGTAAGAAAACATATATTAAAGCAAAATCTCCTCAAAACCTGCTACGGTCCATAGAAGAAAAACATAAAAAAATAAAAAAAAGTCTACCAGCACTTAACAGGCTTTATAAAGAACAAAAACAAAATTCAGAAAATCTAGAAATTATTTATTTCCGCGGTAAAGAAGGTTTCAAAAATTTTTGGAAAGACCTTCTATCCTCTCAAACCAAAGAATGGCTAATCATGACCTCCGGTAAAGAATTCCTTTCATTCGTGTCTGAAAATTATATTAAAAATCATATTATCAAAGAAAAGAGAAAAAGGAACATAAAAAGCAGGCAAATCATTACTAATTCAACTTATGCCCGCGAAATAGTAAAAAAAGATATTTTTGAAAATCGAGAATCAAGAATAATTGACCATAAATATAAATTACCGGTAATAGAAATGATCTATGAAAATTCTGTAGCTATTATTTCATCAAATTTTGATGATCTGATCATGGTAATAAAAAACAAAAATGTAGCTGAAACCCATAAATCTTACTTTGAAATAATCTGGCAGCAGGTCCATTAATAAAAACTCGTCATTCTGAACTCGATTCAGAATCCATCACGTAAAACGCTTTTAACAACTTATAGATTCTGAATCGAGTTCAGAATGACACAAAAAAATAACATAATATCTAACACTTCCGCCAAAGGCGGATCAGTCAAAAAAATAATTTAAATATTTACTGACTGAAAAAACAAAAATTAAAAAGGATTCTATTATTAGAATCCTTTTTTAAATTTAATTATACATAGCATCCCACCTGGAAATCAGATTTTTTCGTAGTTTATCTTTTATTTCTACTGGTAATAAATCAGTTACATCTGTCAACTTTTTACAATTTGGACAAGTTATAAAAAAATGGAAATCAGATGGACCAAAACTACCATTAGTTGTTGTTTCTATATCTTTTTCTAAAAAAGAATATACTGCACCGCACCCATCATCTTTTCCTTTACATGTATATCTATCTTGATAAAATTCTACTTTCCCTGTTTTTGAACATTCCATTTTTATTCTCCTAAAATAAATATGTTATTCACAAAATACCAATACCTTATTTTATTGTTAAAATACTATAAAAAACTCCACTAAATATTAACATAGAATAATATTTTGTCAATATTTTTTCAAAGTTTAAACTCTAAAACAAATGCAACATCTAACAAAAAAGAACGAGGTTAAACTCGTTCTTTTTTATTTATAAATTCTTATTTTTTATCTGGCATATTCTGTAATTCTCATCTCCCGAATTACATTAATCTTAATTTCGCCGGGATATTTTAACTCTTGCTCAATTTTTTTTGCAATATCTTTAGCGATATTATGCGCTTCCAGATCACTTACCTCATTTGGAGTAACAAATACCCGCACCTCTCGACCAGCCTGAATAGCATAAGTTTTTTCTACGCCCTCAAAAGAATTAGCAATATTTTCAAGTTCTTGAAGTCTTTGTAGATATCTCTCGTAAGTATCATGTCTTGCACCTGGACGAGCAGAAGATATTGCGTCCGCCACCTTAACTATAACAGAAATCAAATTTCTTGGCTTGTCATCATGATGAGTTTCAATCGGATCAATAATTTCCTGAGGAAGATGAAATTTCTTCGCAATATCTCTTCCAATTTCAGGATGAGTTCCTTGCACCTCATGATCGACTGCTTTTCCAATATCGTGCAAAAGTCCACCTTTTTTAGCAAGTGTTACATCCGCTCCTAATTCCTCGGCTAGTAGCGCCGACAAATGAGCCACCTCAAGTGAATGCCTGAGAGCATTTTGCCCATAACTTGTTCTGTATTTTAATCTACCGATAATTTGTACGAGTTTTGGATCAAAACCGGCAATACCAATTTCATAAAGCGCATCTTCTCCAGCTTTCTTGATATCCAACGCCAATTCTTTTTTTGACTCTTCAATCGCGCCCTCAATTTTGGTTGGATGGATACGCCCATCTAAAATTAATTTATCCAAAGTTCTTTTGGCTATATGCCTTCTGATTGGCGAAAATCCTGATACAGTAATTACATTGGGAGTATCATCAACAATAATTTCGGTTCCGGTTAATTGTTCTATTACTTTTATATTTCTTCCTTCGCGACCAATAATTCTCCCCTTCATTTCATCAGAAGGTAAATCTACGGTGGTAGTGGTAATCTCTGGCGTATAGTTGGAGACAAGTCTTTGCATGGTGCTAGCCATCAAATCTCTAGATTTATTTTCAAGCGTTTCCAAAGACTCATCTTCTAATTTTCGAATTCGGGACATGAGATCATCTTGGGCCTGCGCTTCTATGTTTTTAAACAGTACTTTTTGCGCTTCATCTTTGGACATGGCGGCAATTTTTTCAAGTTTTTCTACCTGTTCTTTCTTAATTTGATGTATTTTTTCTTTTACTTCCTCTACTTTTCCAATTTTATCATAAAGCTTTTGTTGCTTATCTTGGAGTTCAAGTAATTTTTGAGAGAAAGTATTTTCTCTTTGTTCAAGCCTTACTTGTAATCCATTTATTTCGTTGCGACGCTTTTTTTCCTCTTGTTTAGCATCATCGATAATTTTTAACGCCCTATCTTGCGTTTTTAACAAAATATCATTTTGTTTATTTTTTACTTCTATTAATATTTTTTCTGCTTTCTCTTCTGCTGATTTAATTTTAGTGGATGTTCTTTGTTTGCGAAGCCAATAACCTAAAATAAAACCACCCGCGAAGATAAAAAAAGCATAAAAAAGGAATTCTAATACCATATTTTTTAAATCGCCAAAGGTGGATATGAGATAAATATTCAATTGTTTTATTATAATATCTTATCAAAAAATTAAAAATTTCCCAAAATAAAAATATTTTGAGATATGATAGATATTAAATGATTAGGTTGTGATAAGTTAATATTAATTTTCACAAATTTTTACTAATATAAAACAAATTTCTCTATTTCTTCTTGTTTTTACCCTTGGCTGTTTATTTATTTTTAAACTTTTTAAAACTCTTTATCGGAGTTCAATAACTATGTTATCACAATATTCGCTTATTAGCAAGATAAATAAAAAATAGCCAAAAAATGGCTTTTAAATTTAATATTTTGTATAATTTAGGTATATGAAATATTTTTATAAATTTATAAATTTTTGCATATTATTTTGTATTATTGGTTTTATGACCTCCTGTTTTTTATTACGAACCATGCCGCCAAAAGAAGAAATGGTGCTGGAATTATTAAAAGAGCCGATACAGACTACGACCAATACCCAAGTCTTTACTTTTGATTACCGCAATACGAATTATAAGGTAATACCTCTGGCTGAATACGAGTTATGGGGACTGGTGGTTAGCCACAATGATATTAATAAATGGTATAATATTTATCATAATAAAAACTCAGTAAACATCAAGGACCTATGCATAGTCTGGGGCGGAAACATCAAAACCGGAATTTACAAAGAAGCGAATTATAAAAGTGGCGAATGGACATGTTATTCCAGTTACGGAGCCCGAGCCGCAAGTATATTTAATAATTACCAACTATCTAACAATCATTTGCTTTCTGACTCTGAAGAAATTCGAGAAAAAATCCGCAACACACATATTGGAGACCAAATTCATCTTAAGGGACTACTGGTAAAATATGGTGAATCAAATCTATCAGAAAAATACTATCGTTCTTCCAGTATGACCCGCATAGACCAGGGAAACTATTCTTGTGAAACAATATTTGTAAAAGATTTTCAAGTTTTAAAAAAGGGGTTAATTTGGCAGTATAAACTAAAAAAATGGAGCATTAAAATATTGTTAGGATTGATACTATTAAAAATCTTATTATTTTTTATTGGGCATAGAAAATATTTATTTTCAAAACAAACAATATAAACAATATATACCTTGACAAAATAACAAAAATGGAATAGGGTAAATTAATATTTTTGAACATTAACAATATAAAAGGGAACGAAAAATGAAGCCTACCCCCATCAGAATTAGTGTTATAATTTTAATTTTGCTATATTTATTTGGAGCTATTTATACAACTTTTTACAAATCAAAAAAAAGCGCGATAAAAGCGGAAGAAAAAATAATTATAAGCACAAAAGAAACAGAGTTAGAAAAAAAATCAGAGCGGAAAACAAAAATTCAGGTACCCAGTGCCGAAATGATGACCCTGGATGATTTACAGGAAGAGGCTCGTCAATTTGGTATATATATTTCAAATGGAGAAGAAAAACAGTATCGGAGCAACAGACATCATTTATTTACAAATAAAAAATTAGCTGATGCTATAAAAAAATCATCAAAAGAGAATGACACCCTGTTTCTTTGTGGAGATAAATGTACACTATATCAAAATCACTTATGGATAAATCTGGATGAAAATAAAGAGGCTATCATTGTATTTATAGAAAAAAACACGCCTATAGCCAAAACTTATTTGCCTTTTAGCGAATTAAGGGAAGAGGCTAAAAAATTCAGTATTTATTTGTGGTCTTCAGATGAAGACAACTATCGAGAATTCAGAAAAAGATTATTAACAAATGAAAACTTGAGTAGCATGCTTAAAAAGGCTGAAAAAGAAAATGTATCCATATATATAGAAAAAAAATTTAGAGTCAACACCGGAATGATCCATATAAATATGAATGATAATGATGAAGAAATTATCAAAGCATTAAAAGAATATATTCCTGTAGCAAAACAAAAAAATGAAGAATTCAAACAACTAAAAGAAGAAGCTGAAGAGTTCGGTGTGCTTCTAATGTTATATTATGAAGATGAATACAGACAGATCAGACCCAGAATTTTATCTAGCAAAAAAATGGCTGATGCCTTTAAAAGGGTAAAGAAACAAGGATATTATATCACTACAGAAAATAAATTTAGTTGGGGAATAAACGGGGTTAAAATAGATGTTGGCGCAAGCGATGAAAAAATTATTGAATTTTTAAACAAGCACTAAAGTGCAACAAAGCCATTCCGGAAGGAATGGCTTTTAAAATATAAAAATTTTATTTCATGAGTTATCTTTATTTGGAAATTATTTTATCTACTATCCCATACTTCCGAGCTTCTTCTGCTGTTAAAAATCTGTCGCGATCCGTATCCTGTTCTATCTTGGCAATTGTCTGTCCGGTGTGCTTGGCAAGTATCTTATTCAATCTCTGCTTTACATTTAAGATGTGTTCCGCACGAATCTT
This sequence comes from Candidatus Falkowbacteria bacterium RIFOXYD12_FULL_34_57, assembly GCA_001780285.1. GTDB lineage: Bacteria > Patescibacteriota > Patescibacteriia > Patescibacteriales > UBA12075 > XYC2-34-220. The sequence continues at coordinate 35,241 of MFGN01000009.1, read as the reverse complement.
AATATCGCTAGCCTGACCCTCTGTACCACCCATTACTTGGTGTATCATTACTTCTGAATTCGGTAAGATAAATCTTTTGCCCTTGGCTCCGGCGGCAAGTAGTGTGGCCCCCATAGAAGCAGCCATACCCACACAAATAGTGGAAACATCACTTCTAACATATTGCATAGTGTCATAAATAGCCATGCCGGAAGTTACCGACCCGCCCGGAGTATTAATATAAAACTTAATATCCCTATCTTTGTTTTCAGCATCTAAAAATAAAAATTGTGCAATAACAATATTGGCAACATGGTCAGTTATTGGTTCTCCTAAAAATATAATTCTATCTTTTAAAAGGCGGGAATAAATATCAAAAGCACGCTCTACGCGTCCGTCTTTTTCTATAACCGTAGGTACTAATGGCATATAGTTATTCACTTCACAAACCCGCGTGGAACTTATCCACCCATGGACTGGAATGCGGGACATACGAATTATTAATTAATAAATTTATTATATTATATTAAATCAAATATTAATAATTGTCAAAAGAAATAATAAAGAAAATTCCAAAATACAAACCTCAAGTTACAAATAAATTTTAAATTCAAAATTACAATGTCTAAAACTAGAATATTTCGAATTTTAAATTTGTTATTTGAAATTTGTTTATTGTTTGATACTTGTAATTTAATGCTTTTATTTTTAAATAATCCTCCACCCATTATTGGTTTCTTCTATATGTCCATCAAACGCAAATCCGGATGCCCGCGGATGTCCACCGCCACCGAGCCTAATCGCTAATTTTGAGACATCTATATTATTATTGGCTGTTCGCAGACTCCCCTTAATCTTTCCGGGGAATTCTTCCCGTAAAAGCATCAAAGCATTAACTCCATGAAGATTACTTAATAATCCAGAAATTCCCTCAAGTTCATCAACTGTTGCTCCACTTTCAGATAAATCATTGAGTGTCAAAACCGAGTAAGCAAAATTATATTTTTTATTAATTTTTAAATTATTAATGGCCTTGCCCCAAATTTTCATTCCGGATAAAGTTTTATTCTTATAAGTATTTTCGGTAATAACTGGGAATCTAGCTCCATAAACCAACATCTTGGATGCAATCTCAATAGTTTCGTTTGTTGTAGATGGATAAAGGAAATTACCAGTATCTGTTAAAATTCCAGTTAAAATACAATTAGCGAAATTTTTGTTAAATCTTATTTTATTAACTGTTAAAAATTTATAAATAATTTCCGCCGTTGATGAACTTTCCGGAATTCTAATTTCAATATCCGCATAATCTTCAATTTTTGGATGATGATCAAATTCAATAGCAATTTGATTCTTGTTTCGATTTATAAGCTCCTCCTTAAGCATGGTTCTAGACGGCGCCCCGCAGTCTAGAGAAATAATACAATCAAATTCTGAAAAATTTATTTTTTCTCTATTGGAAACAATTTTTTCTAAATGCGGCAGGAAACCAAATTGCGGATAAGGTTCGTCATAACAATAAGCTGTAAATTTTTTTTCCATAACAGAAAAGAGTTCAATAAAAGCACAAATCGAAGAAAGCGCATCCCCGTCCGGTTTGTTGTGAGTGACAAGCAATATATTTTTAGCATTTTGCATTGCGCTAAACGCTTGTTTAAATTTATTAATCATCTCGCTTATTAATTTCATTAATTGCATTATCAATCTCCACCGCATACCTTTCCTGTGAATCAACTACCCATCTAAATTTAGGGATAAACTTTAAACTTATCTTCTTTTTTAAAATACCTGAAAATCCACTACTATGCTTTCGTAAAGCCCTTAGGGCTGTACCGGACATGGTTTCCGGTAAAACAGAAATCCCAACTGTCGCTTGATTTAAGTTGGGAGAACATTTAACATATATAATTGTGATTAAGCCATTATCAAGCGTGATTTCGCGTGAGATCAAATTAGCTAACTCACCCCTTAATAATTCATTCACTTGTTCCATTCTGCTCATAAACACTCCTGTCATCCAAGAGAGAACGAAGCAACCGATAATATCTAGTTTAATTGATATTCACAAGACTTTATCGCTATCACTCCAAAATGACAAAAATTAAAGTTTATTAATTATCTTTTCTTCTTTATAAAACTGGAGAATATCTCCTTCTTCTATAATTGGTTTTCCTTCATATTGGATTCCGCATTCGTTATTTGCCTCCACTATATTTACATCTTGCTTTCCGGATTGCAATTTTAATAACTTTCCTCGATCAATTATTTCTTTATTTCGCACAACCTCAATTAGTGAATCAGATTCAATCTTATCATCAAGGACTATCCCCCCTAGAATCTGACAATTTTTCTCTGTTCTAAATATGGCTCTCACTTTTAATCTGCCTAAATCTTTTCTTTGAATAGTTGGATCCAACGCCGCCTCCATTTCCTTTCTGATATCATTTATTAAATCATAAATAACACTATATATAGATATCTTAATATTTTTATCTCTTGCTATCTCCTCTATTACCGAGGGGATCTTTACATTAAATCCAAGTATTTGCCCGCCTGACGCCTCTGCTCTTTTTATATCTCCATCGGTGATATTCCCAAGACCCTTTTTAATTACTTTAACCTGTACATTTTTAGTATTTATTTTTTCTAGCGACTCCTCAATGGCTTCCGCAGAACCCAAAACATCACTTTTGATGATTATATTAATTTTTTTGATTGTTTCATCTTCTTCTGATGAATTATTAGAAGAATTAAATTTACCTTTTGAAGACCCTGATCTATTTTTTTTATATTTTACCTTTTCTCCCTCCCCCACTTGTAAAACATCTCCTACTTCCGGCATTATTTTCAAACCAATAATTTGAGTTGGGGTAGCTGGTCCGGCACTTTCTATTTTTTCGCCTTTATAATTATTTAAACTTTTAATTTTTCCCACAATTATATTATTTAAAACAAGCTGATCTCCAACTCTGAGTGTACCGTTTTGAATTAAAATCGTGGCAACAGGTCCGGCCCCCTTGTCAATATTTGACTCAATAATAGTTCCGGCGGCGCTTGCGTCCGGGTTAGCTTTTATGTTTTCTGATTCTGTTTCTGCAGTAAGTAAAACCATATCCAGTAAATCTGTAATTCCTGTTCCCTGTTTAGCTGAAATTGGCACGCAAACTATTTTACCGCCCCAATCTTCCGGTACTATATTTAGTTTACTGGAAATATCTTGTTTAGTTTTTTCAATATTGGCGCCTTCTTTGTCTATCTTATTGATTGCTATTACAAAAGGAATACCAGCGGATTCAATAATTTTATATGCTTCTGTTGTTTGCGGTTTTACACCATCATCTGCCGCTACTACCAAGATAGCCACATCGGCAATTTTTGCTCCACGGCTGCGCATGGCTGTAAATGCTTCATGCCCAGGAGTATCAATAAATGTAAGAACTTGACCATTACGCACAGTCTGATATGCTCCAATGTGCTGTGTAATGCCTCCGGCCTCTCCTTCAATTACATGAGATTTGCGAATAGAGTCAAGCAACCTAGTTTTTCCGTGATCCACATGCCCCATTACTACAATCACGGGGGGACGAGATAATAATTTGTGTTTTTCTTCTTTTCCTATGATATCTTTCATGCTTTCCCCTTTTTTATTCTCCTCATCTTGTTTTCCTGTTTTTCTTACCACCTCAAAACCAAGCTCCAAGCCCACAAGCCACGCAGTATCAAAATCAATCTTTTCATTAAGAGACGCAAAAATACCATTTTTCATAAGTTCTGCCAAAATCAAATTTACCGGCGCTCCGGTTAAAGCAGAAAAATCTCTCACTGGAATAAATTCCGGAATTTCTACTTTTTCAGAAGTAATTAACTCTTTCTTCTTCTTTTCTTCTTCTTTTATTTTTTCCTGCGCATCCATCTCTATTTTTCTTCTCAAATTCGGCCAATCTTTAATTATTTTATTTGCCTCGCTTTTATTAATTTTTATTGCTTTTCGTCCAATATGAAACCCTAATAATGGTAAATAATTGCGCAATTCTTGCGGGGTAATTTTTAAAATTCTAGCTAATTCTGTAATATTCATTTATATTTTTTATTTTATTAAAATAAATTTGGCATTTAACCAAATCTTTACCTTAATCTTACAAGGTTTTAATAAAAAAGTCAATAAACACAAGGGTAAAATAAATTTTTGACTTAATTTGAATAGTTTTTTATAATAAAATCACTCTAAACAAACAACAAACTTTTAAGTTATCTTCCAAAAAAAATTATGCAAGACTTGCCAACGGGTTTTTTAATTATCAATAAATCAGCTGGTCCGACTTCACATGACATTATAAATCAATTGCGCCGAATTACCGGTATTAAAAAAATCGGCCACGCTGGAACACTAGATCCCTTTGCCGGCGGTGTTCTATTTGTGGCCGTGGGACGCGAATCTACAAAAAAAATAAATACTTTTGTAAAAATGGATAAAGAATATATTGCTGATATATTTTTGGGTGCAACCAGTGATACCCATGATAGTACGGGACATATTATTGAATCGAAAATCCTCCACCCAAGGCGGATCAGCCAAAATTTAATTAAATTAATGATGACCAAAAAGTTTATTGGAGAACAAAAACAGATACCCCCCATGTTCAGCGCTAAAAAAGTTGAAGGTAAAAAATTATATGAATTGGCAAGACAAGGAATCACCATTGAAAGGAAACCAAACAAAATAAACATTTATGATATTAAAATCCTATCTTATGCCTGGCCCCATCTTAAAATAAAAATAAAGTGCTCTTCCGGCACTTATATTCGCGCATTGGCGCGCGATATCGGCAAAACTATCGGCTGTGGGGCATACCTAGAAACACTGGAAAGAACTGCAATCGGAGAATTTAAAATTGAAGAATCAATTAAGCTAGAAGAATTAAATAATAATAATTGGAGTAAATACTTGCTTACAAAATTATAACTACTGTATGTCATTCTAAGTATAGCGAAAAATAATAATCGAATAATCTTTTTTCAGCCATCAAATTTCTATGTTAACTTTTAACTGATCCGCCTCTGACGGGAAATAAAATTCTTAATCTTAACTTAATTAAATTACAAATAAATTTAAAACTATCTCTAGCAATATTTACTTTGCTCTTTCTTTGTTCATATCTGTTTTCCGACCAATCAACAGGTATTTCTTTTATTTTAAATTTATTCAACTTAGAAAAGATTATTAACTCTGTATCAAAAAACCATTTATAATTTTTAATATTATGCGCGATAATTTTAAATTTTTCAGTCCGTATTGCTTTAAAACCGCATTGCATATCAGAAAAATTATGCCCTAAAATAATTCTAGAACAAAATGTATACCCCTGTGAACTTAATTCTCGAATAAACGACCTCTCGATTTTAGAATCGGGAAGCATGCGGGAACCAATAACCAAGTCATAACCATCTTTAATAATTGGATTTATTAAATCCAAAATATTGTCTAGTGATACAGCCAGATCTATATCCATATAAGAAACAATATCCGCCTTGCTTTGGGACCAATAAATTTTCAAAGCATTACCCCTGCCCATTTGAGATATTTCTGAAAAACTTATTTTATCCCCATGCTGACTATGCAGTTTTTGTGAAATTTTAAGAGAATTATCAGTAGAAGCATTTATTAAAATTATAATCCGCCAATCAAAATCAAATTTTTTTTCTGTACAATATTTAAATAATTTCAAAACACTTTTTTCTAAAATTTGTTCTTCATTTAAAATTGGTAAACAAAATTCTACTAACATATAACCATAAAACTCTAAGCGTAAAATGCAAAACTTAAAGTTTTTTAATAATAAAAAAATTATTTATATTTTTCTACTTCTTCTTAAAAATAAAAATTAGTAAAAATCTGTATAAAAACCAAAAACACCTTTATCTAAAAAATATAGCATAACATCCTCATCGTTTACGGTGTGTACAAAAGTCTTGACTCCTACTCTATTCAATTCCCTGGTGAGTTTTTCTGAAAATCTACTGGGAAACAATGTTAAATTTTTAATTATTGGATTTTGAATAATCAAATTATAAACTTGTGCGTCTCCAGCTTCTGTTTTATATAAAGTGTATATAACTTCATCAAAAACGGCCTGCTTTTTTAAATAATAAAAAGTTTCTTTATTATAAACTTGTGGAATTAGTCTTTTAAACAAGCTCTCATCTTCTTGTTCTTTTAATCTGTTTATTATAACATCAAAAGATTTATAAAAATCATCTTTAACATCGGTAATTATCTTTATATCAGGATAACTCTTCATTAAATTTATTATATCACTAAAGGAAAGTGATGTATATTTATCTTTTATTTTTTTTGATTTAAAATCTTCCGAAGTAAGGTTGATAGGAGTATCATGAAACGCCACCAAATCTCCGTCTAAAGCCAGGGATAAATCAACTTCAAATAATCTTTTTCCATTTTTATAATTATACTCAAAAGCCTCTAGTGAATTAGTATAAATTTCGCCATTAACCCCCCCAAGTGCATGAGCAATTAAATGCCTATTATCCAACATTGGAAAAAAAGATTTAGCTGACTTAAGCATATTTAACGGCGCAGCACTCACAATATTAAATGAATCTTCCTTGGGATTAGTATTTAAATCAAAAGATATCCATCTTTCTTTATCTACAGAATATTGAAACTTAAAATTCTGATCAATAATATTTAGGTATTTTGTGGCAAACGGCTGAACCAAAACAATTTTATGTTTATTATATTTTCCCATCCCCACTTCTCCCATAAAAGATTTTGCCAGATAATTTTCTTCAAAACTTATCCCAAATAATTCAAATATACTGGGCATAATATCCATTTGGCTATAGGGGTTTTCTATTCCTATATTCTTATATCGCTCTTCATCGCCCACAATTACAGCCATGGATGTCAAAAAATTTTCCTCAAAAGATTCTTTTTCGTTAAAGTTGTTTCCCTTGTGTATTTCGGCCGGCCAGCTATGATCTCCTAAAATAAATAAAGTATAATTTTTTTCAGGAAACATTTTATCAATTCGATCCAGGGCAATTTGTAAAAACATATCTTGCAGGAAGGTGGTATTTATAAATCTTTCCTGATGATTTTTCGGATTTTTATATGGCGCTAAATCTCGCAGTTCTTCCGGAGTAGAAAATGGCCAATGGTTCGTTGGACCCACCTCAATATAGGCAAAATTATATTTTTCTTTTTTGTTTTCCTGTAAATAATCAAAAGCGCGCTCCCAGAAAATATCGTCCCGATAGCCCCATTTATAAGTTTTGTCGCCTTCTTTCATGATATCGGTCGCATGTACTTCGTTAAACTTTAAATCATTCATCAATTTTCCGGTTTGAGCAAAATTTAAATCAAAGCTTTTCATAAAAAATGTTTTGTAATCCAAATTGCTAAAAAATTCCGGCAAACATAAAATATTAGACACATCCCGATTATCTGACAGATTTAAATAAAATGAAGTGGGTAAACTGCATAAGATATTTTCCTGACCCAAAATAGTTTGCACGCTATTTCCATAAAACTTTTTAAACCATATTCCCTCTTGTGCCTTTTTCCAAAAATTGGGAGTATTTTGCTCATTTACTAAAAAAGCATTCAAACTTTCTATTTGTAATACAATAATGTTATCTAAAAATTTTGGCAGTTTATTCTTATCTAATTTTCGAGCTTGCTCTAAAACAAAATATTTATCCTGAATAGATTCATTTACGAGCTGATTATATTTTTTTTGATAATAATCAATTATTCTATCTTGATCATAAACACTTTTTGCGAAACCAATAACCTCGCTATCTAAACCACCTAAACAAAATATTTGTAAAAAGATTAAAACAAAAAAAACAAAGGAAACAACCACAAGGTGAATCTTTTCTAAAATTTTATTTTTTATAGCCAAAAAACCAAAAATATTCAACAAAGAAAAAAACACTAAAAACAGCACCGCCCATCTATACATAAAAACAAGAGACAAGGCGCTGTGATCAAAATACATTTTTAAAAATGCAAAACTTAAATGAGACCCAGTGACAATAAAGTAAGAAACCAAGAACAAATAAACCAGATTAATAAAAAATAAAAAAATAAAGCCAAAGAATCTATTTAATTTGTAAAAAACATAAAATAGAACCAGGGATAAAATAGCAAACTGAAACCATTTATAAACTTCTGTCCATAGGCTACCGGAATAAACAGATAAGACAGCAACTAAAAAACAATTAAAAATTAAAAATATAAAAAAAATAAAAATATAAAAATTAGTTATTTTGCTTTTCATAAAGGTGGCTAAAATTATCAGAATAGATAATAGTCCACAAAGAACTCTCATCTAAATATTTCTTCAAATAATCAACTTTACTGTTAATATCTTCTTCGTTTAACAGAAAAAAATGCTTTTCTATCCAATTTAATTTTATCGGTTGGCGCTCTTTAATCAAAGCTAAATCAATTCCATACTGTTCTAATTTAAAAGATGTTTTATCCTCTTCAAAAAATTCATGATATTCTTCTAAAAATGTATGTTCATTAAAACTAAATTGCGGCAATCGGCCATCAATAAAAAGCTTCATTTCCGGCATAGTCCAAATTAAAAATCCCCCCCAATCATATTCATTAAAAAGTTTTTTTTGCATTAATTCCGGATTTTCTTTTATAAATTTTACAGCTTCGCAGGGAAAACTATTGCTGCAATAAAAAGCCGAATTAAAAGGGTTATTATTAAACTGCGTATTAACAACCATCTTAAAAGACGCGAGCACTAAAACTAAAACTAAAAAAATTTTTGAAAATAAGATTAATTGGGTGGGTTTTTTATTATTTTGATAATGTGCAGCTATATGCTCTATATAGAAAATTATTATAAAAGGCATGGACGCTATAAACAAAAGGGGGAAATGCCGCCTGGATTTAAGCGCTAAAAAAACAAACAACACGGCTAGCGCCAATTGCCATAAATCAAGCTTTAAAAAATATTTTTTTTCTATCTTTTTAAGAGATAAATATAAGAAAACAATCACCAAAGATAAAACGATAGCCGAATACAATAACTGATAATATTTTACCGGCAAAAAATAAAAAGGAATCCATTCTACAATATGGGTTAAATAATATGAATTTTTATATCCAAATAAAAATTCATACAATCTCCATCCATAGGGATTTATAAATGTCGCCAAAAAAGAAAAAAGGGCAAAAAAAGAAAATATATAAATTGATTTTAAATCCAATTTATTTTTGAATTCCATTTTAATTTTTGAAATAACATTATATTTTTCTATCAAATTTTCTAAAAACTTAATCATCGCAAAAAAACCCAGCAATGCTAATCCTATTAAAAATCCTCCATGCACATTAGCCCAAAAACAAAATAAAGGAATAAGCCATAACAAAATTTTATAATTTTTATTTAATACAAATTTATGCAAAATAAAAAACAATAAAAACAAACATAAAATTGTAATTTCCTGCATTCTAACTCCCAAATGTGGAAGTGATGCCTTTATTCCTAAAAATTGAAAAAACATTAAAAAATATTCTCCTGTGACATTTTTTAAAAAATATTTTTGCAAATAGTGCTTTTGGAGCGCTAAAACCAAAACAATTAAAAGTGCAAAAAAAATACTTAGGGTAATATATCCAAAATTTTTAAAAACAATAAAAGAAAAAACATCAATCAACCATTCATGATCAATCCATTTCTCACCTTCAAGGGTATAATTAAAATGTTCATTATAAGGAATTTCATGTTTTGTCACAAATTCTTCTCCCACTTTCAGATGCCAACCTAAATCATTATCCAAATAACCAAAAGAGTTCCAAAGAAGCATGGAAAAAATAAAAAGATAAAAAAACATCCAAATAAATTTTAAAAGTTGTTTCTTCTTCATAAAATCTATCTAAATTTTATCATAATTACAACAAAAAGTCTTTATATTTACAATCTTTAATCTTTATTCCTCGATATTCCTTCCCTGAATAACTTTTAATCAATAAAAGATAAAATAGCAAATTTTCGCATTAACAAAAATAGTGAAGCTAAACATTGAAAAAAAAGAATGAATATTCTATAATATAGATAGCTTTAATATTATTTATAATTTTAAAAATAGCATATGAAAAATTTTTTAAAAAAATTCTCAGGATTAGAAAAAAAGATTAAAAATGCAACAATTAGCAAAAGATCTTCCCAGATTGAGTCTTTGGAAGATGGAGAGGATGAATATGATGCTTCCACCGAAGATGAATTAGAAGAAGATGAAGAATACGAAGAAAGTGAAGAAGAAGAAAGCGGGGAAGAAAACTCAAAAGAATGGCTGCAAAAAGATTTTGAAGAAGGACAGCTCTCTATAGATGTTTTTCAAACTCCGGATAAACTAATAGTAAAATCAACTATTGCCGGCGTAAAACCAGAAGATATAGATATTTCAATTAACAACGACATGCTTACAATCCGCGGAAAACGAGATATGTATGAAGAAATAAAGGATGAAGACTACTTATACAAAGAATGTTATTGGGGATCATTCTCTAGGTCAATCATTCTGCCAGTAGAAGTAGAAGCTGATAAAATTGAAGCTTTTTTAGAAAATGGGGTGCTCACAGTAACCCTGCCAAAAGCCAAAAATGCTAAACAAATTTCTATAAAAGTAAGAGAAAAATAAATAAATAATAATCCGAATACCACAAATTTCATGCGAATTTACAATAATATATTCACATAATTCGTATTCGCTATATTTGCATTCTTATTTATATATTCGCATTATTGTATGAATATTGAATTAATTATAGATAAATTCGAAGGGGAAAGCGCCATACTAAAAACAAAAGATAATAAAACAATAAATTGGCCCAAGGAAAAACTACCTAAAGACGCTAAAGAGCAAATGAAGCTCAATTTTTATATTTCTGAAAAAAATATTGAACAAGAAACTGCAAAAAATATACTTAACGAAATATTAAATCATGACACTTAAACTCTATAATGAAATAATCTATATTTTCTATTGTAGAATTTTAATCTTATCTTAAAATGCTTCATCTTTTTCAAAAAAAATCCATCATAAAATGGCCCCTTATTATAATAGCCATTTTTTTTATAATCATTTTATTGATTATCGGAATTTATTTTATTTTTGAAAAAAAATTTGCTGCTCGTATATATCCGGGGGTATTTATTGCTAATATTGACATGAGTGGCAAAACCAAAGAACAAGCTCAATCATTATTAAATCAAAAAATAGACCAAATAAAACAAAATGGAATAATTTTCCAACACGAACAACTAAAGGCTATATTATTCCCCGTTATCTCATCCGTTGAAGGCGACTTGGCATACCAAATTATACGCTTTGACGCCGAAAATAACATTCAACAAGCTTTTAATGTCGGTAGAGAAAAAAATCTTAAAGAAAACTTAAAAGAAAAATATCAAACATGGAAATTCAAAAAAATATTTCCGTTAACATTCCACACCAACGATGAAGAAATCTCTAATTTTATCATAGAAAAATTTAATAAATTTAAAAAACCGTCACAAAATGCTAAATTAGCACATAACAACAGTGAATATCTGGACTCTATTAAATTTAACATAGAGGAAGAGCAATATGGGCAAGTTATTAATTATAAAGACGGCTTAGATCAATTAAAACAAAATCTCTCTGTTTTAAACGAATCTCCGATAGAATTATCTATTGATTCACGCGGACCGGAAATAATAAAAAGCGAGTGTATAGACATAGAAGAAAAAGCAAAAAATATTTTAGCTAAAACACCGCTAAACCTAGAATACAATAAATATATCTGGACTATTAATTTTAGAATTTTAAAAGACTGGTTGATATTAAAAGTTAATCCAAAGGCAACCAGCACGGAAGATAAAATAATAGTAGGACTAGATACGGAAAAGGTAAAAGAAGTTTTACTGAATTTAATCTCTTCGGAAATTGACCAGGAACCGCTCAATGCTAAATTTGAAATAAAAAACGGTCGGGTTATTGAATTTCAAGATAGTCGCGATGGTCGCAAGTTAAAGATAGAGGAAACCATCAAAAAAATAGAAGATGAATTAATCTTTAACGGAAATAAAAACATAGAGTTGGTTATACAAGAATTAAAAAGCGAACTGCACACAGAAGATATCAATGATTTTGGCATCAAAGAAATAATAGGAACTGGACACTCTAATTTTTCCGGATCTCCGGAAAACAGAAGGCACAATATCAAAACTGGAGCAAATGCTGTAAATGGCGCATTAATAAAACCGGGAGAAGAATTTTCTTTAATTAAAACACTGGGGGATATCAACAAAGAAACTGGTTATTTACCGGAATTAGTTATAAAGGACAATAAAACCATCCCTGAATACGGCGGAGGATTATGCCAGATTGGAACAACTGTTTTTAGGGCTACTATTAAATCCGGTCTGCCGGTTACTCTGCGCAGAAATCATTCTTATCGCGTCTCTTATTATGAACCGGCCGGAACAGATGCTACTATTTATGACCCCTGGCCTGATTACCGTTTTATTAACGACACAAAAAATCATATCCTGATTCAAACACGCATTGAAGGTGATGATATATATTTTGATTTTTGGGGAACTCGCGATGGCCGAAAAATAAAAATTACAGACCCGGTCATATCTAATATAACCAAACCTGAACCCACCAAAATTATTGAAACGCTAGACCTGCCGGTTGGAACAAAAAAATGCACGGAACACGCACATAATGGTGCTGATGCTTATTTTGATTATACTGTTACATATACAGACAATACTGAAAAATATGAAAGATTTACTTCTCACTATGTACCATGGCGCGAAGTATGCCTCTTGGGAGTAGAAAAACTATCAACCGCTACCAGTAGCGAAGAATTGTTAAGAGAAACTGTCGAATAAAATATTCCCATATACTCTATTTGTAGCATGGTTTTATCTGGGGGTGAAGAACAAAAAAAGACCGACTTGAGCGGGTAGGCAAGAAATTTTTGTTAGGAAAAGTTTAGTTCTAGAACCAAATCTTACCTAACAGAAAAATCCCCATGCTTGTCGTGCCTGACCCGCTCAAATCGGTCTTATACTTATTTTTATTTTTTTATTGTTTTTTATTTTAACTTGTTAGTATATCACAGAAAAAAAAACTTGTCAAGACCTGCTAAGAAAAAAATTAAAACAAAAAATTATTTAATATTAGCAATTAAATTTATATAAAAAATCACCAAAAATTATTGGTGATTTTTTATTCTTTATTTTTAAAAAATTTTTTATTTTTTTATAATTCTAAACCTGCTTGTGTCCGCCCCAGGAGGAATTCAAAATCCATATAACAACAAACTTTTAAAGCCTCGCTGATTTTTAATTAAGTTCAGAATAACACAACTATAATACAGATACTTAAAATTAAATTTAAAACAAACTAGCCTGAGCAAATCTTTTTTCCTCTTCTTCTTCAAAAATTTTTACTTTCCCATACTGTCCATCAAATCCCGGTTCTATTATCAATTCTCCAGATCTCACTCTTCTTATCCCTTCCACAATTTTTGGCGATATATTAATTTTTAATTTTTCCAAAGGTATATCCATCAAAATATCAAGTTCATTTCCAAAATTTTTAATAATATGATTATATTCTTCTTGTACTTTTTTAGCTCCACGACTCTTAATCCCCAAACTCTCTGCAATAATTTTATCAAGCTCAATTAATTTTTTAAATCCAGGAGCTTCTTTCAGCCTAAACCCCAGTTTTCTATCTGCAAGTTCATCGACACGATTATCAACCCCAATAACTAAGTCTTTGCCGCACCTTGGACAAACTCCTTTATGCTTCTTGGTTTCTTTTGGGGAAAAACAAACCCCGCAAGATCTATGCCCGTCATAATGATACATTCCTTCCTCTGGATAAAATTCAATCGTATATTTTAATTTATTAACATCCTTGTTTTTAATCACTTCATAAAGTTCTGGATAACCCGGGTTTTCCAAATCAAAAACATTTGCCTCTCTCGCAATATTCGGCAGGCTGTGAGCGTCAGAGTTAGATAAAAGTGTTAAATGGTCCAAAGCTGACAGGCGCCAATTCATTTCCGGGTCGCTTGATAGTCCGGTCTCATAAGCATAAATATATTTTGTATAATCTTCAAAACATTCTTCCATAGAATCAAAGCCAGACTTGGAACCAAACACCGCAAACCACGGAGTCCAGATATGCGCCGGATATATCAAGAACTTTGGATGAATAGACAAGCAAAGTTTTACGAGCTCCTCTGCGCTCATCCCGAGTATGGGCCGGCCGTCGCTGCGGATATTATACTTCTTATCTAAATATTTATTTAATTCTTCCACCGCTTTCAAATCGGGAGCATGAAGCATAATATGCAATCTACGGCACTGGCCATTTTTCTTATAGATTAGGGCCACTTCTGTCGACAATAAAAATTTTATATCCGCATTATCCGCCGTTTTTAATTTATAAAGCCCCGTCTTTTCTATTTCTTCAAGCTCTTCCTTAATAGAAAAAAACCAATTAGGAAAAGTAAAATCTCCCGTAGCGATGATATGCACTCCTTTTATGCGACAAGTTCTATTAATATTCTCCAAACTTAAATCCCGGGAGCAAGCCCGAGAAAATTTAGAATGAATATGAAGATCAGCTATTTGTTTCATATAATTTAATAAAATACAACAAAACTAAGAGGATACTTTAGTGATATAACCAAACAACACCAAAGCCATCATTCCAAAAAAAATAATAGCGGCAATAACCGCAAAAAAACCAAAAATAGCAAATACAACTTGCAGCCAAATATGCGCCCGTATATAATCACGAAATTTACGGTAATAGATAACTAAATTTTTACCGTTAGTATTTGTATTTAATTGTTCATCTGCTTCGTCCATATTAAATAAATCCCCTCTTGAGAGGGGTGGCTGCGGAGCAGACGGGGTGTGTTTTTCGTGAATATTACTATTTACCATTTCTACACACCTCCCCCCCTACGGGGTACTCCTCTCAAGAGGAGATTTTTAGATTATATAAATTTACTCAAATTTCTGGGTTTATCCATATCCATCCTCTTTTCCAAAGCTAAAAAATAAGCAAAAAACTGCAAAATAATTACAGAAAGAATTGGATTAAAAATCTCTAAGGATTCCGGAATATATAAAATATCTTTAAATTTAAAATCTTTATTTCCTTTAGTAGCAATTAAAATTAAAGAAGCTTCTTTTTCCTGCAGATCTTTTATAATTTTTTTATTTTCCTGATAAACACTATCATTGGGCGCAAAAAATATTACCGGAAAATTTTTTTCAATCAAAGCTTTGGGTCCATGCAAAAATTCATGCGCGGAAAAGCCCTCAGCATGAGTGTAGGATGTTTCTTTTATTTTCAGCCCCCCCTCCAAGGCGATAGGGAAATGATATTTTTCCCCCAATACAGCTAACTGTTCAATGTATTTATATTTCTCTGCTATTTTTTTAATATTTTCCTGTAGACTAAAAATATTTTTTATTTTTTCAGGTAAAACTTTTATTTCTTCAATCGCCCTCTTGCTAATCGTTGGAGGTTTTCTATTTAAACCTCCGATATACACGGCAAGAAGTGCTAATATAATTAATTGAGAAGAAAATGTTTTAGTAGCGGCAAGGGCATCTTCTTTTCCGGCTAGAGTGTTGATTGCCACATCAGCCAGGTGCGCCAATGTAGAGTTTATATTATTGGTAATACCAACTATCAAGCATTTGCTTTCCTTGGCTTTCTTGGCTGCGGAAATTATATCCGTAGTTTCTCCTGATTGGCTAAAAAAAATAAACATAGTTTCCGTTTCTATCACCGTCTTTCTTCTTAAAAATTCATCAGCAAATTCCACCTCGCAAGGCAGATCAACAAATTCTTCAAATATATAGTTTCCATAAATCGCCGCATGATAAGAAGTGCCGCAACCCAAAAAAGTTACCCGATCGACTTTTCGCAATTCACGTAATTTATGCTTAAATTCTTCAAAATAAGTAATTCCACTATTAAAATCAACATATTTTTTTACAATATCCCTAATAACTCGTTCTTGCTCCAATATTTCCTGAAGCATTAAATGTTCTTTTTCCTTTTTCATAAACACAATAAATTTTATAAATAAATGTCGCTAAGCGCTGTGCCCGCCTTGGGAGGGACTCCAAACTTTCAACTTTATAAACTTTTAACTTTCAACTACTATAATTCTACCAAATTTACCAAAAATTAAAAAGCGGATTATTATAATCCGCTTTAAATTTTAATTTAATCTCTTATACCACCAATCACTTCTTCAATGATAGCCATCACTTCCGGGTCAAGATTTTTTCTTTCAAAATTAAAAAATAAACTATCTTTAATCATTCTTCTTTCGCTTGCTCTAATATTATATTCTTCCTCGCGCTCTCTGTTGTTTTTTGCACCACGTATTTCCATATTTAATCTGCTTTCTTCGCCATATTCTTCATGGGTTTTTTCTGAAGCAATTCCCATTTTACGCGCAATTCTGGAAAAATCTTCATATGATTGAGTATCATAATACCCATGCAGAATGAATATTTTACCCTCCTTGGAGCAGAAACTCATCATCGGAAATATGACTTTTTCCGGGATGCTTTCCTGATTACAATCCATAAAAACACGCTGGCAATAAACGTTTATCTCCATTTTAGGACAGGCAAAATGACCCGGTTCCGGAAAAATCAAACGATCAATAGATAAAAGTTCTCCAGCGTAATTCTCAGTTCCTCTTTTTTTATGAATCTCGTTTTCTATCTTATATAAAAGAGCTAAATGTTCCATATCCATTTTATGAATAATAGTATTCTTTACTTCTTCCGAAGAATTCTCAAACACCTTAGTGTTCATAATCCGCACTTTAGACATAGTCGCCTTGGAAACAGAAACCTTATCACCGGATTCATTAACATAGTACCAGGTTTCTTCGTCTCCGTCCCAAGCTCCAATCGACGCTTTATTTTCAGAAACATAAGAAACTACGGCATTGGCTTCTTCAGCGGTTAGATATTTTCTTTTTTCTCCGTTTCTTTTGATACCCACTATACAACCAAGACCCATAGCCACATCTAACGCATAAGAATACACAAAAATAAAGACATCATCATTACCAATTTTCAATTCAAACCCGCCATTAGCGCCAAATTCCTCACTTTCTTTCCTTATCTCTTCATATTTTTTTTCTTCGTCCGACATTTTCTTTTCTCCTTTTTTATTGTAGAAATTAATCAATTATTTTTCATTAATTTTTCCGTCTTCTTTCACCAACTCTAACTCGGCCATGTTTCTATAACTCATGGGACCGATAGAACGTATTCCTAATACATCCTTAAAAGATTCTTTATTTTTATTAATTGCCTCGATTTCTGCTGTTCTTTTTTTTAACTTCTTTTTGAATTTATAACTCGTCCACTTATCGGAAATAAATTGATACAGGAAAATCGGCCCGAAAATAATAAAAATCAATATTAACTGCAACAAGCCTGTTCCCACAAAAAAATTCCAGGCAAAATGAGCAAAAGAAGTATAATATAAAGATTGATATTTAATACCCACACAACCGGCAACAATACCTAAAATAAATGTAGCTAATAAAATAAAATATTTTTGATGTTTTATTTCTTTCTTTTCATCATTATCTAAATTTTTTTCTATTTCTTCAAAATTCGTATTTAGATTGTGTTTTTTATACAATTTATTTTTTTTATTAGCAATAAAAAATACTTTTGAATTTTTGTTATGCATTAAGGCAAATAAAATACTTGATAGTATAATAAATATCCAAGAAACATTAGATAAAGAATCAAAAAATATAATTAAAGGCATTCTAAATATTAATTCTTCAAAAATGGGCGCCCACAAAAATAAAAAAACAAAATACAACACCAACGATTTTTTCTTGTTGTTATTAAACCACTCTGCGCTTTCAAGATTATCCTTCCCAATCTTCCAAATTATTAATTTAAAAAACAAAAACACCAAAACAGCAATACAGCTCAATACCATAATCTGCGGCCAAAACAACCAAAACCTGGCAATAATTTCTTCCATTTCCAATTCTCCTTTTTTTAAGGGTTATATTTATAAATTTTCAAAGTACAAAAAAACTCCCACTAAGAACTTTAGTAGGAATTTTTATTAAATATATAAACTTTTATAAAAATTTTTGCATTAAAAAAACGCCCTACTTGAACTGCCTTAGTGCAGCAAGAAAGCTTATTTTCCTGTAAAAACAGGATTAAACCGAAAAATAACAAACTCGTGTTATTGTCTTCCGATTAAAATAAACACTAAATAAAAATGTACACATCAATTGCTTGATGGATTAGCTTAACAATAATCTATAATATTGTCAAGCCGTAAAAAAATAAAGAAAAAGAGACTTTTTCATGGCCTCTTTTTTATATTTATTCTTTTATTTTTGCCTGACATTTATCACAATTTTTGATATGATCTATTATTTTTTGAATCAATCTGTGCGGCTCATACACATAATAATGCAAGGCGGTAGAATTTGGGTGCTCCATATCTTTTAATTCTTCTTCTATTTTTTTGGGATCCATGGTGTATTCTGGCTGCATTTTATCTCTCCTTTTAAAAATGCTAATAATACCCTAACTCTTAATAATATACCTCCTTATTTATTTTATGATTTAATTAATATCTTTTCCACTCTCTTTAACTGGTCCATATCTCCCACCTGCATCCAAAAATCAGCCTTTTCAATTTTAACTGGATAATCTTGAGCAACTCTAACTAAAGTCTGTGGAAGTCCATATTCATTTTTGTCTGGAATTTGCACTAAATCATAATCAAAAAATTTCAAAGACAAAACATATAAACCAACATTCACCAAACTAGAACTTTTATTATGGGTCCCTTCTATAATATCTTTCAAGTGACCGTGTGTATCCAATATAATTCTTCCTCCGGAAAACTTGCCGCTTATTTCTTTGGTAAGCATGCACTGCTCATGCTGCAAACATCTGCCAATATCATCTTTGCCATACAAATCGTCGCCCATCATCACTAAAAATCTATCGCGTAAAACTTCCCGACAAGCGTGCAATGCGCCCCCTGTGCCGTTTAAATTCTTTTGTTTAATGTAAATTATCTTTTTACCTTGATAATCATTACCAAAATGATTGATAATCTGTTCTCCCAAATATCCAATAACCAAAATTAACTCATCTATCTCTTGCGGCAAGATATCCAAATTATGTTCTATTAAATTTTTTCCAGCCACGCGGATCATGGGCTTTGGCACATGAAAGGTTAGAGGACGCAATCTAGTGCCTATTCCGGCCGCAAGGATTACTGCTTGCATTTTTTATCTCTACCCACCGTCATCCCGAACTTGCCTGCCCGCCGGATTGGAGGGATTCAATATCCATGACATGTTCAATATGTCTTACTATATGGATTCTGAATCCTTGTCCGTCTTGGGAGGAAGGTTTAGAATGACACGGGGAAAATTAAATTAAATGTTTCAAAACTTGTTTTAAGGTATATTTCTTAAAGCCATGTTCAACCACATCTGCGTACGGACCATCTACTAAATAAATTTCCCAGTCCGGCAATTCTTTTTTT
Organism: Candidatus Falkowbacteria bacterium RIFOXYD12_FULL_34_57; assembly: GCA_001780285.1. Taxonomy (GTDB): domain Bacteria; phylum Patescibacteriota; class Patescibacteriia; order Patescibacteriales; family UBA12075; genus XYC2-34-220. The sequence goes on along the minus strand of MFGN01000009.1, from coordinate 15,615 downwards.
AATGCCTTATTTTCTTGCGCATTATCATTAATCATAATCTTTCTGCCTGAATAATTTTTATAGGCATCCAGGGCGGTAATTTTAGATTTGTCGGTTATTATTATACGATTGAAATAATTTTTTATAGCTAAATTTTTTATCTTCATTTTTTGCCAAACAATATCTCCAAAAGTAAGTAAAACCAATTCTCTATCACCTTCCTTTAAATTTTCTAAGATACTTTCTGCTCCGCTAAAGACAAAATTATCCGCTCTTTTTAATAAATTAATAATCTGAATTTTAATTTTCTGTCCGTTTCCTGAATCAATTTTGCCTTCAGAAATTAGATAACTAACATGTTTATAGGGATTAAAATTCTCTTTAAATTTTCCAAAATATTTACGATAACTTTTTATAAACCCGCCTTCTTTAAAAGTAAAACACTCAGCCAAGGCATCTTTAAATTTTAAAGCGTCAAATAATGTGTGATCTAAATCAAAAACAATTAACATAGCTAAACTATTAATAAATCAATCACCTCTGCGAGCTTTTGGCTGTCATGGCGCAATATATCTCCGGAATTAAGTATGTCTTCTTTTATTATTTTCCTCCCCCCCCAATTATCTTCCATGTCTACTTCCACCAAGCTAGCTTTTTGTTTTTTATATTCCCTTAAAATATCTTCTTGGGGAACAGCGGAATTAAAAATGGCCGTATCTACTTTTCTATTAATAAAACTCTCTAAATTTAAAATAAAGTCTTTTCCGGTAAAATTATCCGTCTCTCCAAACTTTGTCATTACATTAACTATAAATAAAATCTGAGCGTCTGATCTCCTGATGGTTTCGGCAACTTTTTGAACTAAAAGATTGGGAACAATGCTGGTATACAGGTCTCCGGGACCAATAATAATATAATCGGCCATTTCTATGGCTTCAATTACTGGCGGGTGAACGCGGATTCGGTCGCTATGATGCGGAACCAAAAAAGTTTTTTGTATTTTTTCCCGCACTTCTCCGCGAGGTACATCAATTGCCGCCTCGCCATAAAGCCGGCTCCCATCGGTTAATTCTGCAACCAGTGTGGCTTTATCGGTTGTGACCGGCAGCACCTTGCCTCGCGCGCTCAAAATATCACCCAAGGCCTCCACTCCTTTTGCAAAATCTCCGGTATACTGAGTCAGCATTGTAAGCAGCATGTTGCCGACGCTGTGTCCTGATAATTTACTATTTTCTTTAAATCTTTTTTGTAGAATTTCTCGAGCCGCAGTTCTATCTTCAGACAAAGCTAAAACACACTTTAAAATATCCCCCGGGGGTAAAACCCCCAGCTCATCCCGAAGACGCCCGGTACTGCCTCCACTATCCACCATAGAGACAATAGCGGTAATATCAATTCTTTCTAAATCACGAAGTCCGGAAAGAAGAGCAAACTGTCCTGACCCCCCTCCGATTGTTACTATTTTTTTATTAGACATTTTTTTATTTTAACATATTAATATTTTAACATGTTAACACACTACTTTTATAATTTCTTTTAAGTGATTAATTATTTTATCTGCTTTTTCTAAATTTTGATCATGATTAAATCCGTTTCTAAGTCCTAATACCTGCATCTTAGCATTTTTTCCTGCCTCTACTCCAGCAACAGAATCTTCAATTACTAAACAATCTTCCGGATTACAATTTAATTCTTTAGCTGTCTTTAAATAAATATCTGGATTAGGTTTTGCTTTTTTTAAATCTTGTCCCGATACAACAACTTTAAAATATTTTTGCAAATTATGCAACTCTAGACTTTGATTAATCCATGTCCAGGGAGATGAAGAAGCAAGCGCTAAAGGAATACATTTTTTTAATTCAGCTAAAACTTGATCGGCGTTAAAAAGTAAATTAGTGCAATTATAGATATAACTTATGCCAAAATTTTCATATTCTTTAAAAAATTTTCTCTTATTTTTAATTTTTAAACCCCCTTCATAATTATCATAAAGATAGTCATAAATACCTTCAATACTTCTTCCTAGTAAATTTTTATGAACAGATATCGAAAGACTAGGAGCTAACAAAGCTAAAAGTTGATGATATTTCTGAAACCATATTAATTCTGAATCAATTAAAACTCCGTCCATATCAAATATTACAGCTTTAAATTTTTCTTTTTTTACGCTTGACATTACTTTAAAATTATGCTAATATCTAACAACTAATAATTGAACCTTAACATTAAGGAAAAATAATGGACAAATTATCTGAGAAACTGGAAAATTTGCATTGCAAAATCAAAATATTACTTTTATTATCAATGTGGTTTGGTTTAACATTTACGCCTTTTTATGGTTCAACACCAATACTGATTATTATTCCTTGTTTACTTATTTTTCTTGTGACTTTTTTTTCATTATGGACAATAGAAAATAATGAAAAAGAAAAAATTCAAGGAATATGCTATAAATTCTGGATAAAAATATTATAAACAAAAAGGAGAAAAAATGAGCAACAAATTTAAATTCGGATTATTAGACAAGCTTTTCCCGATTTATGAAATTAGTGGTTTAATCCTGATCTGTTTTTTTTGTTACGCGCAATCCAATCCGCAGCATCTTTTGCTACACTGCCTGATGTGGGGACAATTTATTATTGTTTTGGGTGTCAATATAATCATTGAAACCCACGAAGCCTTCAGAGTTAAAACAAAATTTTATAACTACTTTGCAAGATTGTTTGGTCATAAATAATATATTGGAGGAAAAACAATGAACCAAAAAATGATAAAAAAGGGCGAAGACCTGCTGTATTTATTACTGGGAGCAACGGTACTATCATTGATTATAATGGGATTATCTAGTGGAGCTGCTTATCTTTTTACCATCCCAATGTTCGGCATTTGTATCGGCCTGTTTACTGCCGTCTTCTTCTCTTTTAAAAAGATGGCAAACTGCGATCAACCGGAAATGGAAGCCGCCTGGGAAACAATTCTAAATAAACTTCCTTAAAAAAATATTATCACAGGGACAAACAAGTCCCTGTTTTTATTATTAAATCTTAAATCCATACAATTATTCCACCGTAACACTCTTTGCTAAGTTTCTCGGCTTATCAACATCTAAACCCTTCAAACTTGAAACATAATATGCAAAAAGCTGCAGGGGAACGCTGGCTAAAATCGGTGTAAGCATTTCCAATGTCTTTGGTATATAAATAACATCATCTGCAATTTTTTCTAATTCCTTATTTCCTTCTGTGGTAATCACTATCACATTTCCGCCTCTTGATTTTATTTCTTCTATATTACTAACATTTTTCTCATATACACTGTCGCGGGGAGCGATAAAAAAAGACGGGAAACCAGGTTCAATCATAGCAATAGAACCGTGTTTCATTTCTCCGGACGGAAAACCTTCGGCATGGATATAAGATATCTCTTTTAGTTTTAAAGCACCTTCCAAGGCTGTCGGTTGATTATACTTGCGGCCCAAAAATGCAAAATTATTTACATGATAATATTTGCGTGCTATATCTTTAATATTGTTTGTAGAAAGATAATTTTCAATTTTTTCCGGTAGGGCCTGCAGTTCTTTCAATATCCGCTGACCCATAACAAGAGACATGCCTCGCTGCCTGCCCAAAAGCACAGTGAGCAAAGCAAGGATGGAAACCTGGGATGTAAAAGCCTTGGTGGACGCAACTGAAATCTCCGGACCTATATGATTATAAACTCCGGCATCTGTCTCGCGTGCAATAGTAGAACCGACAGTATTAACAATTCCGAGTGTTAACGCTCCTTTTTCTCGCGCCTCCCTTAAAGCTGCCAAGGTATCAGCGGTTTCACCTGATTGGCTAATCACAAGAACTGCTGTTTTTTTATCAAGAATCGGCTTGCGATAACGAAATTCACTAGCCCATTCCACTTCCACCGGAATACCAGCATATTCCTCTATCATATACTCACCAATAAGTCCGGCATGCCAAGCAGTACCGCAAGCTATGATTATTATTCTTTTAATGCCGCGCAATTTATCAACACATATCTCTAATCCTCCCAATTTTACCTTCCCCTCATCCATGACTACTCTTCCTCGAATACTATCGGTAATAGTAGACGGCTGTTCAAAGATCTCTTTAAGCATAAAATGATCAAAACCTTTTTTAGTGGCCTCATCAATATCCCATTCTATTCTTTCAATGTTTTTATCAACCTCATTGGCCGCTGAATCAAAAATTTTAAAGTGGTCAGCGTAAATTTCTGCCATCTCTCCGTCTTCCAGGTATATAACTTCTTTTGTATATTGCAATATTGCTGAAACATCGGAAGCAATAATTGTTTCATCTTTTCCAATTCCAATTACTAGGGGGCTGCCTTTGCGTGCTACTAATATTTTTTCCGGCTCTTGCGCACAAAGTACAGCTAGGCCATAAGTGCCTTTGATAATCCGCAACACATCCTTTAAGGTTTCTGTTATATTTCCTTTATATAAATCCTCCAATAAATGCGGGACAACCTCTGTATCTGTTTGTGATTTAAAAATATGCCCTTTTCGCTCCAATTGTTTTCTAAGTGCGGAATGATTTTCAATAATTCCATTATGTACCACGCGAATATTACCCGTACAATCGCAATGTGGGTGAGCATTATTTTCTGTGGGCGCGCCATGCGTCGCCCAGCGAGTATGTGCAATGCCAATATTTCCGCCAAGGCTCATATTGGCAATTTTTTTATCCAACTCTTTTATTTTACCCACAACTCTAAAATCATGGAAAATATCATCACAAATAACAATCCCGGAAGAATCATATCCTCGATACTCAAGCCGCCGAAGCCCGTCCAAAAGGATTGGCAAGGCTCTATTTTTTCCAATATATCCCACAATACCACACATACATTTTTTCATATTAACATGCTAGCATTTTAACATATCAACATTAAATTAATTAGCTATTTTAAAAACACATTGTCATTCTGAATGAAGCGAAGTGCAGTGCTGTGCCCGCCTTGGAGGGAAGAATCTCGTTAATAACTAAAATCATGGGATTCTTCATTATCGCTCAAAATGACAGTGGTAAATTATTTTTTTAACATCCTCCAAAGTTCTCCAAATATTATTTTCTGAGTATTATAAATCATTTTATTTTCAATTATTACTCCCACGGGAACACCTTTTGCGTCTCTAGATATAAAAGCGCATTTTCCAGCATAGATAATAATAAAAGTTGCGGACTTTTTCTCTGTCCCCAGCCATCTTCGCTCATCAAGTCCGCTGGTTTTACCGCCCCTAGCTAAAGAAATCACCTTAACTTTTATTTTATTTTTTATTCTCTCTTGAGTAAAATTAGGAAAAGCACTATTTATATCATCACTTGCCTCGGTGGCTGAATAGACATAATACTCCTTTTCTTTTGTCTTTAACATTTTTAAACAATCTAAGATATCTTCAAGTATTGTTTTTATGCCTTGCCTCCCTTCATAAAACTTAGTAGTTGGAGTATTGCCGCCCTTGTCCTGTATAGATTTTAATTCAGGGATGATTTTCTGAATTTTTTGCTTGGTGCTTTGCAGTTCTTTTTCTTTTTCTATAAGTAGTGTTTCTAGTTTTTCCGGATCTTCAGCTGTAAATTTTTGTTTAGTGGCATGATGATAAAAACTTACCAATCCATCTTCTTGTAATTTTTTTAAAATATCATACACACTCCCCCTGTTAAGATTGGTTAAATCAGCCAATCCTCGCACTGAAATAGCTCCATACTCCAAAAGTCCTAAATAAACTTTTATCTCTTTATCTCCCAGATCTAATTTTTTTAAAATTGAAACATCCATATTAACTCTTTATATATTAATAAATATTTTTTTAAGAATGAATGTTCATGAGAACATTCATTATATTTATCTTATAAACATTTTCCAATATCACGATATTCGTGACGATCCATTATGGGGGTAATTCTTTCATTATCACAGGGAGCAACTACAATTATAGATCGAAAACGGCTTGGAGCATCATGATTTTTCATGCGACTCACATCAATATAACACCTATTTTCATCCTGACAATTAAAAATACTATAAGCCGGAGGGGTGGCAACCAGTACTTCATCTTTGAATAAAGCCTTCTTGAGTGATATTTCATAAGCCCTGAGTGCCGGATTGCCGTGCTTATTTCTAGCAAACTTCACAAAAGCGAGCCAATGTATCCACTCTCCAATTTTTTCGCCGTTACCGATTACAAAACCGATTGGCGTATCTCCGTTTTGCAGATCAGAAAGATAAAGAATTCGGGAGGGCCCGCCAGGTTCTCTGTGATGCAAAAATTTACCATAGTCACCAATAATCACCCGGCTTTCTTCAAAAATTTCCGCATACATAGTTTTACCCAGAAAAGTAACAAAACGATTATAATCATCTTCACTGGAAAAACTTTCCTGAGCGCTCCGAAAATGTATCTTTTCTCCTCTGGCTACCATATATTCCAATAATCTTTCTGTTTTCTTTTCATGAACATCGATCGGCATCCTGCTGACACCCATATCGCAAGCCACGAAAATCTCACTGGTAATAAAATTTAATATCACAGAAAAAACAATATGGCCTCGGTTTACATAAGTAATAGCTGCGGTAGCTCCGGTGATAGCAACCGGTTCATGATCAACCACGCTTTCCCAAATATCCACTACATCCTTCCGACCTAAAAGTTCGCCGATTTTAATATGTTTAATGTCATCATTCTCGGTCATTTTCATAATCAATTTTTCTAAATATTTAGAACGATCAACCGGATCAGAAAAAAACATTTTCGGCTGCTGAGATGGATCAGGGTCAATAGGCCAAGTGCGGGAAGTAGTCTGGTCTGTCTCTTCGGTAATCAGAACCACCTCATTGTCATAATTGTTTAATCTTCTTTTTATGATACTTTCAACGATTGCATCAAAACCCCTGGTATCACTTTTACCATAATTAGATTTTGCTAAAGCCTCTATGGCGCTAGTCTGAAGAAGTTGTTTATAAGCTCCCACCAAAGCATTAATACATACATTACAATAACTAATCTCAATACCACGCATAACCTTTTGCCTCCTTTTTAATGGTTATAAGATATCAATGAACTATATTATAAATAATATGCTTAAAGCAAAAAATTGTCAAATATTTTTCGACAATTTTTTTATTTTTTATATTTTTTATTTAATTTTAGTTATTTTTTTTATATACCATTGTCATAAAAAATTAATACAATTTTATAAAAAAATAAAAGTTATCCACAATTAAAACGCACTGTTAACATGCCTTATGTATCATTGGGAAAAACAACGGCGACGCGGCAATCTCGTCGTTCACGGAATTTTTATACTTCACTTTTAATAGTAGGAGAAAAATGTATATACCCTAAAACTCAATCTTCAAACCAAAATACTGAAACAAATAATATAACAAAATAACCCAAACCAATAAAATAATCCCCGTAATAAAATTATATTCCATTTTGCGATTCTTGTGCCGAATAATGTGTATTAATAAAAAAATAACAAAAACCCCTCCCAGTGTTTCTAAAATATGGAGCTTGAATTCCGATATTCTTTTTCTATTATTATAAGCAGAATTAAACTTATCTAATACAAAAAAGAAGCCAGAAACAATATTAATAACAATGAAATAATAAAATAAATAATTTACAACATTCATATTAATATCTTAACATATTAATATTTTAACACTTTTATTTATTAAAGTCTCCTTTTCTTAAGGGAAGTATCCTGGAAGGGGGAGGAATTTTAATCAAAACATTATTTAAATTTTTGCTGATAAAAAAACGATTCATTTTTGAATCGTTTTGTTTATTTTCATTAATATCCCAAATCTTTCAAAATTTTTTTCACATCATCTGATATGGTTTGCGGGCTGATTTCATAATTAGCCCCCAAAAATAACCAATTATGATCAATGGGGCTTTCATCTTTTATGATAATTACACCTCCAAATCCGCTATTTCTCAAATCTGCAATATATTTTTTTATCAGTTCGATGTTATTTCCTTGTCTTGCACAATCATCAAATATAATAATTTGAGGCCATTTTCTTTTTTCTCTAAATTCAGCAATTACCTTTTGATAATCTGAAAGAGAATTAAAAAATTCAGCATTTTGTAAAAACTTATCATCACCCGTCTCCTGGCCAAAAACCATATACAGATAAAGTTCTCTTCTTTTAAAGTCATCTAAATGTTCATCAAAAACAAGTATTCTGGGAAATTTTTTCTCTGGCATTTTAACTTTCCAGTCTTTCTTTGAGTTTTTGTAAATATTTATTCCACTCTCCCCTGTCCATGTATCTAGAAGGCTTAAAAAAATCTTCTTCTACAACTACATCGCCAACCTCCGGAACATTTCCGGTTAATTCTCCATTATCATCAGTAATATCTAAAATAAGGGCAAGGTTGATAATTTGTTCAAATTCAAAAGCTCTGGTACTGGTAAAAAAACCATTAGTATAAAAAGAGGTGCGGCCTTCCCATTCTATCGTGCCGGTGCTGTATAAATTTCTTAATTCCTGCTCTCCAGTAATTTTCTTTCCTTTTTTAACAAAAAAAGCTACTGCTTCGCCGAAATTTTTGAATTCTCCAATCTTTTTAAATCCAATAAAAACTTGATACATTTTTCTTCTTCCTTTCCTGGGTTAACATATTTTTTTTATAATTATCACAATAAAAATTACAAAAAAACCAAAAACAATAATTTTATAGTCTCCGAGACTTTTCTCAAAAATTGTGTTTATAATATCCCAAAACCCAATATTATAACCAGGTTTAGTTAGGGGAAAATAAAATAATTGTAAAAAATACTTCCAAGAAAAACATTCTCTTTCAAGTATGTCGGTCACAATATCTAGTATTGGATGAGATAAAATAACCAGCAGACAGGGAATAAATCCTACTTCTGGTATAATAATTGAATATTTGGAAAATAAGTGGGCTAGATATCCGAATAAGAGCGCAAAATAAATACTGTGCGTAGGTCCGCGATGCATAATACTGCCGTCACCAGCATACATAAGTCCGAAAATAAAATCTATATCTGGCAAATTAGCCAAGACAAAAATAAATAAAGCTAAAATAAACCAATTATTTTTTTTAACATTATTCCTTATATTGGCACAAACTGAATAAACAGCTGCTCCAATTACAGCATGTCCTAGCGGTAATGGCATTCCAAACCCCCAAATATTCAATTTAAATTTTAAGGTTCTAAAATATTTCAATATATTAGCAAAAAATACTAAAAATGTCAACTCATAAAATACCAACACTTTAAAAAGTAAATATTCACTGAATATGTCAAAATAACCAATCCCGGTGTCATTTTTAAAAAAATAAAAAAACACCATTGTTTTGGCGGCGACCTACTTTTCCAGGGTTAAAACCCAAGTATCATCGGCGCTAGGAGGCTTAACTTCTGAGTTCGAGATGGGATCAGGTGTACCCCTCCCGCTAGAACCACCAAAACAATGATGTCTTTTATGTTGAACTAAAAATATAATTTATTTTTTACAAATATAAAGTATTAAATTTTAACACATTTCTTATTTTAAAATTCAAAAATGTGGGAAAATCAAATGAGTGATTAGTACTCCTCGGCTAAACCCATTGCTGAGCTTACACCTAGAGCCTATCAACGCGGTAGTCTCCCGCGACTCTATGAAACCTTATCTTGAAGACGGCTTCGCGCTTATATGCTTTCAGCGCTTATCCAAACCGAAGGTAGCTACCCGACAATGCCCCTGGTGGGACAGCCGGTACACTAGAGCTTCGTCATTCCCGGTCCTCTCGTACTAGGGAACGGCCTTCTCAAGTTTCCACGACCATAGTGGATAGGAGACCGACCTGTCTTACGACGGTCTGAACCCAGCTCGCGTGCCGCTTTAATGGGCGAACAGCCCAACCCTTGGGAGCTTCTTCACCCCCAGGATGCGACGAGCCGACATCGAGGTGCCGAACCACGCCGTCGCTGTGGACGCTTGGGCGTGACTAGCCTGTTATCCCCGGAGTAGCTTTTATCCGATGAGCTTCCGCCATCCTACATTGGACGGTCGGATCACTAAGTTCTGCTTTCGCAACTGCTCGACTTGTTGGTCTTGCAGTAAAGCTGGCTTATGCCTTTACACTATCTCCCGGGTTTCCATTCCGGGATAGCCAACCTTTGTAAACGCCTCCGTTACTTTTTGGGAGGCATCCGCCCCAGACAAACTACCCACCAGATACTGTCCCTCGACCTGATTCAAGGACTGAGGTTAGAATTAAAACTACACAAGGGTGGTATCTCACTGGTGACCCGAAGGTCTCCCACCTATACTGAACATGTGTACCCCTAATCCAATATCAAGCTATAGTAAAGCTTCACGGGGTCTTTTCGTCCGACTATGGTTAACGAGCATCTTTACTCGTATTGTAATTTCGCCGAGTCCTTCGTTGAGACAGTGCCCAAGTTGTTACGTCATTCGTGCAGGTCGGAACTTACCCGACAAGGAATTTCGCTACCTTAGGACCGTTATATTTACGGCCGGCGTTCATCCGCGCTTCAGTTCAAGGCTTCTCCCGAAGGATAACCCCTCCCCTTAACGTTCGGACACTGGCCAGACGTCACCCTCTATACATCCTCTTACGAGTTAGCAGAGAGCTGTGTTTTTGATAAACAGTCACCCGGGCTCTTTAGCTGCGGCCCCGATTGCTCGGGGCAGGCCTTATCTCGAAATTACGGCCGCTGTTTTGCCGAGTTCCTTAACGAAGGTTCTCTCGTACACCTGAGGCTACTCGCCTCGCCTACCTGTGTCGGTTTACGGTACGGATACTATTAGTTTAGCCCTAGAGGTTTTTCTGGGCAATTTTTCAATCTGAGTTGATTTAGCCAAAGGCCTCATCTTCAGTCAACTTCTTGGTTTATGTAATCCGGATTTACCTAGATTACGCCAATAGGCCAACAACGTGCATACCATAAACACGCTCAAAGATTCAAACTGCGTCCCCCCATCGGAAACTAACAGTAGTGCTGGAATATTAACCAGCTCATCCATCGGCTACGCCCGCACTACACGGGCCTCGTCTTAGGACCGACTAACCCTGGGTCGATTTACGTTGCCCAGGAACCCTTAGGCTTGCGGTGGGCGGGGTTCTCACCCGCCTTTTTGCTACTCATGCCAACATTCTCGCTTCCATGCGCTCCACCAAGCCTCACGACTTGACTTCAACGCCCATGAAATGCTCCTCTACCACTGTCTGTGTAAACACAGACAATCCGCGTATTCGGTAATATGCTTAGCCCCGATAAATTTTCGGCGCGAGACAACTAGACTAGTGAGCTGTTACGCTATCTTTAAAGGATGGCTGCTTCTAAGCCAACCTCCTAGTTGTCGCAGTCGCGACACCACCTTTTACACTTAGCATATATTTTGGGACCTTAAACTGCGGTCTGGGCTGTTTCCCTTTTGACTAATGGAGCTTAGCCCCCATAGTCTGACTGCCGAACTTCTCCTACTGGTATTCGGAGTTTGGTTAGGTAGGATACCCGAAGGCTCCAAACCCATTCAGTGCTCTACCCCCAGTAGTCAGCGTTCGACGCTAGCCCTAAAGCTATTTCGAGGAGAACCAGCTATTGCCGAGTTCGATTGGAATTTCTCCGCTAACCACAGCTCATCCCCTAGTATTGCACGACTAGTGGGTTCGGTCCTCCATGATGATTTCTCACCACTTCAACCTGGCCATGGCTAGATCACCCGGCTTCGGGTCTTGTCCATGCGACACTCCAAATATTTTGTTGAGACATGAACATAACATGTTTCAACAAAATAAGTGGATACGGGCTATTAACCCTCGCTTTCACTACGACTTCATTCCAAATGGAATTTAGTCAAGCCACATAGAACAAACTCGTTGGCTCATTCTTCAATAGGCACGCCGTCATCCCCCGAAGGGGACTCCGACTCTTTGTAAGTATATGGTTTCAGGTACTATTTCACCTCCCTCACCGGGATGCTTTTCACCTTTCCCTCACGGTACTGGTTCACTATCGATCATAAGAAGTATTTAGCCTTGGATCATAGTCGACCCGGATTCCTGCGGAATTTCACGAGTTCCGCAGTACTAAAGAACAATTACCGTAGAGCAATAACCCCTTTCGCCTTACAGGGCTGTCACCTTCTCTGGCGGAGCTTTCCAGCTCGCTTCAACTAGGGAAGTTATAATTTATATCTCTACCTTACTCATCTAGGGAGTAAACGCAATGTCTTACAACGCTTAATAAACATATGGACCCAGATCCTTCGATATAATTTCAATTCACTTGCGTGAAAATCCATCACACTTGGTTTAAAAAGTTTTGGCTGATCCCTTTTCGCTCGCCACTACTAAGGGAATAAACAATTGTTTTCTTTTCCTCCGGCTACTAAGATGTTTCAATTCACCGGGTTTTCGTCTCACTATCCTATATATTCAGATAGCGGACGTCTCGTCTTCAACGAGACAGGTTTCCCCATTCGGAAATCCACGGATCAAAGGTTGCTTGCCACCTAACCGAGGCTTATCGCAGGCTGCTACGTCCTTCATCGTCTTCTTATGTCAAGGCATCCACCATATACTCTTAACGAGATTTTCCCACATTTTTATTTTTAAAATAAAAATATGAAAACTAAAATTTAAGATGCTTTATATTTAATTTGTTATATTTTTCGTTCTTTGTTTTTTCAAGTTTATATTTTTTAATTATAATAATGTTCGTCTATTATTATAATTAATGTATTTAATTTTTAAAGTTCTTATATATTGCGTACAAAAAAACCGCCATGAAAAGCGGTAACGAAATAACTCAAAGTGAGCTTAATAATTTAACCGCTTTTTATATTAACAGTAGTTAGTCTATACATAAATATATATTATTAAAAATGTAATTATATTATACAGTATTTTAAATTTATGTCAACACCTCAGTCAAGTAAAAAAAAATAGAATTTATTAATTGTTTTTTTATTAAATATAAGCTATTTTTAAACTATGATTTAATTCACAAAATTTTATTATTTTTTATTAATTTTAAAATAATTTTTTACTGTTTAATTTTTTTAAAAATTGTAATTTAAATATTTTAAACCCAAAGCTATAAATGAATTACTAATTAAATAATTCTGAACTTGTCCAAAATTTCTGGATTGTCCATGTAGAGCTGCGCTGTTTCTTTAGATATTAGTTTCTCCTTAAACAATCTCTTTATATCCTGATCAATGCTAACCATACCCTCCTTAGAACTAGTCTCAATCACGGTTTTGAGTTGTGTTGTTTTACCTTCCCGAATTAAATTAGAAACTGCGGGGGTATTAATCATTATCTCACGACTCGCCACTCGTCCACCATCAATTTTACTTAAAAGACGCTGGGAAATAACTCCGGCAAGCGTCATAGAGAGCTGCATCCTAACCTGATTCTGTTGATGCGGCGGAAAAATATCGATTATTCTATCAATAGTCTGCGAAGCATTGTAGGTATGAAGGGTAGCTAAAACTAAATGTCCGGTTTCTGCCAGAGTAATGGTGGTGGCTATGGTTTCTAAATCCCTCATCTCTCCCACCATAATAACATTGGGATCTTGTCTTAAGGCATGTTTAAGCCCGGATGCAAAGGATAATATATCACTTCCTAACTGGCGTTGCATGATTATACTGTTGTTTGGCGTAAATAAATATTCAATCGGATCTTCCAAAGTAATAATGTTAGAAAAACGATTATTGTTAATATATTCAATCATAGCGGCAAGTGAAGTAGATTTACCGCAGCCTGTCGGTCCGGTAAGCAATATAAGTCCTTGTTTTAAGTCCAGTAACTTATACACTATTTTAGGTAATCCTAATTCTTCAATAGTCGGAATTTTATTTTCAATAACCCTGGCTACAAGACCCATATTATCTTTTTCAAAATGCAAATTAACCCTATATCTAGAACCATCCACCTCTAACCCGATATCCAATTCTCGTTCTTTTAAAAACTTTTCCTTTTGCAAAGGGTTCAACAAAGAAAGCGCCATCTGTTCCATGTCTTTTTTAGTAATTTGTTTTTCCTTTTCTATAAATGTTAAATCGCCGTCAATGCGCAAAACCGGACTAAGTCCCACAATCAGGTGCAAATCAGAAGCTTTTTTTTCGGTAGCCCTTTTTAATAATTCTTCAATATTCATATTTTTTAGTACCCCAAGGATATTTCCTGCAAGGCATATTAAGTATTAAGTATATAATAAGTATATATTATTTTTTAAAAAAATAAAATGGTAAATCATTTTTAAAAAATTAAAAAACAGAGAAAAATCTCTGTCTACATATAAACAATATTAATTAATTCATAAGAACATTATGGTTCCAATAATCCTCCGGTTTTAGGGCTTGTCATCAGCAAGCTCCTGAATTTCATCTCCGGAAAGAACGCGGTTGTAAACACGAACATCATCTATCTTTCCGGAAAAATAATTAGTAGGAACTCCCCAATCTTGAATAAAAGTGCGCCCTATCTCAAACGGGGAACCGGGATCGTTTATACTTCCAAGTGATTCTGATGAATAGGAAGTGCCAAGACCACCATCCACAAAAGCTGTCAGTGATGATGTGCTGCGATTAAGCACAAAACCAACATGATGCCATTCTCCATCGTAGAGGTTCGTGCTTTCGGAAGCACCAATAAATATATTATTGTCGCCTCTTAATTTTGTAAATATATTCCATGTGGTATTGTTTAGGCGTAAACAATAATACGCTGGGGTGTTTCCAGCATCACAATCCCAACCACATTCGTAGCGGGATACAATCATTTGCGCAGAGCTGGCTCCGGTAAACTTTATCCAGGCGCATATTGTATAGCTCTGTGAACCGATATTAAGGGCGCTAGACGGACTAGTTTTCTCGATATAGTCATTTACTCCGTCAAAGCTATAAGCGCTATTGGTATTTCCAAATCTGTCTGTTGTTAGGGTTGCGCCATAAACTGTTCCGTGATTACCATTCCCGCTTTCATCATTCGCATTGCCGTTGAAGGGATAAAAAGCGACTAGGCCGTATAATTCTGCTGCGGTATATTCTCTGGTTGTTTCGGTCGTAAGATCAGTACCGATATATTTTATGGTACCGTTTTTCTGAAATGCCTGAACCATAACATCATTGTCAGACTGATCAGTTATTTGATGCTCTCTCCCGATCGGCGGACCGAAATCCGAATAACCATAATTATCATGCCAGTATTCCAATATCTCATCCATAACCGGAAAAACTTGACCTATTTCAGTATTCAGAACCAACTGCGACCAATATTCATTTTCGCCGTCCACCAAAAGAAAATCCTGCACATAAAGTCCGTCAGTATTACAGGTATCCGGCGGAGTTTCTGCCGGGTTACAAGCAGCATCCGGCCACTCATGGACCCATAGACCCTTATTATCGTTATCAAAAGGAATTCCAAACAAACCAATTCCGTCTTCACCGTTATCGGTTACATTATTATATTCATCCAAAAAAAGTCCGGTCAAATAAGTGCTGTAATCCTCAAATTCTCCAACCAAACAATTATCCTGAATAAAATCTGTCGGATCATAATAATTATTAGCGATAAAAGTTGTATTCGTTCCC
>MFGN01000008.1 GCA_001780285.1 Candidatus Falkowbacteria bacterium RIFOXYD12_FULL_34_57 | reverse complement strand
TCCATTGGGGGCTAAATTTAGAGACTCCTGTGGATTATTTAATCAATAATGGCTATGTTGTCCAATATGTGGTGAACTAATACAATAATTTGGATATCATGCCGGAAAATGCTAAAATTAATACATAGAGTTAATTTATATGAGATTTATTAAATTTATTATTTTTATTATCATTGTTTTTTTCGGTTTTTATTTGTATCAGATATATTTTATAAAAGGGATTTTATCGGAAGAACAATTGCAGATTCGGGCGACTTTTGGTATACCGGACCAGTTTGTGGTGGCTTATATTCCAGAAGAAAAAAATTTTAAAAAATTTGAGATATGGTTTTATGATCGGCACCATAAAAAGTTTTTATTTTTGGAAGGAAAAAATATGTCTAACGAAGAATATATGGGGAGCGCAGACAATCCACCAACTGCTTTAAGGCCAAGCGATTTTTCCCGAATAATGAAATTTAGCGATGTCGCTGGTATTTTGGGGGCTCTTAACATTAATAAAATATATCCAGAAGAAAACAAAGAAAGCCCGATACAGATGTATGAATCGGATAAGGCTGTTTTTATTATCAAAAATAACAATTTACTGTATCTGCAAACCAGCGGTACGGATGATGAGAATATTCAGTTGATCAATTCTGATATCATCAAGATTTTTATGGATCAGGGAAAAACTGAAGGGTTGGAACTGGTGGAATTGTTGATTTCTAAAAGCATATCGGATATTGAAAAAGAATACAGCTTGGATTCCTCTTATCTCGATAATTTAAAGACTAAAGCTTTTAAATTGCTGGAAGAAAGCAAGGATAGTGGCAGGGCATTGGCGGGAGATAGTATCGGGTTTTTTTTGGATAATGTAATAAATGATTTTATTGAGAGTATGGAAAAACAAAAAGCTACCACTACCGAATCTTTGAAAAATAGCGCTCAAAAGGCTGTTAATACTTTTGAGATGACTAAAAAAAGAGGATATAAAGCTCCTTTGAATATCAGCGGATGTAAAAATGGATATTATTTTGATCCGCAGATCGGATGCCTGCAGAAAGACTGCGGAGATATTCAGGATGCTTATGTTGATAATGACGGTCGCTGCATTTGCAGGTCATTCGGCTGCTACCGCGCGCAAGATTATGAAGAATGTCCAAGCTGCGCGTATGCCTGTATGCAGAATGATGGTGTTTGTCCATAAAATTCGGCGTTTTATTCGCGGATATAAGGGTATCATATAAATAAACAGGTTTTAAATATTGACTATTTGTTTTGACCAAATAGTTTTTTTGTGGTAATTTATAACAATTAAAAACCTTAAAGCACTTTAACAAATAAACATATAGGTGGTAAGATGAGACATGGAGCGCAGAAGTTTGAATATGCCTTTTTTAAAAAAGGCTTAAAAGCTCTTTGGGAGCTTTTAGAGGGGCATAGGAAGAGATTGTGGGAGTTTTTGGGATGGGCGGCTGTTTCTACGTTTCTAAGCCTGTATCAGGTTTATGTTGCAAAAAATATCATCGATTTAGCCAAGGCATCGGAAAAAACATCCATTATTAATCACGAAGTAACCTTTTTATTATTATTTGTTTTATCTATAATAATTTTTAATGAATTTTTAAAAAAAATTATTATGGATATTCGTTTTTTAAAATATCGGGAAAATTTAATGGCCAGTTGGCCGCAGACAGCTTTTGAAAGACTGCTTTTTTTGCCTATTAGTTTTCATCTTGGTGAAAATACCGGTAAAAAGGTTTCTAAAATCAGCAAGGGATGCGTCAATTCCGGCAACATTCTAAACCATATCTATAATGGATTGCCGAATATTATTTATTTGTTCATGAATACTGCAATGGTATTTTGGATGGATTGGCGTTTAGGATTAATATTTTTTCTGCCACTACCCATCGCTATCTGGGTGTTGTGGCGCGGATATCAGAAATCAGCTGTTGTGTGGCGTGATGTGGAAATAGCCAAAGAAGAGGCTAACGGCATATTTTGCGAGTCTATTATTTGTATTAATACAGTTAAGATAAATGTTCAGGAAGGAGAAGAATCGCAAAGATTTTCCGATGTTTTATCCCGCAGAAAAGAATTGACGATTAAAGCTAATAAGATAATTTATTGGCATGGTTTTTTTGCCAGTGTGATAATTTATAGCTGTTATTTGGTAGCATTTGGAGCGAGTTATTATTTATCGGTTTATGGTGTTGTTACCCTGGGTATTATGTTTTATATTTTTTCCACTACGCGCACTATGTATAAAGGTATTTGGTTTGTGATTAACGCCTTTCAGGGAATATTGATAAATTTGATTTCTGTTATCCGTATGAAAGATTTGATGGATCAAAAATCAAACATAGAATATCCTCCGGGAGCTCTTTTGCCGCGCGATGCAGAAGGTAAAATTAATTGCTGTAATATTGATTTTTTTTATGAGGAACGCGGCAGAAAAATATTTTCAGATTTTAATCTCGAAATTCCCAAAGGAAATACCCTGGCCGTTGTCGGCAGCACCGGTACTGGAAAGACTTCTCTTATAAACCTTTTTTTAAGGCTTTATGATGTAAACGGCGGAGATATTTATATTGATAATAAGAACATCAAATCTTTCCATCCTAAATTTCGCAAGCTTTTTGCGGTTGTGCCTCAGGATATTGATATTTTTAATAAGGATATTTTGCACAATGTTCGTTACGGCTGTAATCATGTCAGTGAGAGGGATGTTGAAAAAGCTTTGCGCGTCTCTAATTTTTCCTCTGCTTTAGGCTCTAAAGATTTCCCCGATGGGATATATACTAAAATAGGCGAGGGGGGCAAGGATCTTTCCGGCGGAGAAAGGCAAAGGATAGCGATAGCCAGGGCATATTTAGCTCTTACTATGGGAGGAGCGAAATTTTTAATCCTAGATGAGGCTACTTCAAACCTTGATGCTAATACTGAAAAAGATGTTAGGGAAGTAATTAATAATATAAAAAAGGAAATGGATTTCACCACCATCATAATTACTCATAGGTTGTCAATGGTAAAGTACGCAGATGAAATAATTTTTTTGGATAATGGAAAAATAGCAGAAAGAGGAACGCATGAAGAATTAATAAACAAAAAAGGCAAATATGCCGAATTTGTAAAAAATCAAAATCTCAGCAAGGAGATTGGTTAATTTAAAAACCGGAAAATTATTTCCGGTTTTTTTGATTTATTTTTTTTCGTCTTTTGGTTTATTCTTGTCGTCAGTCTGATGTTTTTTGGCTTCAAGGTTTTTTATCCCTTTGGCAATTGCCCTTTTGATCATTTCCATATCTTCCGGGTTGATTTCCGTATCTTCTTGCGGATGCAGCTTGGAGTTATCTTGTATAATTTTTTTGATTACTTCCAAATCAACAATGTTTTTCCCGGCTATGTTTTCGAGTTCTTTTTTTAGTCTTTCGATTTCCGGGTCATCTATTTTGATGTTTTCAGCATTATTGATCAGCTTCAATTCTTCTTTTGGTCCGGAGGCGAGTCTGGATAAAGCTTCATCGTATTCGTTGGGGATAGTCAGGGAGGTGCTAAAAAAGAAGGAAAAATTTTCTTCAATATCTTTTATATTATACAATTTTAGTCCGTTTCCGAAATTCATCATATACAGGGCTTCGCTTTTCAATCTTTTGTTCCATTTTTCAAACCTCCAAAGATTGTTGGCCCCATCTTTTTTAATAATTTGTTTATTATTTTGATTGATTTGCATTTGAAATCTTTTGCGGGAATCATAATCTATAATCTCCATCTCAGAAGGATAGAGCAGGTTGGAGTTGTCCAGGGGATCAAGTAGTCTACCGCTATAATTAATGGGTGGAGGGGGAGGCGGTTCTTCTTCGCCAAATATGTCGTGTATTTTTTTGCAAAAAAACAATAAGGCTAAAAAAGAAAAAATCGCACAAAAAATAATTAAAGTCAAGGGGAATATAATATTAACCATCTTTATTTCTCCTTTTTGATGATACTATTTGTTAAGAGCTTTAATAATATTATAATATATTTTTTTTAAAAAAACTATATTGACTGTTGTTGTGTTTTGTGTTAACCTTTTTTGAGGTGAGTATTTGTGTGTGGAGGTAGTATGATAAATATAGATGTTTTTTGCACAGAACAAAAAATAAAGATCATTAAAAAAGAATTGGCGCAAGCCGGATTTACCATGATTGATGTGGTGGATAATACTGTTTTGATAAAAAAATATAAATTAACCAGGGAAGGTTTTTATTGGAAAATAGAAGGAAAAATTGCAAAAAAAATATTAAAAAAATATAAAGACCCAAACGATTCTATCAGCGATCAAGGAGGGTATTTATCGGTTACCAGCCAAGCCGGACTAAAAGAGGTTTTTAAGGTTTTAAAGTTGATTTGAAATTTATTACAGCAATAAAAATTATTGCTGTTTTTTATTTTTTTATTATTTTATAATTATTTTGAAGATACATTAAATCTTCTATGATTTTTGCAATGATTTGCGTGTTTTTATAATCCAGGTTGTCATCTTGGACCATTAAGCTGAAGATGGTGGCTAGCGTGCCGAAATAATCATCAGCTTTTACGTGTTTTCGTATTCTGTATTTTCTTTCTTCTTCGGAGTCTTTTATAAAAGTGATTTGCTTGGTGTTGATAAAAATACTGTCAGTAATTATTTGGCTTTTTTGTGATATTTGATAGTTCATATTGTTGTTTTTTTGATTGATATTTAGCGATTTTAATTTAAGGGGATGCTGGAATATTTATTTTTAGCGATAATGATGTGGTCTAAAAGGTCTATTCCCAGGATTTTTCCGGCTTTTACTATTTGTTTGGTGATTTCAATATCGGACTTAGTCGGCGTGGGGCTTCCCGAGGGGTGGTTGTGGGCGATAATAATAGCAGCAGCGGAATGTTCAATGGCCGGTTTAAATATTTCTCTTGGATGGATAATGTTGGCGGTCAAGGTGCCGACTGATATTACTTCATCATGAATCAGTTTGTAGCGGCTGTTTAGATAAATGCCGCGCAAATATTCCTTGGGCAGGTCGCGCATGTCCTTTAGGTAATTAAAGGCTTGTTTGGCGTTGCGAATGGTTATTGATCCGGTTTTATTTTCTTTAAAGAATCTTCGTCCCAACTCAAAGCAGGCGATGATTTGGCAGGCTTTTGTTTCGGGGATTCCCAGTTCATTTTGGAATATTTTGGGGTTTGTTTGGCTGAGAATGGGCTTTTCTCCGTATTCTTTCAGTATTCTGGAGGTCATGGACATGACTTCTTCTTTTTTTGTGCCGGTTCCTAAAACTATGGCAAGCAGTTCTTGTACCGAAAGAATATCCGGTCCGTATTTGATAAGTTTTTCCCGCGGCTTGTCTTCTTCATTCAGATCTTTTACCTTGGGGATAATATAGGATATATTTTCCTGTAATACGGTATTAAAAGGAGTTAATGCATATTGTGTTTTCATAGTTTTTTATAAAATTAAATTTATTAATTAGTTTAATTTTAGCACATTTTTATTTTTTTAGCCAAATTTTTTGCTAATTTTTGTTTCGGTATTTGTTCGGTATATTTTTATTGTAATACAGATCAGAAATTAATGCAAATCAAGAAAAGCCTGAAAGGCTTTTTGAAGTCTCCGCCTGAGGCGGACACAGCGCCTTTCCATGCCCGCTTCAGGCGGGGGCGTGGTGAATAATGGAATATCTAATATTAAACACTTTTACTCTTGATAAATAGTAAAAAATAATCCCCCTTCGGGAGATCCCCCACAAGATGAAGCCATATAACAGATATGGGATTAGGGGGAAAATTCCTATACGATAAAAAATTCGAATTTATAAATTCGAATTTTGTATAATTTTTCTTTTTTACAGAAGCGCAATGGCAGATGCTGGCAAAGGCATACATTATTATTTAACAATTTTTTTGCAGGATAGCTTTTATATCTTCAATGTCAATCGGTCTTCTGATTTTTTCTTTGTATGCCACTAAATCTTTCCACTTAATTACAGGAACAGTTAATCCATAAAACTTCTTTTCAACCACATCATTGATTTCTGTGCTGCAAGATTCCCATCGTCTTGTTTGATGATTAAAAAGTTTATCGGTTTCGCAGCCGGAAATATCAATTTTTTGTCCTTCATATTTTAAAGTTATAAGCAGGAGGTCGAAAGTTTCATCTAAATATCTTTGCGGACCATAAACTAAATAATCCTTTATATGCGGAAGTAATTTATTAAAGTATCTATCGGGCATTTCAATGTCAATATCATAGAGAGGACGATTAGATCCATAAATTTTTGCAGCAAATTCTTCAGAAAATTGAAAAGGAATTTTATTTTTTTGAAGAATACCGACTATCCACTTAAAAGCATTTTTAGTGTTTTGCATAATATTGGGGATAAAAGAATTTTTTTCGGAGCGAGACGACAGCGAATTTGCGTGTAGGCTTTCGGTGCGATAAAAATTTTTAAATATTGGTTTATGGAAGGTATTTTTCCTCATAATATTGCGGAAGTCGGCAATTGAGAAAGCTGACGCAGTCGTTGGGGGTTTTGATATCGGTTTTGTTGATACATTTGACCATTTCCTTGGGCCAGGCGGCGCATTCTTCCAGGCAGGTGTCGTACGCGTCTTTGAGGTCAGCCGGCGTAGCATCCTCGGTATAGGCGGCGCAATCCCTGTGTCGCTGGCAGGCATCGCTGCATTTATCGGAAACAGCCCTTTTTTTGGCCGGCGCTTGTTCGTCTGGGCAGATTGTCTTTAGTTCCTGCAAAATATCGCCGATTTGCCGCTCCAACTCGGCCATCTGGAAAATGTGCTCGTCCGGATTAATAATGTCCGCGTTGTCAATTTTTGGCAAAGCCGGCACATCCGGATTGACAATGTCCGCGTCATTGATTTCGGGCAGGGGCGGGACATCCGAGGAAAGCTCCGGCATATCCGACCCGGGCCGCCCGGTATTTATTTCCGGCAATTCAGGAATGTATTCTTCGTCGGTCGTTACTATATCAATGTCCGGCAGGGGCGGGACATCCGAGGAAAGCTCCGGCACTTCTGATCCGGTAACTTCAATCTCGACTTCGGGGAGGGGAGGAGCGTCCGAGGTGAGTTCCGGCACCTCGGATCCCGGCCGGCCGGGCGATTGTTCCGGTTCGGCATCTGGCAGCTTTGGTACATTGTTCAGCCAGTCTTTTTTCCTGTCCGCCAGATCGGCGAGCTGTTCTTCCAGGGATGCGATCTTGGTGTCCAGATCTTGCTTGTTCTCACAGGCGCTGCCGGCCGAGGATCGCAATCCTTCCGCCGCCGCAAGCAGGTCACGGTAGTCCGCGACGATGCGCTCTGGTGAGTTGCCGCCCCCGGGCCGTTCGCCAGAAAGGCTGCTAATGGCCAGATAGCCGCCAATAGCCAGAATGGCGGAGATTAAACCGAGTGTAATCTTTTTATTCATAGTTTGATTATATTTTATTATTATAAATTATAGAAATTGAATTTTGCTTTATTTTTTGCTAAATATCCAGGTGTTATGTTTTTTTTGTAATTATTATCGGAAAATTTTAAAATAAATTATTTTATTATAGATTCTAAAATTAAATCATAATCAGCAAAACCTTGTTTTCTATAAAATTTAATTGCTGGTATGTTTTCATATGGCGTGGTAACGCTGATTCTTTTTATCCTTTTTGAATTACACCATTGTATAAAGGTCTTAAAAAGCTGCGAACCAACATATTTTCTTCTAAATTTATTCAAAACAAAAAAGCTGTCTATTTCCGCTGAGTTTATTGTTTTTCTATAATATTGTTTTTCTTGAATACTACCCGCTAAATATCCGATGATTTTATTATTTATTAATGCTATAAAAACGCAGCCACTGTTTTGAATAATTCTTTCTTTGAAATATTCCCCACCCTTTTTAGAAAGAGACCAATCGCAGTTATTTGTTTGATTACAATTTTTATTAAGTTCTTTTAGAAGTAAAAGGTTGAATTTTTGTATATTATTTAAATCATCTAGTGTGGCTGATTTAATTTCAGATTCCATATTATAAATTTATTTTTAGATTTTCAAATTTCATGCTTAGTGATAACCGAAGTTTTCTGGGGCGTAGCGAAAGAAAATTTGGGGAAATGACGAGCCGAGGCATTTTCCGGTTATCACTTGTTGGACGATGTATCACTTTATTATGTTTGGATCGATAAATGACAATAAAAAAAATAAAATACCAACAAATAATATAGCTGTTAGTATTTCCGGTGCATAGCCCGTACCCTTTGGTTGAGGACTTTTAAAATGTTCAAATGGTTTTAATTTCGGAAGTTCATGCATACACTCCATAAAGGATATTATGTTTTTTCGTGTTCTATGCATATAAATAATTAAGCTCGCAATTAATACAACCATGAAAAGAGCGGCCCCTATTATTGCAAGAAGTAAATATTTGATTTTGTCTGATTCAGAAATCACAAAACCCGCAACAACGATTGAAATGGAGCTAATTATTGTCAGCGCTTGAAACCTTAAAATTTCCATTTCAGTTGCTTGGCTGCTGAAATGGAATATTTGTTATATGATGTATGCTTTTCTTTTTGTTCCGCCTTAGCGGAACCACTTTTCTGTAATGAACAAATTTTATTTTTGTCTTGGCTTAGGGGTAGAGGGGCTGGGGGTGAATGCCCCGAAGCCAAGACTCCTTATTTACTACTGATTAAAAATGCCACATAGCCAATATATAGCAAGACCATTAAAATACCCTGCCACCTTTCTATAGTATGTTTTTTACCTACAAACATTATTATAAATAGGATTAAGCTGGCTAAAATTGTCATTATTATATCCAAGTCGGAATTTCTACTGAATGGTAATGGACGAATTAGCGCACTAGCTCCTAATATCCAAAATATGTTAAAAATATTTGATCCGACTATGTTTCCTATGGCAATATCTGTTTGTCTTTTATAGGCAGCGACAGCTGATGTTGCAAGTTCCGGTAATGATGTTCCAATCGCTACCACCGTTAGTCCGATCAATGATTGGCTTACATTAAAGAGTTCTGCTATTTTTATTGCTCCGTCCACAATCCATTTTCCACCAATTATAAGTCCTAATAGACCGCCGATGATATATATTGTGGATTTTAAATTACTTAATTGTTTAATTTCTAAATCATTATTTTCTCCGCTAACTTTTGCTATCCCAAATGTGTAATAAAGAAATATTATAAAAAACGATAGAAGGACAATCCCATCAATGCGGGTAAGACCGGAGTATATACCACCATCGATGAGGGTGTCATTTGCTAATACTCCAAGTATAATTGCTGCGAGAAGACTTAGTGGTATTTCCTTCCAGACAGTATTTTTTTGAGTTGCAAGTGGGTAGATAATTGCTGATATTCCGAGTATTAAAAGTATATTTGCGATATTACTTCCTAAAATGTTGCCAATTGCAATTTCGGTGTTTCCTTGAACAGAAGCAAAAATATTTACTATGAATTCCGGTGCAGAAGTACCAAATGCCACAATCGTTAAACCGATAACTATAGAAGAAATTTTTAACTTATTTGCAATTGAAGCGGCACCATCAACAAGAAGATTTGCCCCCTTAATTAGTATTACAAAGCCAATGATGAATAGTATGTATGTAAGCATAATGTATTTGTTAAAGTTTTACCCCCCTCTTTAAAAATTAAAAATAAAATTTGTTCATTATAGAAAAGTGTAAGGCGTTAGCCGTAAAAAGAAAAGCATATTTTATATAACGTTTCCCGATGAAGCGAAGTTTTTGGTTCTCTACATTAATTCTATCATTAAGAAAGGAGAAACAAAAATTTGGGTGGAAAAAATTTGCGCTCATTATTATATTTCTCTGAAGTGAATGCGTAAGAGAAAGTTTGGATTATGTAAATTTCTGGAACTGTATATGCAGGTGTTATATGCTGTAATAAAAAATTTAATCCTTTTAATAATATTTTTGACAATTCAATTTTTTTTAATCAATGATGGATATTGATTTTACTTCAATAACGTTTGCTTTCATGCATTGATTTCCGGGAATACAATCATTGTCTTCTAGGTATCCAGTTATTTTTACGTTTTTATTAGCATACTCACAACCTTTTGTAGACATTTTACATTTCGGCGGTTTACACCAATCAGGCACTTCTTCACATTCGTATCCAGAGACGATTATTCCATTTACCATTCCATATGGCGCTTTAAGATTATTTATAGTAAATTTACCTTCGATTGTTGTTAGTTTTTTGTTTGAATTACTATTTAAACTGCAACCCGAGAATATTATAGTAAAAATAATAATTGTTATAATCTTTTTCATAATAATTGAATTGTCAAAAATATTTAATTAATAAAAGAAATTTTTTATTATTGCATATAACATTTAGTATATGCGAAGTTTCTGTTCCGCTTCCTTATTAAGTTAATAATAAAAAAGGAGCAGAAATTTGGGTCGGAGCTAGTGAAAGAAATATTATTTTTAATTTTTTTTATACCATTGTTCCCACTCAGACCTTAAAATACTAAAAATGTAGTCATCCCAAAATTTGCCATCAAGCTCATGATGTTCTCTTAATACACCATCGCGATGAAAGCCAAAATTATTTAAAATTTTTACAGATGGTTTATTGAAAGAGCCGGTTTGACAGTAAATCTTGTTTAAATCGTAATTTTTGAAGACATAACTAACGCAGTATTTTATCATTTTGGTGCCAATACCCTTGCCGTGATATTTAGGATTAACGGCATATCCACACTCACAAGATTTATTGCGTTTATTTATGTTGAAACAATTAAATTTCCCAGCTGGTTCTTTTATCTTTCCATAAAAAAACGAGAACGATAAAACCTTTGTGTCGACATAATGTTTTCCGTTTCTAATCTCTCTGCAGGTAATTTTTTCCATGCGTCCTTCTTTCTGCCATTTTTTGAATAGCTCTTTATGTAGCTTTGTGGAACGTTTTATTTCCATAAAAAAATTAAAATAATATTTCTTTCACTAGCGTAGCCGCATATACTGTTATGTGATGTAATTAAATTAACGAGCGATAGCGAGTTGTTGGGGCAAATTTATTTAATCTTGAACTCGGGTGATAGTTTCGTCTCATTTTTTACTTCTTTAACTTCTCTTTTTATTTCATAATATTTTTCAACATCACCAGCTTTGTGTATATGTTTCATTGATGGCTTAAGCTCGGGGATGTTTAAAACAGCGATTTGAAGCTCATCAACCTCTTTTAAATTTTCTTTTGGGATCGCCTCACTGTCAATTTCATAAACATAAACTTCTTTTTCCGGGTCGAACGCTTCTGGATTTTCGAACTTGATTGTTCGAGTGGCTTCATCAATATCGGTAGCACCTTTCGGCATTGAGGCGATGGCCAAGGCAAACTCATAATTTGGTGTTAGATAAATTGCGTTTAATAATTCATCATCGGGAACTTTGATGCCATCGCCGGCTTGCGCCTGGCTTTTACGAATTGTGTCAAAACTATTTGGCGATCCATGATAAAGCTTCATAAGGTTAAAGATTAAATAAATTTGCCCCAACAATTTTTGCGTAGCAAAAATAATTTGATTATTTCGCACAACTGGTTTATTATACGCAATAAACTGTTGATAATGTACCAAATTGTGTAGCTTATGCGAATATTTTCTTGCTTCTTTTTTCTTTAATTTAATTCTATCAAATATTTAATATTATACAAGAATAAAGAAATATCCCAATACCCCAATATATACCAAAATAGTTAATTATTTGAGATTGAAACGCATTTGTTGTTTTCACATTTTAAATTGATTCTATTGTGTGGAATACATGAAATTTCAACAGACTGACATCTATAATCAAAAAACATTTTTTCTTTAAGTATTATTTCAGTTAAATCTTCGTTAATATTAAAAAGTCTATCGCACCCCTTAACAAATCCAAGATTTGGTTTATACGTGCAATCAGAGTCAATTTCACAGTAATTAGCTTTTTTAACTAATGTGTTTATTTCATTTTCCAGCTCTTTGCAATTAACGATATTTTTGATACCTAGATATTTAATAGAAACAATATCATTATATTTTTTTACAGAACCTTTAAATTCATAAATATTTCCTAAAACAATTTTATCAATAACTGAATCGGGAACAGAATAAACTAAAATTTGATTTTGATTTAGTATAGTTTTTTCATCAAGAGGATTTGTTTTTAGATTATCTTTACTGTCAGATAGTACTACATACCCCGAATCTGGTGCGCAAGGCGCTTCTGGCAAATATGGGGGATCAATTCTTCTAAAAGCACATGATTTAGTTTTATATATTAAATATCCTCTAAGTGAGTTAACAATTTTTGTATTATCTAAATTTTGGTTAGTCGGAGAAATATTTGTATTGATAGAATTTTTATTAATAATATTTGTAGAATTATTTGTCTCGTTTTGTTGGGTTTTTAAATTAGAACAACCAACTATAATAAATATTAGAAAAAATGAAAATATAAGTATTCTGGTTTTCATATTTTATATTTAATTATAAATGTTTATTCATTGGTTACAAGGTTTGACTCCAATACCGTATTTTTGGTGAGAGGATTAGTTTTGGGGTTTATTGCTAATGTAGAGATTAAAGAATTGGTACTAATTATGTTATGAAAAACCTTATAATTAAAGACTTGACCCCCTTTACCCCTTTTATTGGAAATATTCGAGGGGGAATTTTAGCCACCCCACATTGATTAATACTATTACTATCAATGTATAAATTATAGAAATTAAAACGTCTTTTATTATTTCTTTGCGAGTATGTTTTTTTTGTTCTTTGGAAATAATATCATTAACACCATGATGCATTAACATAAAACCTAAAACGTTGGTAAGCCAGTATCCAAATATCATTGACGGCATTAATAGTGTTTTTGATATTAAACCAAATGGAAAAGCAAAGATATATACAAGTGGAATATTTACAAATATATCGTTATACCAAGAAAGAGGAGATAAAACATAACCAACAGTGGCTAAAATTCCCCCTCGTATTTTTTTCACTTTTTTTGTTTATTCATAGAATGTAATCAACGATATTAGCCCAAGTTCTGTATTGTATTTCACATAACGTGAAAGCTGTCTGAAGTTTTTGAAATTCCATATTATATTATTAATCATTTCAAAAATTTGGGTTGGAAGAAAAATTTATTCCTATTTAATCTATTAAAGGAATTTTTTTGTAGCCAGATAGCGATTGTTGTGCTTAGTAAATTTTTTATCTCTTTACTATAATACTAGCCCTTTTTCGAAAAAAAGAAAGTTTTATTTTTTGTTTTGGGCAAAGAGCAGAGGGGAATTAAAGGGGTGAATGCTCTTTGCCCAAAACTTCTTATATAATTTTTAAATAATATATGCAAAATACTGTTTACCTGAATAGTGCAGGAAGTAATGCCATTCCATAACTAAAAATCAAAATAGTAGCTATAAAGATGATGAACAATTTTAAGCCAAGAGCCATTTTTTTATTCTTTGTATTTTCAGCCGCTTCTGGCTCAGCGGGGGTTGATGTTTGTTTAAAAATATTTGGCTTAAACTTTTTTAAGAAGAAGAAAACTACCTTAATTACAATTATTGATAAGACACCTTGCATAATTACCCCAAGGGCAAAAAGCATAAAAGCAAAACCTATAATTTCAGAAAAATTAGTATTACCATGTAATAACTCTGTGGGGATCACATAAAAAAATGGCCAGAATAGAGAGATCATTGCTAAATTTATCCAAAATTTTTCATTTTTTAATTTGTTTAACATAGTTTTTTATTATTTACTGGAGCGAAGCGACCTCCGCTTTTCCCCTTATTAATTATTAAAAATAAAACTTTTGCCATTACTGCAAGTAATACTCAACCACAAAGGAAAAGATAAAAAATTTATTTCACATATGCGTTTCGGTATATGGGAAGTTTTGGAAACTTCCTTTTAAATTATATAAGTGTTTCCAAAATTTGGGAGAGATGATTTTTGCAGTCCTTTTAAGTCTAATTAAGCAAAAATCATCGAACCCCATATACTGTGTTGGTATATTAAACCCATCAGATATATAATAAAACCAAGTCAAGTAAAAGGGGGCTGCGAACAGCGTGTTTGAGGAAGCCGTGAGTTTGCCTCGTCG
>MFGN01000007.1 GCA_001780285.1 Candidatus Falkowbacteria bacterium RIFOXYD12_FULL_34_57 | reverse complement strand
ACCATTGCAATATTTATATTTAAACCCCATTTGCATACTTATTGTCCTGCTTCGCAGTCCAATATGTATCTGAACTTATACATTTTCTTTTGCAAATAAGTTTATTTTATTAACTCTAAAATACAAAAAAGCCTTTAAACAAGGCTTTTTTTATTATAAACTTTTTATTAAAAAAAATTTTACATTCCTTCGTATTCTCTCATTGTGAGCTGTGATTCTATTTGTTTTACGGTTTCAACAACCACTGCTACAACTATCAAAAGACTGGTTCCACCAATCGCCAGCGACTGCATGCCAGTAAAGTATTTCATAATCAAGGGAAGTATCGCGATGATGCCCAAAAACAAAGCTCCGACAAAAATAATTTTATGGGTAGTATTTGCTAAATATTCTGCAGTGTTTTTACCCGGACGAATACCCGGAATAAAACCTCCCTGCTTTTGCAAATTTTCCGCAATCTGATTTGGATGAAATATAACTTCTGTATAAAAATAAGTAAAAGCAAAAACTAATATAAAGTAAAGTACACCGTAAAAAAGTTGATTCTGGAAGAGGGTCATAACCCATTCTGCCAAAGTTTGAATCCACTGGGTCTTTGCGTGTATAAAAAATTGTGCAATCATGGACGGGAACAATACAACTGAAATAGCAAAAATAATCGGAATAACTCCGGCCATATTCACGCGCAAAGGTAGATGGGTGCTGGTCCCGCCATAAATGCGATTTCCACGAATCTGTTTAGCATATTGCACCGGAATATTTCTCTGTCCCTCGGTAATATAAACTACGCCCACAATAGTAAGAAGGGCAATAACAACGAAGCCTACTAACACAAATAAATTTCCAGCATCAAACTGAACAATCGCTTGTTGTACAGCCTGGGGAAGACCAGAAATAATTCCTGCAAAAATAAGCAGAGATATACCATTGCCAATTTTTTTCTCGGTAATCAGTTCTCCAATCCACATTAAAAATATAGTACCAGCGGTAATAATAACAATCATGCTCAAAAGCTCAATTTGAGAAATATTTCCCAAAATATCAGCGGATCCTCGGCGCAAAATGGTAATCATTCCAAAAGATTGCATGGCGGCCATCGGCACAGTAAGCCAACGAGTCCACATATTTATCTTTTGCCGTCCAGATTCTTCTTTTTGCATTTCTTCTAATTTTGGAATAATCATACCTAGGAGTTGAAAAATAATGGATGCTGTAATATATGGAGCGATACCCATCATTACAATAGAAAAATTCTGCATGCTGCCTCCGGAAAAAACATTCAAAAGACCCAATATTTGATTATTATCAAAAAAACTCCGTAAAGCTTCTGGATTTACACCGGGGATAGGAATATGCGCCGCTATGCGGAATATAACTAACATAGCCAAAACAAAAAGAATATTTTTTCTTAAGTCTTTGGCTTTCCAAATTTGAATTAATTTATCAAAAACCATAAAAATTTAAATTATTGTTTTTTATTCACTCTTTCCTTTTTCGTTTTTTCCATTTTGATTTTTCCTTTCATTTTTTCAATCTGCTCCACTGCTCCATTGCTCACTAAAACATTTTCAAATTGCAAATTTTTAATTTTAAGATCTCCTGTAGCAAGTATTTTTACTCCGTGTTTCTTGGTGCTAATAATTTTTTTCTCAAAAAGAATATTTGGTTCAATCGTCTCTCCATCTTTGAAATGTTTATTTATTAAATCCATGCTAACAACCTCTTTTTTGGAAGCAAGAGATTTAAAACCTCTTTCTTTTGGGGTTTTTAGAAGTATTTGTCTCATACCCCTTCTCTTGAGTCCCGATACTCCAGATCGGCACTTTTGACCCTTTAAACCCTTACCACAATAAGTTCCTTGTCCGGCAGCATTTCCTCGCCCAATCCTCTTTCTTTTTTTAGTGGCCCCTTTATTTGATTTAATTGTATGTAATGATAATGACATAATATTTAAAGTGCAAAATGCAAAACGCAAAATGCATAATTATAGAGTCGCTTGTGCGACAATTTTATATTTATTTCTTGTCTTTTTTGGTATTTTTTTCCTTACTCTCGACTTTTATCTACTCGCTGTTTTGAACGGGCTTTTGCTTGTTCATTTTTTCTACTTTTTTTTCTACTTTTCTTATGCTTTTCAAAGCCACCATTAAACCTTTTACTATGTTAACCTTATTATTTGTTCCCAAAATTTTACTCGTAACATTTTTTACTCCAGCAAGCTCTAGAATTATACGAGCAGCACCTCCAGCAATCAAACCCTTACCGCGACGAGCTGGTTTTAATAAAATTTTAGCTGCTCCATGTTTCTGGTAAACATCATGAGGAATAGTATCGTTTACCATTGGAACCTCCACCCATTCTTTCTTGGCTCTGTTTACTGCTTTATTTACCGCAATTGTTACATCTGCCCCTTTGGCAAGACCAATGGCCACCCTTCCATTTCTGTCGCCAATGGCTACACAAGCCCTGAAACTCATTCTTTTACCACCAGCCATCACACGCGTTACCCTGGCAATATCAACAATTTTTTGTTCAAACTCCGGCTTTTCCTGCTTATCTTTAAAACTTCTTTTCTTTTTATTGTTAAACTGTTTCTTTTTAGCATAAACAGATCCTTGATTTTTTTCATCTGGAAGAGATTTATCTATATCATTATTTGATTTTTTTTCTTCTTGTGTTGTCATATAATTCTTGTGTTGTCTATATAATATTATAATTTAAAACTTTAATCCGCCTTCACGCGCACCTTCTGCCACCAATTTCACTCGTCCATGATAAATATTTCCGCCTCTATCAAAAACAACTTGAGTATATTTTTTTTCTACAGCCTTTTTAGCAAGTAATTTTCCCAATTCAAACTCTACCTTTGTATCTTTTTCCTTTTTTATTTCTCTGGTATGGGCGCTTACTATTGTTTTGCCTGCGGTGTCATCAATAAGCTGTAAATACATCCCAATATTTGATTTAAAAACGGAAAGTCGTGGACACTTGTTGGTGCCGCTAATTTTGGCACGCACTCTTGTCATACGCCTCATTCTTTTTGCTTGTTTTGTTTTTTCTTTATTATTCATATAATATAATTTAATTTGACTTTTCAGCCGGCAACTATTTAATATCTTTTGGCTGATCCGCCTCGCTGTGCCCGCCTTGGGCTGGGGGCGGAATGAACTTTTTTTACTATTTATGCCCCTTTTGTTGCTGATTTTCCTTCCTTCTTGATTATTGTTTCATCGGCATATCTAATTCCTTTTCCCTTGTAGGGTTCTGGTTTTCTTATTTTTCTAATTTGTGCCGCAGTTTCTCCAATTAATTGTTTATCAAAACCAGTCAAAACAACCTTGTTGTTACCCTCTATTTGCGCCGTTATCCCTTCTGGCATTTCAAAATCTACAGGATGAGAATAACCAACACTAAAAGTTAATTTTTTTCCATTTAGGGCGACTCTGTATCCAACCCCAACTATTTCAAGCCTCTTTTCATATCCCTGGGTTACACCTGCTACCATATTATTAATCAAACTTCTGTAAAGACCCCAAAAAGCTTTTTCTTTTTTTATTTCACCATTTTTTACACTTACTACAATCTCTTTATCTTTAATTTCTACTTTTACTAATTTATTTAATTCTTGTTTTAATTCTCCTTTTGGACCTTTAATAATTATAAAATTATTCTCAATTTTAGCCTGAACTCCATCAATTAATTTTATTGGTATTTTTCCTAATCTTGACATATTTTGATATAGCCAACTGTTAAAAGTTAACTGTTAATTGTTATCTAATATATTTCACAAATTATCTCTCCCCCTTCTCCCTTTTTTCTGGCTTCCTTATTGGTCATAAGTCCTTTGGGGGTAGAAATAATAGCTATGCCTAAATTATTTAAAACTTTTGGCAAATTTTGTTTATTGGTATAAATTCTAAGACCCGGCTTACTAATACGCTTTAATGATGTAATTACCGATCTGCCACTCTTTTTATATTTTAATATAATCCTTAGCTCATTAAAGTTGGTCTTGCTACTTTTTTCCACACAAACATCTTGTATCCATCCTTCTTTTTTTAGAATTTTAGCAATTTCATATTTAATTTTGCTCATTGGAAAAACAACATCGGACTTTTGTACAGCCGACGCATTTCTTATTCTTGTAAGCATGTCGGAAATAGGATCAGTCATAAAATTATTTAAATTTATTATTTATTAATTATTATTGTAATATAAAATTTATTTACCAACTAGATTTAGTTATTCCTGGTAAATCTCCATTTTCAGCTAATTCACGAAAACAAATTCTGCACAAATCAAAATCTCTTAAGTATCCCCTATTCCTTCCACATTTCCAACACCTTCTAATAATCCGTGTAGAAAATTTTGGTTTTCTTTTTGCTTTTGCTATTAATGCTTTTCTAGCCATAAAATTTATTTATTTATCTTTTTTAAATGGAAATTCTAACATTTCAAATAGTGCTAATCCCTCTTTGCGTGTTTTTGCGGTAGTATGAATAGAGATTTCTAATCCAAATAAATTCTCTATCTCATCTGAACTAATCTCCGGAAAGGCAATATGTTCTTTAAATCCAATAGTAATATTACCACCCCTATCTACGCTCTTATCGCTGATACCACGAAAATCCCTTACTCGCGGAAAAGTAACTTTTATCAATTTTTCAACAAAATCATACATCATGTCCTTGCGAAGCGTAACACATGCACCAATTATCATTCCTTCTCTAATCTTAAAAGAAGATATTGATTTTTTAGCTTTTGTAAGTATTGGTTTTTGTCCGGTAATTTTTTCTAGCCCGGAAACAACATTGGCAATAAAAACTTTATCCTTGTTACATCTGCCAAAACCAACATTTAAAACCACCTTCACCATTTTTGGTGCTTCAAGTTTATTCTTAAGTTTCAATTCTTCTATTAACCTTGGTAATAATTCTTTTTTATATTTGTCTTTTAATTTCATATATTAATCTATTACTTGTTTACATTTTTTGCAAACTCTATATTTTTTTGATTTTCCTCTTTCGTTTTTTACTATTTTCTGTTCTATCCGCGAGGCATGCGAACATTTGGGACACAAAAGTATCATATTTGATGCATCCATTGGAGCCGGAAACTCTATTCTTTGCCCCTTTTCTCCCTGCCTTCTTGGTCTCATGTGTTTTATAAGCAAATTAAGACCCTCTACACTAATTCTATTTCTGGATGGAAAAACCTGTAAAACTTTTCCGGTTTTCCCCTTGTCTTTTCCGGTTAATATTTTAACTTTGTCTCCCTTTTTTATATTCATATTTATTTTAATATTTAACTTTGACAATTAATATTTAACTATTTTTTAAAATTTAAACCATTGTTTATTGTATTATTATGGTTACATGGTTACATAGTTACATTGCTATATTGTTAAATTTTATTTATAATTTATAATTCATTTCTTATAATCCACAAATCATAATTCAAAACTAATAATGTTGTGATTTACAAAATTTAAAGTACTTCTGGGGCAAGAGATGCGATTTTAACAAATCCAGCCCTTCTTACTTCGCGTGCAATCGGACCAAAAATTCTGGTTCCCTTTGGTTCTTTTTTTTCTTTATCTACAATAACACAAGCATTCTCATCAAAACGCAAACAAGTGCCGTCTTTTCTTTTTATTTCTTTCTTGGTGCGTACTAAAATAGCTCGAACAACATCACCTTTTTTAATGGCGGCGTGTGGCACAGCCTCTTTTACAGCAGCTACAAAAACTTCTCCGATTCTTGTATATCTCTTTTTATAACCACCCAAAACCTGAATACACTGCACCACCTTGGCTCCGGAGTTATCTGCTACTTTAATTTTTGATTCTTCTTGGATCATATTTGTATGATTTTTGAGATATTTAAGATTTTCATGATTTTTGGGATTAATACACTCGGATATCTCAATAACCTTATTAATAATTTTAACACTTTTGCAATATTTAAAATTTTTATGATTTTTAAAATTCGTTGTTATCCCAAATATCTTAAATATCACAAATATCCCAAACGTCTTATCTATTCAACTATTCTCCATCTTTTATCTTTTGACATTGGTCTGCACTCCACAAACACTACCGTATCCCCTACCTTTTTTTCATTCTTTTCGTCATGAACTTTATAATTTTTACTAGTAGTAAATCTTTTCTGGTATTTAGGGTGGGTTTTTATACGA
The DNA here is from genome assembly GCA_001780285.1 of Candidatus Falkowbacteria bacterium RIFOXYD12_FULL_34_57. Lineage (GTDB taxonomy): Bacteria > Patescibacteriota > Patescibacteriia > Patescibacteriales > UBA12075 > XYC2-34-220. Next base: position 75,865 of record MFGN01000007.1, on the reverse strand, counting down.
TCAATTCTAACCACAATTGTCTTATCCATTTTATCACTAACAACAATTCCTTGATATTTCTTTTTTATCGCTTTTTTTAATTCTTTTTCTTTTTTCATATTATATAATAATTCGCGTTACGCTTTATTATTTATCCATTTTTTTTGATTTTTCTTCTTTATTTAATTCTTCTACTTCTTTATTTAAATCATCTTTTTTCTTATTTACTAACTCGTCTTTCTTATTTAATAAAGTTAAAACCCTGGAAATTGTTTGTTTTATTAAACGAATTTCTCTTACATTTTTTAATTGTTTATTAGCGTCTTTAAATCTTAAATCACGCAATTTATCCCGTGTTTCAGATAATATTCTATGTAATTCACTCTTTTTTTTATTTTTTAATTCTTTAAATTCCATACAATATAATTACTTTGTAATAAATTTACATTTAACTGGAAGTTTATAAGCAGCTAAACTCATAGCTTCCTTTGCTATTTTTTCTGTTACTCCATCCATTTCAAACATCACCATTCCCGGCTTAACCGCAGCTATATAATAGTCTACTGATCCCTTTCCTTTTCCCATGGGCATTTCTCCACCCTTCTTGGTCACTGGTACATCGGGAAAAATTCTTATCCATATCTTGCCACCACGCTTTGTATATCTAGATATCACCCTTCTAGCAGCTTCTATTTGTCTAGAAGTAACCCAATGAGCGGCAAGGCTTTTTAATCCAAACTTACCAAAACTCACATCAACCATTCTACTGGCTTTTCCGCCTCTTTTAGCTTTATGTGATTTTCTATATTTTGTCTTTTTTGGCATTAACATATATTTTGACAGTTGATAGTTGACAATTAACTATTAAAAATTAACTGGTAACTTAATATTATTTTTTACCTATTATTTCTCCTTTTTCTTCTTTTTTATCAAATTTATCTCCCTTATATATCCAAACTTTCATACCTATGGCTCCATAAGTAGTTCTTGCTACTCCGCGAGCATAATCTATATCAGCCCTCATGGTGTGCAAAGGAACCTTTCCTGATGATAACATTTCGGTTCGGGCAATCTCCACCCCATTTAATCTTCCAGAAATAACTACTTTTACCCCCAATGCCCCAGCCCTCTCTACTCGATTAATAGCTTGTTTCATCACTCTTCTAAAAGGCATTCTTTTTTCTATATCCAGTATCATGGATTGTACAATAATTTGCGCACTTAGATTTGGTCTATCTACTTCATGAATATTTAAGTTGATATCTCCTAATTTAAAATTTTTCAAATATGATGAGTGAATCTGTTTCTTTAAATCCTCCACCCCTTGTCCGCCACGGCCAATAATCAATCCCGGTTTAGCTGTGTAAATTGAAATATTTATTTTGTTGGTATTTCTTTCAATTTCTACGCGATCAACACCTGCTTCAATCAATTTTTTTATTAAAAATTTTCTAATAGAAACATCTTGCTTAATGTTTTTTGTATATGTTTTCCCCCAACCGAACCACTTAGACTGCCAAGTTCTAGTAATACCCATTCTAAATACTTTTGGATTAACTTTTTTTCCCATAGTTTTGTTATTTTTAAATAAATATTTTTATTTTATCCGCTCTTTCTTCTAAAAATTTTATTAACGAAATTCTTTTGGATGTTTCCTTCAATCTTGGTGTTCTTTCCTTTTCCTTCTCCCCGCGGATCACTTATTTTCTTTCCTATCTCCTTTTTTTCTTTGTTTCCTCGAGTTAAATCTGTTAAAACATCATCCTTCTTAATGTTAAGTTTTTTTGCATCTTTTTTCTCTTGTTCTGGGGTGTCTGCAATTTTTTTATCAAGCTTTATCGGTTCTGCAATTTTTTGTTTTACAGCCTCTTTCTTTCCACTATCTACCAATTCTCCCAAAATCAGGTTAACATGGGTGGTTCTTTTTCTAACTGGTGTAGCCCGACCACGAGCTTTTGGCGCCCATCTCTTAAGTGTTGGTCCATCATCTCCCGTAATTTCTTTTATAAATAAATTACTTCTTTCTAATTCAAAATTATTAACAGCGTTACTAATAGCAGAATCAAGCAATTTTTTTATTTCATGAGCAACCTTTTTATCTAAAAATTTTAATTGATTTAAGGCTTTTTCCACTCCCAAACCCCTTATGGCACCCAAAACTAAACGAACTTTTCGTGGCGCAGTTTTTATATATTTTAATTTTGCTTTAACTTCCATATTATTTTAATAATGTAAATTATTTTTGAGCTTTAGCCATTTTACCTCCATGGCTTACAAATTTTCTAGTGTGAGCAAATTCTCCCAATTTGTGACCCACCATATTCTCTACAATATAAACAGGTTCGTGTCTTCTTCCATTATGAACACCAATAGTAAACCCCACCATTTCCGGAGTAATGGTGCAAGACCTATCCCAAACTTTTAAAACAGTTGCGTCTCCCGATTTTAATTCTTTAATTTTTTTTAATAGCCCCTGATTTACATATGGTCCCTTTTTTAAACTTCTTGTCATAATATTTTAATTTAGAAATTTACTTATTTTCTTTTTTTATTTTTTCTTCTGTTTAAAATTAATTTATCTGAAAATTTTCCCCTTTTTCTGGTTTTCACTCCAAGGGCTGGTTTGCCCCATGGAGTCTTTGGATGCTTCAAGCCAATTGATTGGTTACCCTCTCCACCACCGTGCGGATGATCACATGGATTCATGGCAGTACCGCGAACAGTTGGGCGAATACCCAAATGTCTTTTTCTTCCAGCACTACCTAATTTAATATGACGCTTATCAGGATTACTAGCTTGACCCACAGTGCACATACATTCTTTTTTTATTAATCTGATTTCACCAGATGGCATTTTAACCTGTGCATATTTTTCTTCAACACCCATCACATGAACTAAATTTCCAGCACCCCTGGCGATTTTACCACCCCTACCTGGAATCATTTCTACATTATAAATAGCAATTCCAGCCGGAATAAATTTTACCGGCATAGCGTTGCCTGTGTCTATTTTAACTTTGTGTTGCGAACTAACAATCGTGGTTCCTATGTCTAATTTATTTGGAGCAATGATATATCTTTTTTCTCCATCAGCATAACAAAGTAAAGCAATACGCGCTCCTCTGTTTGGGTCATACTCAATAGATACAACCTTTGCAGGAATATCAAACTTATCTCTTTTATAATCAATCTTTCTTAAATATCTTTTGGCACCCCCACCTATATGTCTTACTGTAATTTTTCCCTGAGCATTTCTTCCTCCGGTTTTCTTTTTTATTACAATTAGATTCTTCTCTGGGGTTGTTTTAGTAATATCAGCAAAATCATCAAATTTTGCTTGGCGTCTTCCTGGTGTAGTTGGTTTTACTTTTTTAATTCCCATATTTCAATTTGCGATTTGCGATTTGCGATTTAATTGAATAATTTTTCAATCATCATACACTCACAACAAATCTTCCGCATTTTATCTTGTTTTTTAAAAATTTTTAAAATTTACAATCGGCAATCGAAAATCGCCAATCGAAAATTTCTAAACTCCTTCATATATATTAATTGTTTTTCCTTTTGGCAGTGTAATAACAGCTTTTTTCCAATTTTTTCTCTGCCCCATTATTCTCCCTGATCTTACTTTCTTTCCCAACTTATTTACTATATTTACCTTAATAGGACTTACTCCATAAACCTCGTTTATAGCTTTTACAATCTCTATTTTATTTGCATCTTTAGATACCTCAAAAATATATTTATTATTCACTCCAAAGCTAGCTGCTTTTTCGGTAATCAAAGGTTTAATTAATACTTTATAAGCATTTCCGTAATTTTTACTTTTTTTATCTAATTTTTGGCTTTTATTTTCTGATTTTTGACCAACATTCTGCGTGCCATATAAATCTTTCATGCTGGATTTCTTTGTATCTTTATTTTTTTCATCGCTAATCTTTACTGACTTTTTTTCAGTTTGTTGCTTTTTTTCCTCTTTATTTTTTTTATTTCCAAAAAATACCATATATATTCAGGTAATAGGTAACAAATCTTGTCTATATTTTATTGATGTGTTACTTGTTACTTGTTACTTTTTATCTTTTTTAACTTTTTTGTCTTCTGTTTTTATCTCTTTAACGCCACCATACTGTTCTTCTAATAATTTCACAACCCCCTTGGTTAAAATTACATTTTTGTATTTTAATAAATCCAAAATATTAATATTATTGGAATTAATTATTTTTACTCCGACAATATTTTTCATAGAATATTTTACTTTTTCATCATTCTTATCAGTTATCACCAAAATGTTAAGCTTTTCTTTTTCTTCTTTTAAAATATTTTTATGAAAATTAAAAAGCATTTCATTGATTATTTTTGTTTTATAATCACCTGCTTCAAATTTTTCCAAAACTACAAAATTTTCATCTTTTACTTTACCAGACAAAACCATAGTCAGCGCTTTTTGTTTCATTTTTCTATTTATATTCTTTTTAAAATTCCTATCCTTGGTGGGTCCAAAAGTTACACCGCCACCTTTCCAAATTGGTGAACGACTTGATCCGACACGAGCTCTTCCTGTTCCCTTTTGTCTCCATGGTTTTTTTCCGCCCCCGCTTACCTCGCTTCTATCTTTGGTGTGAGCCAAAACTTGACGAATATTTCCCATTTGACTGAGCACCGCCTGATGCACTAAATCTAAATTTGTTTTAACATTAAAAACTTTATCAGATAACTGAATATCATCAATTTTTTCCGCTTTTTGATTGTATACTTTAACTTTAATCATATATTATTTAGTCAAAAGTCTATAAACTTTAAATTTTGGACTTTCTTCTGAATTTATTATTTTTCTTCTTCTGTTTTCTCTTTCTTCACTTCTTCTTTTGAAGTTTTAACTTGTTCTTTATTTTCAATCTGTATTTTATCATCTTTTTTTTCGCTTTCTTGACTTTCAACCTTGGGCTTCGGACTTTCTACTATTTTCATTTCACCTTTTCCCTGTATTAATACTAAACTATTTCGAGCTCCTGGTAACGCTCCTTTTACAGAGATTATATTATTTTCTTTATCTATTTCAACAATCTCTAAATTTTTAATGGTTACCTGATCATTCCCCATACGCCCCCCCATTCTGGTTCCCTTAAATATATGAGCTGGCCCAGTAGCTCCAACAGAGCCTGGCATTCTTAATTGATCTTTATTACCATGAGTAGCTTTTGTTCCCTTAAAACCATGTCTTTTTACTACACCCTGAAATCCCTTTCCTTTTGATACTCCAACAACCTCTACTATATCTCCCACCTCAAAAGAGCTCACATCAACGATATCTCCTCGATTTAAACCTTCCGCCTCCACTCTAAATTCACGCATAAATCTTATGTCCCCCAAACCCTTCAAGTGATTTCTTTGTGGTTTTCTTATATTTTTTTCTTTTTTCTCTCCATATCCAAGTTGCACGGCTACATAACCATCTCTCTCTTTGGTTTTAGTTTGGGTTACCGTGCATGGACCAGCTTGAACTCTGGTAACTGCTACTACCTCATCATCATTTTTCCAAACCTGTGTCATTTCAATTTTTTTTCCTATGATAAATTTCATAATCTTTCGTTATTTTTAAAGCAATTCAAGTAAACAAAAAACTTGTTTCTCAACAAGTTGCCGAATAAAGTAAATCCCCAATAAACGGATTTACTAATATTTTTATTCGTTTTCTTATGTTGAATTAAACCTTTCTAAATTCGATAATAATTATTATTTTGCACTTTCTACCTTTAATGTAAAGATAGAGTTGCTAAAATACTTCCTTATATCGTATTAATATAAACTTAATATTATAAACATAATATTATAGCTTATTAAAAATTTTTACAAGTGCCATTTGTCAAGTTTTCCCCACTGAATGAATTTTACTTCTCCTTGGGTAATTTAACAAAATTTACATTTTTATCTCTACATCTACACCAGCGGGCAGGGTTAATGTGGTTAAATCCTCAATGGTTTTAGCTGATGGCTCAATGATATCAATCAATCTCTTGTGTATTCTCATTTCATATTGATCACGCGCATCTTTGTGTACAAAAGTTGACCTATTAACGGTATACTTCTTTTTGGCAGTAGGAAGCGGAATTGGTCCAAAAACCTGAGCTCCACTACGATGAGCGGTGTCAATAATAGTTTTTGTTGATTGATCAATAATCTTGTGATCAAAAGCTTTAATCTTGATACGAATTTTCTGCTTGAACTCGTCTTCGGATTTCACTTGTTTTTCTGTATTTGTACTTTTGTTTTCTGTCATTTTATTTATAATTATTTAAATATACATTACAACCCCGTCGTTCACGAACGACAGGGCTAAATATTTATTTAAAAATCTTAGTAACCACACCAGCGCCAACTGTTCTTCCACCTTCACGAATAGCAAATTTCATCTTCTCTTCCAAAGCAATCGGACTAATCAATTTTACTTTTAAATTTACAGTATCTCCAGGCATAACCATTTCTGATCCTTCGGGTAATTCAATTTCACCAGTAACATCGGTTGTTCTAATATAAAATTGAGGTTTGTATCCCTTGAAAAATGGCTTATGTCTTCCACCCTCTTCTTTGGAAAGTATGTATATCTCTCCTTCAAATTCTGTGTGAGGATTTACAGTGCCGGGCTTACATAAAACTTGACCTCTTTCTACTTCGTCTTTTTTGGTTCCGCGTAACAAAATTCCCGCATTGTCTCCTGCTCGGCCTTCATCAAGCTGTTTATTAAACATCTCAATTCCGGTCACAACACTTTTTTTAGTTTCTTTTAAACCAACGATTTCTATTTCTTCACCAATTTTTATAACACCTCTTTCAATTCTTCCAGTAACCACTGTTCCACGACCCTCAATTGAAAACACATCTTCAATGGGCATTAAATATGGTTTTTCTATATCTCTTTTTGGTTCTGGAATAGTTTCATCAAGAGCCTTTAATAATTCCATAATTGCTTGTCCAGCATCACCTTCTGGGGCTTCCAAGGCTTTAAGGGCGGAACCTCTAATAATTCTAGTATTTGCCCCATCAAATTCATACTTAGTTAACAAATCCCTAATTTCTTCTTCCACTAAATCAATTAATTCAGCATCTTCCACCATGTCACATTTATTTAAAAACACAACTATATTTTTCACACCAACCTGATTTGCAAGCAAAATATGCTCTCTGGTTTGAGGCATGGGTCCGTCAGTTGCGGCGACTACCAAAATAGCACCGTCCATTTGGGCAGCACCGGTAATCATATTTTTTACATAATCAGCATGACCCGGACAATCTACATGGGCGTAGTGCCGTTTCTCTGACTCATATTCAACGTGAGCAGTAGCAATTGTAATACCACGCTCTCTTTCTTCTGGCGCAGCATCGATTTGATCAAAATCTTTTGCAGATGCCTTTAGTCCTTTAACAGCTGCAACTTTTAAAATAGCCGCTGTAAGGGTTGTTTTTCCATGATCAACGTGGCCAATAGTACCAACGTTTACATGAGGTTTTGTACGTTCAAATTTTTCTGCCATGTAATTAGAATGTACGGCCCCCGAATTTTATATTTCGAGGTTACTTGTCCTTAAAGAACAACCAGCCGAAAAATTAAATTTTTATTAATTAATTGTTATAAATATATAAACAAATACTTATTATTCTTTACTCTTCTATTTCTGCAGCTTTTTCTTTTCTTTGTGATGGAATGTTCCACCCACTCTTCTTTTGTTTTTCCTTTATTACCTCTGAAATATGTTTTGGGAATACTGTATTATGTGTTGTGGGCAAAGCATATTCTTCATTTAAATCCTGTTCACTTTTCCATATGGCGATATCGCGATTTATCTTATCAATTAATTCAATTTCTGTCAAGCCCCTAGAATTCGTCTCTATTTCCACCATTTTTTCATAATCTTCAAAAGGCATTATAATATATGCATCTTCTGACTCAGGGGAATCAAATACCATGATCTTATCCCCAGTCTTTTTGGCTAATTTTATTGCTTTTTTTAATTGATCTCTCATAAAATTTAATTTATTTACCCTTTCCCCCGATTACTTCTTCTGCTATATTTCTTGGTGCTTCGCTGTATTGCAAAAATTCCATAGAATAATTTGCTCTTCCCTGACTCATGGATCTTAGAGCTGTCGCGTATCCAAACATTTCAGCCAATGGCACTTTTGCATCAATGATTTTTAAATTACCGCGATCAGACATTCTTTCAATTTGTCCTCTTTTGGAATTCAAATCTCCCACAACATTTCCCATGTATTCTTCCGGGGTAATAACCTCTACTTTCATAAGCGGCTCAAGTAATACTGGCTTAGCTTTCTTACAGGCGTCTTTGAATCCAAAAATTGCCGCCATCTTAAAAGCACTTTCAGAAGAATCAACTTCATGGTAGGAGCCATCATATACAGCTGTTTTTATATTAACCATGGGAAAACCGGCCAAAACCCCCTGTTGCAGGGCTTCATTAACTCCTTTTTCAATTGCTGGAATATATTCCCTTGGAACAACTCCGCCTTTAATTTCATCCACAAACTCGCTTTCCTTGCCTTCTTCTTGAGGCTCAACCCGAATCCAACAATGACCATATTGACCGCGTCCCCCTGATTGCTTAATATATTTACCCTCAGCTTCAGCTGTACCCTTTATGGTTTCTCTATAGGACACTTGCGGTTTTCCAATGTTTGCCTCTACTTTAAATTCCCTTTTCATTCTATCAACAATAATATCCAAATGCAGCTCTCCCATTCCGGAAATCAAAGTTTGATTACTTTCCTCGTCTGTTTCCACTCTAAATGTCGGATCCTCTTCAGCAAGTTTTTGCAGAGCAAATCCCATTTTTTCTTGATCCTGCTTTGTTTTTGGTTCTACGGCAATTTTAATTACCGGTTCTGGAAAAATAATTGATTCTAAAAGCACAGAGGTTCCTTCAGCGCATAAAGTATTTCCGGTAATAGTATCCTTGAGTCCGATAATCGCAGCAATATCTCCAGAATAAACTTCTTTTACTTCTTCTCTGTGATTTGCATGCATTCTGACAAGTCTTCCAATTCTTTCCCTCTTGCCCTTGGAAGCATTATATACATAAGAACCCGCCTGCAAAACTCCGCTATAAATTCTAACGAAACAAAGTTTTCCAACAAAAGGATCGGTTGCAATCTTAAAGGCCAAACCTGTAAACGGGGCATTATCGTCCGCTTTAATTTCAATCTTTTTTTCCAAATCCCTAGAGTCGGTTGCCTCAATGTGTTTTGTATCTAGGGGGGATGGTAAATAATCAATTACAGCATCAAGCGCTAGTTGCACACCAATATTTTGCAGTGCTGTTCCGGCTAAAACCGGAAATAGCTTGCAAGCCAAAACTCCTTTCCTAATAGCTTTTTTTAATTCTTCCACAGACAACTCCTCTCCTCCTAAATATTTTTCCATTAAATCATCATCACACTCTGCTGCCATTTCCACCATCTCACTTCTTAGAGCCTCAACTTTTTCTTTAAATTCTTCCGGAATATCTATTTCTATTATTTTTTCTCCAAAATTTCCTTGAAATTCATATGCTTTTCTGGTAACCAAATCAATGGTTCCGCGCATAGTATCTTCCGCTCCAATCGGATATTGAATAGCTACCGCTTTTTTGTCTAGTCTATCTCGGATAGACGCAAGAGTCATGTTGAAATCACCGCCCATTTTATCCATTTTATTAACAAAGCAAAGACGAGGCACTCTGTATTTTTCAGCTTGTCGCCAAACAGTTTCAGATTGAGGTTCAACTCCGGCTGCGCCGTCAAAAACAGCAATAGCACCATCAAGTACCCGGAGCGAGCGTTCCACTTCTACCGTAAAATCAACATGTCCCGGAGTATCAATGATATTAATACGATGATTTTTCCAAAAAGCAGTAGTGGCGGCAGATGTAATGGTGATACCCCTTTCTTTTTCCTGCTCCATCCAATCCATATCAGCTTCTCCGTCGTGAGTTTCACCAATTTTATGTTTTTTTCCTGTATAAAAAAGCACTCTTTCGGTAAAGGTTGTTTTTCCGGCATCAATGTGCGCCATAATGCCTATATTTCTTGTTTTTTCCAATGAATATTCTCGAGACATAATATTTAAAGTTTAGTTTTGAATTTATTTATTTAATTTATCTTGCAAAATGAGCAAATGCTCTGTTTGATTCTGCCATTTTTTGTACTGTTTCTTTCTTTCTAACAGCGGCCCCTTCTCCTTCTGAGGCTGCTAAAATTTCACTTGCCAACCTGTCACTCATAGGTTTTCCTTTTTTGTCTTTTGCTGCTTCAATCAGCCATCTGCAACCCATGGTAAAACGCCTATCCCCACGAACCTGATAAGGAATTTGGTAATTTGCTCCTCCAACCCTTCTTCCCCTTACCTCCAAAAGCGGTGATATTCTTTTTAAAGCTTTATTAAAAATATGACGCGGATCCTGCTTGGTTTTTTCTTTTATAATATCAAAGGCACCATAAACAACTTTTTGAGCTATGGTTTTTTTTCCATCCTTCATAATGTAATTAATAAATTTAGCAATATCAGTGTCATTATATCTGATATCTCCCTCTATTTTTCTTTTTATTGCTTGTTTTCCTCTCATAATTTTTTGCAGATTTATTACCACTCAACGAATAAACTCGCTGGAAATTCACAAACCCGCTAATATCTTAGTTAATTTTAATTTTAAATCTCAAATGTCATTCTGAGCGTAATATAAACATAGTGAAAAACCTCGTTGATAACAATAGAATCCAATTTGACGGGATTCTTCGTCGCTATCACTCCTCAGAATAACAACAGATTATTTTATTATTTATTTCTTCTCTTTCTTGGCCCCATAAGAACTTCTTGACTGCTTTCTTCCCTCTACACCTTGAGCATCATATACTCCGCGAATAACCTTATAACGAACACCCGGTAAATCAGAAGTTCTTCCTGCTTTTATTAAAACAATTGAGTGTTCTTGTAGATTATGTCCCATTCCTGGAATATAGGCAGTAACTTCCATGCCATTTGACAATCTGACACGTGCAATTTTTCGAAGCGCAGAGTTAGGCTTTTTAGGTGTGGTGGTGGTTACTTTTAGGCACACCCCCCTTTTAAACGGAGCTCCTTTTCTTAATTCTGTTTTTTTCCTATGAAGTGAATCAAAAGTAATCTGCAAAGCTGGATATTTACTCTTTTTTGCAGTTTGTTTTCTTCCTTTTCGAACTAATTGGTTAGTAGTTGGCATAATTTTATATACTAATTTTATTGATTATTATTAAATTATGGTTCAACAAAAATCATCCCAAATATGGGATGTACTTATTGTTTTTTTAATTTAGCAAAAAAGGAAAAATAAGTCAAGGGGAAATAAAAAAAGAGATATTTTTATCTCTTTTATTTTTAGATAATCATTTTGATATAATCATATCAATTATTATGTTAATGCTTTCCCTTAAAAAGGGGTCTTTTTTCTCTTGTCCCGACTCTTCTTGTTTAGAACCATCAAATTCAGATTTTTTTGCCTGATCTGCCCCTACTTCCGCTTTTCTTGTTGATTCTTTCAGGGAAATTAAAGTACTTTGACTTTTATCAAGATGCTTAATTTCTTTATCAAGGGCGATAAAGTCCGCGTCTGTTTCTGTTCTTTTTCTAGAATACTCTTTTAAATTTGAAATTAAGCTGCTTAAATCAGTATATTTTTTAAAATCAGTAGGCTTGATGGTGTCATAAGGAAGCGCGTAGGGCAAACTTTTTTCCCCCATTTCGCTTCCCTGAAAAATATTTGGAAACTCTATATCAGGAATAACCCCCTTGTATTGAGTACTCTCACCGGAAACCCTGTAAAACTTAGCTATAGTAATCTTTAAAACCCCCTGAATAAGCGGACTTAACTCTTGCACAGTTCCTTTACCGAAAGTAGAAGATCCGACAATAATTCCTCTGCCATAATCCTGAATGGCTCCGGCAAATATTTCTGAAGCTGAAGCACTATCAACATCTACCATTAAAAGCAGTGGTCCGCCATAAATAATATTACCTACATCTGAAGTCTTAAAACATTTAACATCATGATTAAACATTTTAACCTGCACAACCGAACCATTGGCAATAAATAAATCGGTTAAGTCCACTGCTTCATTTAAAGCTCCGCCGCCATTTCCTCGAATGTCCACGATTACGCCGTCAATATTTTCCTTTTGAAAATCTTCAAGAATTTCTTTTACATCCCTGCTTACAGATCGATAGTCGGATTCTCCCTTGGTATAAGCATTAAAATCCATATAAAACGAGGGGATAGTAATAATCCCGATTTTATAATCTTTGCCGTTTTGCTTTATTATTTTTATGCTTTTTTGCGCGGCCTGTTCTTTGAGCTGCACCTCGTCTCTTTTAATGCTGATTATTTTTGTTTGTTGATTGTTTTTAGATTTAACCGGAATAATCTCCAGGCGGACAACGGTATCCTTTTCTCCTTTAACCATTTGCACAACATCTCTAATGTCCGCTTCGACAACATTTACAATCTCGCCTTTCTCGCCCTGTCCCACGCCAACTATCCTGTCTCCGGGAAAAAGCTCTTTTGATTTATCGGCCGGACTGTCAGGAATCAAAGATACTATTTCTATGTACCCATCTTCATCTTTAAGTATCGCCCCTATCCCACATAAAGATAGTTTCATGCTAATATCAAAATTCTCTTTAACCATGGGCGACATATACTGAGTATGCGGATCGTACAGGGCGCAGATAGAGTTAGTAAACATACTAAAAACATCATCACTTGTTGTCTGTTTTAATCGCTTCAATTCGTTTTGATATTTGCGGATAAGCCGCCTCTTTATTTCATCATCCGTCTTGCCGGATAAATGCAGCTGTAGATATTCGTTTTTCAAAATTTTCCGCCAAAGCTCTCTGCGTTCAAGCTCGCCGGCCGGCCAATCTATTTTACTAAAATCTGTTTCAAGCTGTTCGTCTGTTTCTAAATCCAACTGCGCAAACCCGTCTTCCAGCCTATTTAGTGCATAAAAAATTCTTTCCAGCTTCCTGAGTTGAAAAAGGTTATATATTTGATACGCATAATCAACATCATTGTCTGTATCTTTTTTTAAAGAAAAATTGTGTTTTCTAAACTCGGCAATATCAAACGAAAAAAAGCTGGTTTTGGAAAAATCCAAGCCTTTTAAATATTCCTCCAAAACATCTTTTGAAAAATTTTCATTTATTTCTTTTTTTACATAATGATAATCATTTAAAGATTCGATAATTTCTTTAAAAATTCTGTAATTTTCTTTCTTTATACTAACTTGCGTATAATATAGAATAGGGGCAATATCTTCTTTCTGAGAAGAAACAATTTCATCTTCTTTGCATCCTAAAAAAATAAAAAAACAAACAAAAAAACCAACCAAGCTAAATCTTAACAATTTTCTCATGACAAATTCTCCTTTTGTGTCACTGGTTATATTATAATATTGTATTGTAAAAGGCCAGATAATTTCATAAAGATTACCATGTAGCAGACAAAAAAGTCAACCAAGACATAAAAACAAAATTAAAATTTATCTTTTTTAAAAAATAATGCTATAATTAAATAAAATCAAATCAATTAAAAAATTAATAAATAAAATTTATGCCAAAAAAAATATTTTTTCTAGGGTTGATTATTACAATTATCTCTATAATTTCCGGATGCGCGCTGCAAAAAAAATCACCCAAATTAGAGAATGTAACATTGAAACTTAAATGGCTGCACCAAGCTCAATTTGCTGGAAATTATGCCGCCAAAGAAAAAGGAATTTACGAAAAATATGGTCTAAATACAACACTTGAGCCTTTTTCTTTTGAGAGCCCAACTATTGAAGCTGTGGTTTCCGGAAAAGCCGAATTTGGTATTACCGGAGCGGATGAATTGATGCTCGCACGTGAAAAGGGTCTGCCGATTAAAGCTTTAGCGGTAATATACAAAACTAATCCGGTCTGCGCTTATTCACTGCAAAACAGCAATATTACAAAACCTCAGGACTTTTTGGGAAAAACAATCGGCATAGAGCGGGCCAGCGACGGCACGGAAGTAAATATCGGTATTCTTTATTCTGCCATGATGTCCAGACTCGGAATTAATAGAGAAAAAATAAACGAAATTACGATTGGCTATGACGCTTCGGAGCTTTTGGCTGGCAAAACAGATATATCTACCGGCTACATCATTAATGAACCGCACCAAGTAGTTGAGGCTGGTCAAAAAGTAAACACTATCCTAATGGCTGATTATGGTGTTAATATGTACGCCGATGTCTTATTTACCACGGAGGACATTATTAATAAAAAACCAGATTTGGTTGAAAAATTCGTCAGAGCTACACTTGATGGATGGCAATTTGCTATTGAAAATCAGGAAGAGACAATAGATATGATTTTAAAATATGCTGTAAACAGCTCAAGAGAACACCAAAAATATATGCTAGAAACATCCATTCCCTTGATTTATACGGGCGATAGTCCCCTGGGATGGATGGATGCCAAACAGTGGGAAGGGGTGCAAAGAACACTTTTTGACCAAGAAATATTAAAAAAGCCTATCAGACCGGAAAATGCCTATACTATGGAATTTTTAAATAAAATATATAATATAAAAAATAAACAAAAAGTATCAGTCAGGCTTTCATGGCTGCATCAAAATCAATTCGCCGGTTTTTATGCTGCGGATCAAATGGGGTTTTATAACCAAGAGGGGATAAATGTAAACTTGCATTCTGCTGGATACGGACTTTCGGTTGAAGATCAGATTTTAGCCGGTGAAAGTTCTTTTGGTGTAAGTACCGCCATTAATTTTCTTAAAAAAATAAGCGAAGGAAAAAAACTCAAAGCCATCGCCGCTATCCACCAACAAGATCCGACCGTATTTATCTCTCTAAAAGAAAAAAACATGAAAACGCTGCAAGATTTTAAAAATATCACCTTGGCCGGCTCTGACACGGGAATAGAAAGCGTCAAGATGATGCTTACAAAAAATAATATTGACTTCTCTTCTGTTAATTTTATTCCAAAAAAATACGGCATCAAATCCCTTACAGACCCTGCTGTAGATGTCTTGACCGGAGTATCTTTTAATGAACTTATAGACGCTCAAAATAATAATTTAGAATTAAATGCCCTATATCCCAAAGACAACAACATTAACGGATACCACAATATTATTTTTGCCACCGAAGAATTCATTCAAAAAAATCCTGAACTTGTGAAAAAATTCATGAAAGCAAGCCTGGAGGGATGGAAATATGTCGTATCTCATCCAAATGAATCTACTAATTTTGTGTTTGAATATGATATGGGTTTAAACCCGACTCATCAGGAAAAAATGTTAAAAGATTCAATAAGATATATAGCCCCGGAAAAAAATACCCAGATCGGCAGAATGACCAAAGAAAAATGGCAAACAACCTACGATGATTTAAAGGCTATCGGAGAAATAAAAAATGAATTTGATGTTGATCAAATTTTTACCAACGAGTTCATTCAATAATCCAAATTAAAACTCAAGTAGAATATGAAAATAAAATATAAATTAAACATTGTTTTTACATTAATCAGTGTAGTGGTGATTATTATCAGCGCGTTAATTTTTTTAAATTTAAGTATTGGGGCGATTGAAGAAAGAACTAAGGCGCAACTTGAAAGCGTGGCAACGATTAAAGAAAATCAATTGCGCAACCTTGTAAAAGAGCGCATTAAAGACATAGAGTTTATGCGTGGCGACATTCTTTTCTATGAATTATTAAAAACAAACTGGACAAACAATGAGTATGTTGAAGAAATATTAAAAAATAAAATAAATTTGTTTAATAATAATTTTTCTGAAATATTTATTTTAGACCCGAGTGGTAAAATTATTTTTTCTACAGACCAAACACAAAAGTGGAAAATAAAAAATGATAAAAATTATTTTACAAAAGGTAAAAATGAAACTTTTGTCCAAGATTTTTATTATTCACCTTCTACGCAAAAGCCAACAATGATTATTTCCACGCCCGTCAAAGATGCAAATCAAAACCTAATTAGTATTATAGTCGGCCGAGTAAACTTGGAAAGTATTTCGGATATTATGCTGGAAAGATCGGGGCTTGGAGAAACCGGAAAAACATATTTAGTTAATAAAATCAATATTATTTTCACAAAACCTCTGCAAAATGAGGAAAAATTTTTGGGAAAAACAATATACACCCCCGCTATCAAAGAGTGTATAAGCGGGAAAAATAACTATGGCAAGTATAAAAACTATAAAAATGTTTCGGTTCTTGGAATTTACAAATGGATTCCAGGGCGAGATGTTTGTCTTCTGGCTGAAATTGATGAGACTGAAGCGCTTGCTATCACAAAAAAATTAGGGCAAACTATAACCTTTATAAACCTGGTAATTGTCTTTCTGCTTATAATCATTAATTTATTTTTAACAAAAAAGATTACAGACCCCATTAAATACTTAAAAAATGCCGCGAGTAAATTCGGTTCTGGAAAACTGGATACTGAAATCGACATAAAATCCAAAGATGAAATAGGCGAACTCGCCCAAACATTCAACCAAATGGCTAAAAATTTAAAAGAATCCAATGAAAAACTGGAAAAATACAGCAAAAACCTGGAAAACAAAATAAAAGAACGCACCCGGGAACTAAATAAAAAAATTGAAGAATTGGAAAATTTCAACAAGCTGGCAGTAGGAAGAGAAATAAGGATGGTAGAATTAAAAAAAGAAATAGAAGAACTAAAAAATAAAAAATAAAGTATCACAAAAATAAAAACGGTTTTGAATTTCAAAACCGTTTTTTTTATTCATCATCGTTTTCAATTTCATTGTTTTCAAGAAAATCAGCATATTCGTCAAATCCATCAGCCATTTCTTCTATTTTTTTTAATATTTCTTCTAGTATGCCTTCGTTTTCCGTATCTAATTTATCAATCTTTTTCATTACTCCCTTTATGCGCTCCAGAGCTTTATCTATTTTTTCTTCCTTGGCATTTTCTTCTCTAATTTTTTTAATTACCCCATCAGGTGATGATGTCATGATTTTCCTCCTTTACTTTTAAAGAGCTTAAAGTGTTTATAAAACTAATTATTGTCTTGTATTTGCTTTAATACTTCCTTTTTTAAGCACAACCTTTTGGCTCTTTGATAAAAATCCTCAACAGAACCTGGAAGCCACCAAGCATCTTTATGTAGTTCTTCTAAATTATCCGGAAAAGATAAAATCTTTTGATCATTAAACGGAACCTGCCCCGGAGACAGAGCCAGACTCAAAGGATGAGGTCCAATCCGATCCCTGATTTGTAATAGCTTATTTCCTTTAAATTTTCTTCCAAAACGATTTACACAACGTCTAATCACGGTATCGGTAATATGCGTTACTAGGTCACCACGATGACTAAAATCTTCACCTGCCTGTATATCTTCCGGACTATAATTATATACATCAGACGCTACTTCCACTAAATGATCCATAAGTTCCGGCCTTAACATAAAGTAAGCATAATAAGCCTCTCCGTACATCTCGCAAATTTCAAAGTATTCCAGTAAATTACCTTCTACCAACCACCCCATTTGCCAATTACCAACTCCATATAAAGCATTTCTTTTAGCCCATTCTTCATTTCTTTTTTTACCCATATACCCCGTGGAGTTATTGTCAATTTGTTTCCAAACATCTTTATCTAACATAAATATATAATTTAATTTTACTACTTTATTATAACATCTTTTAAAAAAATACACTATATATTTTTTCTATTGACAATTATTGCTGGATAATTTAAGATATAGGCAATTCCAATATGCTTGTCACCTGAACTTTTTAATTCACTAACCAATTCACCCTCTTATAAAAACTAAGGGGGTTTTTTCTTGGTTGACTTCTCACATTAATTATCATAAAATTAAACCTATACTAATAAAAAAATATTTATGCTAAAAAAAATATTAGCATTTTTTGTTATTATCCTTTTTGCTATAATTTTTATCCAAAAAATTGATAAAAAAGAGGTAGCGGCAATTAAAGAGATTGAAGATGCTACTGTAATCATTGAACCTGTAAAAAAAGACAAAATTATTAAAATAGAAATAAACGAACAAGCAACATACGGCTATCTAATGAAAGAAGCTGGGATTGATTATACTGATTATACCGCTATTTATGAGGCAGCTAAACCTCTTTATGACCTAATTAAAATAAGATTAGGCAGATTTATAGACCTGACATTTGATAAAAACACAGAAGAATTAAAACAATTATCCTACAAAATAGATTCTGAAGATGAACTAATCGTAAGCAAAACTCTAATCAGGGTCGGGTCATCTTCAGAAGAAAAAGTGACCTGGCAAGCCAAATTAGAACCTATTCCTTATGAAATAAAAATCAAACAAACCGAAGGAAAAATAGAAACATCATTATATGAGGCCGCTCTAGAGAAAAATATTGATATTCGCGCTATCATTGAACTGGCTGATACTTTTCAATGGTCTATTGATTTTGCCATGGATCCTCGCGTCGGCGACACTTTCAAATTTATTTATGAAGAAAGATATTTGAACGGCGAATATATCATGCCGGGAAAAATTCTGGCCGGAATATATGTAAATGACGGTATTAAATATGAACTTTTTTATTTTGAAGAAACAGAAGATAATAAGGGATATTTTGATGTGGAAGGAAATTCGGTACAAAAAATGTTCTTAAAGGCTCCTGTTGCATTTAAATATATTTCTTCCGGATTTTCTTATGGTCCCAGATATGTGGGCGGGCAATACCAGCGCTTTACTTCTTCCCATATGGCGATTGACTATGCCGCTCCGGCTGGCACGCCTATCCGCTCAGTAGGAGACGGCACCGTATCTTTTGCCGGATGGAGCAGCGCCGGCTATGGCAATCTGACCAGTATACGGCACAACGGCACTTATTCTACCAACTATGCGCATCAATCCAGAATAATAGTAAAGCGCGGACAAAAAGTAAAACAGGGAGATATAATAGGTTATGTCGGCTCTACCGGATTTTCCACCGGCGCTCATCTTCACTACGAAATGTTAAAAAACGGCGTTAAAACAAATCCCCTGCGCGAAGTACTGCCTCCCGGTGAATCAATAAAAGAAGAAAATAAAGAAAGATTTTTTGAAAGCATAAAAAAATGGCGGGAAGAATTTGAAAAATAATCAATTAAATATATATTATTACAGGGAGACCCATGGGGAGCGGATGACAATCCGGTAAATTACCACCCTTCCTACTCTTTGCTCACAATGATATTTTGTAATACAAAATCCAAGGTGTTCTACCTTGGATTATTTATTTTCTTATTACATTGACACAGAAACCTTAGCCGGCTTCAAGAGTTTGCCATCAAGAATAAAACCAGATTCGAATTCCTGAACGATAATATTTTTGGGGAATTTACCGGAACCATCCTGCATTATTGCTTCATGAAAATTCGGATCAAACTTCTCGCCCACGGTCTTTATTTTTTCAATATTAAAAATATTCAACAGGGTCAACATTTGTTGGTAAACCATGTCTACGCCACTCCTTATGTCTTCAAATCTCGCATTGTCGTTAATAGAGGCGCATGTAAGCTTCAAAAGTTCAACAACCGGAAATAATTTCCGATATAAATCTTTCCGCGCCTCAATGGTTCTATTGATTACTTCCGCATCAATACGCGCTTTCATGCCACCCAAAACCTCTTTAGTCTCATTTCTATGAAATTCTACCTGCCTTAAAGCTTTTTCCAGCGCAACTTGAAGCTCTATGATTTTTTCATCCCCGCTTTTTTCTTCTTTTTCAGTCATTCCCGTCTCCTTTCCAACTTTTTGTGTTATGAATTATTTTCTAAAATACAACTCAACACCTTATCATAAATATATTATTTTGTCAAGATTTACACCCCACAATAAACATGTTAAGGTGATATATTAATGATCTTTAACAATAAATTTAAGGAAGGGGGTATGAATGAGAAACTTAGAAAAAATTCTTGGATATAATTCACATAGCATCGGTATTATTATGAAAGAAATCGTCAGAAGGGTTGCTAATGCTATCCGTGAAGAAAGATTCATTTTTGAAAAAGAAACCAAAACTGGCTATGACGGCAATTTTAATGACCTAGTTACCAGTGCTGATCGCAAAGCACAAAAAATATACATCAAATTATTACAAGAAAATTTCCCGAATTTCGGCATCATTGCCGAAGAAAAAGAATTAATAATACAGCACAAAACCAAACACAAAATATATTTTACAGTTGATCCTCTGGATGGCACCAAGGCTTTTAGCCGCCGGCAATCACAGGGCGTATCCACCATGATATCTTTGGTTATTGAAGATGAAATTATAGCTGTTTTCATTGCCGATATTAATACTCAAGAATTATTCGGATTCAGACCATGCTCGCAAAATATTTGGCGTATTTATCAAACTGGAGGCTGTGACAAGGCTGTAAAATTGGAAATATGCCCCGATCTAAGCATTGCGGAACAGTATATACTGATCCGCAATAAACCCAAAAAACATACTAAACAATCCCAAATTATTATTGATTTGTTTAAAAATATTACAGTTGTTAATGGAAGCATTGGCACTTCATTTAGCCTGCTATGGAAAAGTGAGGTTGGTGGACTTCTTTTAGAAAAAAATTATGAAACCCCCTGGGACTCTAATCCGGTAATAGGTATTAGTAAAAAAATGGGATTTAGGTTCTTCCGAATTGATAAAAATAAAATCATGGAAATAAATTTTCCACCGGTAGAAAAAATAATCCAACGCAACTATGAATTATTGGTAATCCACAAAAGCCGAATACCAGAACTACAAAGGATGTTAAAAAATGAAAAAAAATAATTTGGTAGTATTTATTATAATATTCTTCTTTGGATGCAGCGTCCATAAACAGGCAATAAAAATTGAACCCACAGAAAGCCCTAAACCAACACCTGGATATTTCCAGGCACTGGAGCAATATGCCCAAGCAAAGTCATTACTGGAGCCTGAATATACTCTTTGGGATTATCAGGAAGGCGAAGATTTGGAGGTACAGTTGTTTATTATTAACTATATCCAAAAAAACGACGCCTTAATGGAAAAACTTAAAAAAAATCTTCGGACAGAAAAAGTTGAAATCTATTTTCGGGAAGTAAAAACCTCTTACGCTTATGTACCTGAATCAAGACCGGAATTTAAAAGCGCCTATTCCGAATATATCGGCGATATAAATAAATTCGTACTTGAAAAATACAAAATTAAACTTCCGATTGATCAAATAATATATGCTGACTCCGATTATCCTGCCGTAAAGCTGAAAAAAAACAATACTGCCCTGATTGTCAACAATCTAACAAAAAAATTCCGCGTCCGATGCGTTTTTTTCTCCGGTGACAAAAAAATTCCTTATTGGTTTGCGGGGAGCATGGGATCAAATATGCTAGGATCAGTTACCTGTCAAATTTACATGAATAAAGATGGAAAATTCATAGCAGAAAGAACGCCCCTTTCTATCTGGCAAACCGATACAAGAAACACTTATACATTGCTATCAATTCCAATAGAAGAGTCTCTTCATTATCTTATCGGAGAATATACTGATAAATACATTGTAAATACATTGGAAAAAACAAGCGACTCGAATCCCACTGATGCTCTGCGCCTCATGCATGTTTATTTTCGAGTAGAAGAAGCTTTAGTCGGCGGAATCGTTGATCTGCTACTTAACGAATTTTTTCAAAAAAATAACTACTCTCTTCCCGTGGAAATAAGACAGGCAGATATAAATCATAAGAACAAGTATCCCCAATATAAGTATCGCCAAAAAGGCATTGAAACGGTCAAAAGGCTTGGCATCCAAAAATCAATTGCTATATACAAAGATGATCCGTATAATTTCGTGCTGGAAATGCAAAAAATTGAAGAATAAAATTTAAACCCTGATATAAATTTCAGGGTTTTTATTTTTAATAATTTGTTTTATAATAAAAATAACCTCTTTTTATAATTAAAACAACTAAAAATAACCTGTAATTAATTCCAAATTTATGACAAATATAAAATCATACCTCAAACAAAACAAAAAAAGAATATTAGGTGAACTATTGGAATTTTTAAGTATTCCATCGGTTAGCGCGCAAGTAAAATATAAAAAAGATGTCGCTAAAACCGCTAAATTTGTCGCGGACAAATTAAAAGAAGCAGGAGGCCAAAATATAAAAACTTTTTCCACCTCCGGACATCCCATTGTTTATGGCGAAAAAATAATTAATAAAAAGCTGCCGACTGTGCTTGTTTACGGACACTATGATGTCCAACCCGTAGATCCGATAAACCTATGGATAAACCCTCCGTTCAAGCCAATTATAAAAAATAATAAAATCTACGCTCGTGGATCATCTGACGACAAAGGACAGGTCTTTATCCATATTAAAGCTTTTGAGTATCTTTTAAAAGAAAAAAAAATGCATACCAATATAAAATTCGTCATAGAGGGAGAAGAGGAAATCAGTTCTGTTAATCTGGAAAAATTCATTCGCGACCACAAGCAGAAATTAAAAGCTGATACAACTCTTATATCTGACACTGAAATACTAAATGAAAACACCCCCTCAATTACTACCGGACTTCGAGGTCTGGCTTACTTTGAGGTTGAAATAATAGGTCCAAATAGGGATCTGCATTCTGGGCTTTATGGCGGAGCTGTAGCTAATCCAATTAATACACTCTGCGAAATGATTGCAAAATTAAAAAATAAAAATAAAAAAATAACTATCCCCGGTTTTTATGATGGGGTAAAGCTTTCTTTGAAAGAAAAAAATGAAATCACTAAGATTCCCTTTAATTTAAAAAAATACAAAAAACAAATTAACATAACGGATATAGAGGGCGAAGACGGATTCAGTACCATGGAAAGATTGTGTACAAGGCCGTCCCTGGATGTAAATGGCGTCTGGGGCGGATACATAGAAGAGGGATCAAAAACAGTAATTCCATCTAAAGCTCATGCTAAAATTTCTATGCGCCTTGTTCCTGGTCAAAATCCTAAAATAATCAAAAAAAATTTTATTAAATATTTTAAATCTCTTGCCCCAAAATCAGTGAGAGTGAATATTAAAACTTTTCACGCTTCTGCTGCCTTGCTCACACCCACCAACTCTCAGGAATACAAAGCGGCAAGCGATGCTTATAAAAAAGCTTTTGGCAAAAAACCGCTGTCGGTTCGCGGCAGCGCCAGCATACCGATTACTAATATTTTTAATGAGGTGCTGGGCGCAACTCCGCTGTTGCTGGGCTTTGGGCTTGATACAGATGCCATCCATTCCCCCAATGAGCATTTCGGAATAGACAGATTGTTTAAAGGGATAGAAACTATTGTTTATTTTTATGAAAATTTAAATTAACCAATCCTGATATAAAATTCCTAATTCAAGAAAAGCCTGAAAAGCTTTTTAAAGTCTCCGCCTGAGGCGGGACACAGCGCCTTTCCATGCCCGCCCCAGACGGGGGCGTGGTGAATAATGGAGTATCTAAATATTAAACACTTTTACTCTTGATAAATAGTAAAAAATAATCCCCCTTCGGGAGATCCCCCACAAGATGAAGCCATATAACAGATA
Organism: Candidatus Falkowbacteria bacterium RIFOXYD12_FULL_34_57; assembly: GCA_001780285.1. Taxonomy (GTDB): domain Bacteria; phylum Patescibacteriota; class Patescibacteriia; order Patescibacteriales; family UBA12075; genus XYC2-34-220. Next base: position 52,239 of record MFGN01000007.1, on the reverse strand, counting down.
TGGGATTAGGGGGAAAATTCCTATGCGATAAAAAACGCTTTGAATTATTTCAAAGCGTTTTTTTATTATATTTCTTTTTCTTTGTTCAAAAAAATCAATCCTTTTATAATTCTATAAATCACCCAAATTGTATCTGCAAAAAATATTAATCCCGATAAAATAATCGCTATAACAGATATTAAATCAACAGATATTATAACTGCAATTCCTGAAGGATATATCAAAAGAAAAAATCCGATTAATGGCCATAGGATAAATCCCCACCAAAATGTGCTGATTTGCCAGTGGAAATGAGATTCCAGCCAAGTGCCTCGCACATCTTTCATTTTCACATAATTAATAATCGCGCCGACAATGACCGTCAAAACGGAAAAAAAAGCAAGTCCTTGCAGAATATAAACCAATAATGCCGTATTTTTACCTAATTCTTTTTTTATATTTTCTTTTTTGTCCTCCAAAATATTTCTCCTTTATTTTGATAATTCTAACTTAATAAATGGCAAAAAACCTGATGATTATTTATTTCTTGTCTTTGTGGTTCTTCTCTTGTGCATATATTTTTTGCCAATGGACAACGCGTATGAAAACGACACCCTGCGGGCGGATTAAGCGGACTGGGGATATCGCCTTTCAATATCAATTTTTTGGTTTTTATTTCCGGATTAGGAACAGGTACTGCTGACAAAAGGGCCTGGGTATAAGGGTGAAGCGGGTTATTGCAAAGATCTTTAGCCTCTGCAAGTTCCACAATCTTTCCCAGATACATTACTGCTATCCTATGGCTAACATGCTTCACAACACTCAGGTCATGTGCAATCAATAAATAAGCCATGTTATACTCTTCTTGAAGTTCTTTCAGTAGATTAATAATCTGGGCCTGCATAGACACATCCAAAGCAGATACCGGCTCATCAGCTATTATCATTTTTGGTTCAAGTATTAATGCACGGGCAATACCGATTCTTTGTCTTTGTCCGCCGGAAAATTCATGCGGATAACGATCTATGTAGTCGGAAGAAATACCGACCCTTTCCAAAACCGATACTATTTTTTCTGCTCTATTTTCGGTTAAACCATGAATATCGAGCCCCTCACCGACAATATCCCTAATTTTCATTCTGGGATCCAATGAGGAAACCGGATTTTGAAAAATAATTTGCATATCTTTTCTGGCTTCTTTGGTCTCTTTTCGGGATAAATCATGGAGATTTCTTCCTTGAAATTCAACACGACCATCGGTTAGATCATACAGCCTTAAAATAGTTTTAGCTGCAGTGGTTTTACCGCACCCAGACTCCCCTACTATTCCCAGGGTTTCTCTTTCATTTAATGCAAAACTGATATCATCAACAGCTTTTAAGAGTTTTCCTTTTTTAAACCATCCCTTATTTAAAGAAAAATATTTCTTTAAATTTTCTACTTTAAGCAAACTCATTCGCGCCCCCTTAAAAAACATTTCACTTGATGCTTTTCTCCAACTTTCAAAAATAGTGGCTCTTCTTTTGTGCATTTATCGGTTTTAAAGCGGCAACGAGGATGAAATTTACACCCCTCTGGTAAATCTGCCAAATTGGGAACCGTACCTTCTATTTCTTGTAATTTTTGATTATCCAAATCAAGCCTGGGGACCGCTCGAAGCAATTCCTGTGTGTAGGGGTGGCTGGGATTTTTAAAAATATCTGCGGTTCTTCCCTGTTCTACAATTCGCCCTGCATACATAATACAGATACGATCAGCGTTTTGAGCTACAATCCCCAGATTATGGGTAATCAAGATAATTGCAAGATCAAGCCTGTTTCTCAAGTCAACAATCAAGTCTAAAATACCGGCCTGAATGGTTACATCCAAGGCAGTGGTCGGTTCATCAGCAATCAAAAGATGAGGATTACAAGCTAGTGCTATAGCAATCATGGCTCTTTGGGCCATACCTCCAGAAAATTGGTGGGCATATTCCCCCATGCGTATTTCCGGAGAAGGAATATCAACTAATCGCAACAATTCAACAGCTTTAACCCGCGCTTCTTCTTTGGATATCTTTTGATGAGCGCTCAAAGCTTCATAAAGGTGGTTGCCGATAGTATAAACGGGATCAAGGGCCTGAATCGGCTCCTGAAAAATCAAAGAAATTTCATTTCCTCGGATTTTTTGCATCTCTTTTGGTGAAAAATCAAGCAAATTTTTGTCTTTATACCATATCTCTCCGCCCACTACCCTTCCGGCAGATTTCGGAACCAAATTCAGAATAGACATAGCCGATACACTTTTACCGCAACCAGATTCTCCGATTATGCCCAAAATTTCTCCCTTATCTATATCAAAACTGACTCCATCAACCGCTTTTACGGTTTTTCCCTGTATAAAAAAATGTGTTTTTAAATCTTTTACTTGTAATAACATTTTATCTCCTTATATCATCCTAGGCTTCTTTTTGTTCGAGGATCATAAAAATCGCGCAGAAAATCTCCCAGAAAATTAAAATACATCACCGTAAACAAAATCATTAACCCCGGAACCAGCAGCGTCGGCTGGCTGCTTAATATCTGCACATTTTTCATAGCTTCTGACAGCATATTCCCCCAACTGGCTTGCGGCTCCTGAATTCCAAGACCGATCATAGAGAGTCCCGATTCTCCCATAATATACCCGGGAATACTCATTGAAGCAGAAATAATTGCATAATTCAAAACAGAGGGAAGAATATGGCGGGTAATAATCCACCAATGAGAAGCGCCCAGAGCCTTACTGGCCGTAACAAAATCCTGCTCTCTGGTAGATGCGGTCATTCCTCGTATTACGCGTGCGAGCCCTGCCCAGCCGATAAAACTCATAATTACCACAATCATTAAAAATGTCATGGCCGATGACACTCCGGACGGAATTACCCCGGCGAGCACAATCAATAACGGAAATCCGGGGATAGACATAATAATCAAACACATGCCCATAACAAAATCATCGGTCAATCCGCCGAAATACCCGGATACCGATCCAATCAAAAGGCCAAAAAACAAACTGATAAACACACCGGCCAAAGGAATCGTTAAACTGATTCTTCCTCCGTAAAGTATGCGGGAAAAAATATCCCTACCGACAGAATCAGTACCGAGCAAAAATATTTTTCCTCTTTTTTCCGTACCGAATAAACGATTATCTTCTGTCCAAAATTGAATAGCGTATTTCTTGTTTACATCTTCTTTATAGATACGCCTTTTCACATCTGTTAACTTGTATTGACATACATACGGCCATCCAATCTTACTGCCATTTTCATCCTGATGTATAAAATGAATTTTAGTAATCGGTGCATGTGGATGCTTGCGATGCTGCTCGGCATAATCATAGGGAGCCAGAATAGGCGCCATTAAAGTTACCGAATAAAGAATTAATATACCCCAAAAACTAATTTTAGCCGTGAGGTGCATTTGTTTGTATAAAGACAATATTCCTTTCATTTTACCCCTCCAGCTTTTTGAAAGTAATTCTAGGATCAACCAAGGTGAGCAGAATATCAGCGATTAATACACCCACCAAGAGCAGGCATCCAGAGATCAAAAGCACCCCCATGATTACGAACTGATCTTGAGATTGGACTGCGGTTAAAACCAATGTTCCAAGTCCCTGAAGATTGAGCACTATCTCCACCAATGCTGCTCCGCTAACTAATGCTCCAAAAAGATAACCTATTCCGGTTACAAACGGATTAATAGCATTGCGTACCACGTGTTTCAGTATCACTCTCCACTCAGATAAACCTCTAGCTCTGGCAGCATTAACAAAATCAGCGTTTACTATCTCTAATACCTGAGTACGCATCACGCGCATCAGCGATCCCATTCCGCCCAGTCCTAAAACAAGTACCGGAATTACCAAATGCCTTCCTCGATCAATTATTTTTCCCCATAAAGACAAATCAAAATAATCAGAAGAAAAAGTTCCGCCAATCGGAAACCATCCGGTGTGCAGAGCTAATAGCAAAAGTAAAAAAGCAAAAAAGAATGACGGCATACTCATACCCAAAAAAGCAAAAAATGATAAGCCCCTATCCAAAATTGTGTTGGCTTTGAGAGCGATAATAACACCCAATGGAAAAGCTAATACCCAAGTGAATAAAATGGAACAAAAACTCAAAATTACCGTACTGACCAATCTGGAACCAATTAACTGCACTACTGATACATGATAACTCAGGCTTTGTCCAAAATCTCCGCATACAATTCCTTTAAGCCAGAGAATGTATTGCACCATTAAAGGCTTATCAAAACCATACTTTGCACTCATTTCAGCTATGGTTTCCGCGGATATTTGCGGATTCATCTGCATGGCGGTAAAAAAATCACCAGGAGCCAGCTGCAAGACCATAAACGACATAAACGAAATTAATAACAAAATAAAAGGGATTTGTATCAACCTTTTTAGTAAAAAACTCTTCATAACTGATTCTCCTTATAAAAGTTCAAGATTTGTTTATTTTAATTAAAATTTTAAAGAACTGTAGTGGTATATATTCTCATAAAATACAGTTATTTGTCAATAAAAAAAGCAAATAAAAATACCCTCGATTTTGAGGGTATGCTTGTGTGCGCTTATTTATTTAAAAAAATTCTTTCTAATTTATAAGTTCCGAAAACTGTTGAGAAATAATTTTCTATATTTTTATTGTAAGCCGTATAGCTGATGCTGCGCGGCAAAACTATGAATGGTAAATTTTCATGCAAAATCTCTTGCAGATGGTGGTAGATCTTTATTCTTTTTTCCAAATCCAGTTCTTGCGCGCCCTGACTTACAAGCCTATCCAGCTCCTCCTCCCATTTTGTGGCTGGTTTTTCCTGTGCCGGATTCCACACATGCAATTTGCCGCTTGATTTATAAACATTAGCGCCATTGTGAGGTTCTGAACCACCGGTAAGCCCGATAACAATCGCGTCCCACTCATAATTATCCATAAGCTTTTGAACAAGAGTATTAAATTCTAGCGGACGAAAATTAACTTTAATTCCTATATCCTCTAAATCTTGTTTGATTATGGAACATAATTTTTCTCTGGTATTATTACCGGCATTGGTTGATAAATCAAATTCCAACTTACTACCATTTTCATCTTCCCTGATTCCATCATTATCACGATCAATATAACCCGCTTTTTCCAATATTTCTTCAGCTAAATCCGGATCATATTTATAATCCTTTAAATCCTTATTGGTAAAAATGTGATTACTGGGAGCAATAATAGCCGGTGCTATTTTACCCATGCCGTAAAGCACTGAAACAATAATACTCTCCTTATCAATAGCATGGTTAACGGCTTTAAGAAAATTCAAGTCTTCAAACCACAATAACTTTGGATTGGTTTTCTTATCTTCTTTCTTGTAATATTTAGGATTGCGATTAAAGACTAAAAATTCCACACCAAGACCAATTCCGATTTCTTTTACCACAATTTTTAACTTATCTTGATTATCTTCCAACTCCGCTACATATTCCGGAGACGGACTGTAAAAATGAGTTTCACCTTTTTTAAATTTTAAAAAAGCAGTATTGGCATCTTGAACTATTAAAATAGTTCTCTTTTCTATATATGGTAATTTATTGCCCTTTTCATCTTTCTTCCAGTAGTGGGGATTGCGCTCATATTTAGCATGTTGAGTTGATTCATATTCAACTAATTTATAGGGTCCGGTACCAATAAGTTTTTTAGGATTAGTAGATATATTCCACTGGCTTTCAAAAGTACCGTTTTTCAAACTCTCACCCAGGACAAACTCCGGCAAAATAGGCCATTGCATTACGCTTAAAAATGGAGCAAATCTTACTGGTAAAATAAACTGAATAGTAAAATCATTAATAATTTTAGCTTCTATTTTTTTACCATCAATCGTTAAAATATCCTGCATACCGTTAGGAACGCCGTAAATAGCATTTAAGGTAAACAAAACATCTTTGGCGGTAAATTTGTGCTGACCATCATTCCACTTCACATCATCACGCAAATAAAAAGTCCAAATTAAACCGCTTTTATCCACTTCCCATCTTTTTGCTAAATTCGGTTCAAACTCCAAAGTAATCGGATCTTGTTCAATCAAACCTTCAAATACATAACCATAAATAGCCGAAGAAGATGTTTCTGATGAAGTGATTGGATTAAAAGTTTTAGGATCTCCCACTGTAGCTGTAACCAATTCCTGATTAACAGATTTTAAGACCTCGGCTGATGGTATCTTCAAATTGGGGACTTTTGCTTTTTCTTCAGCAATAGCAATACCTGAAAAAACAAACAAAAAAATACTTAAACAAACAAAAAATCGTTTCATGGCAAATTACCTCCGTTTTGTTATATATTTATAAATAATTTTTAAAGAGCGTTTTTGATGAATTTCTCCTAAAATTTTATAAAACTTAACATAAAAAATATATTATGTCCACCAAAATACGCAAACAAAAAAATACTAGAATTAATATTAGCATTAATTCTAGTATTTTCCATGTTAATTTTACGTTTTCACCTTTTAAACATTTTATTTTTACGGTTAAACACTTCAATATTACTTATTTCATTTATATTTCAACCATCTCCTCCCAGGGCAGCCCCTCTTTGCCGAAATGCCCGTAGCTGGCTGTCTGTTGAAATATTGGCCGGCGCAAATCAAGTCTTTCAATAATTGCCGGGGGACGGAAATCAAAATTTTTATTTACAATCTCGCTCAAACTTTCTCCTTTTTCATTCACGGCTTCCACCATCAATGGCTTTTCCATGCCGATAGCATAAGCAACCGACACCAGGCACTTATCAGCCAAACCGTTAGCTACGATATTTTTAGCCGCAAAGCGGCACATATACGCGGCGCTGCGGTCCACCTTAGTCGCATCTTTGCCCGAAAAGCATCCGCCGCCGTGCGGAATAAGCCCGCCATAAGTATCCACCATTAATTTTCGCCCCGTAAGACCGGTATCAGCCTCAAATCCGCCCTGCAAAAACATGCCTGTGGGATTTACATAAATCTCAATATCTTCAGTTTTTATAATCGGCCTGATTAATTTTTCTGTTAATACTTTTTTTATCTCTTCCTGAGAAACATCTTGGGTGTGCTGCGTACTTATCAGGACTGTTTTTACCCGGCCGTCTTTAAGCGTCACCTGTGATTTGCCGTCCGGCCTTAGCCAGTTTATCCCGCTCCTGCGCAAATCTTCAAGCCCGCGGCTTAATTTATGGGCAAGAACAACTCCCTCGGGCAGATATTCATTCGTTTCGTTCGTAGCATAACCGTACATAATGCCCTGATCCCCTGCGCCGCCGGTGTCTACCCCCTGGCTGATATCGGGCGATTGTTTTACTATTCTGGTTAAAATCTCAAGCGGCTCATTATAACCGATACCGGTATAAACATCCTGGGCAATTTTTTTAGCGTCGATATCGGCATTGGTAGTAAGCTCTCCGCCGACCACCACTAGGCCATGGCCGCCGAAAGTTTCAATCGCCACGCGGCTCTTTGGATCTTCTTTTAGGCACGCATCTAAAACAGCGTCAGAAATTTGATCGCATACCTTGTCCGGATGGCCAGAGGTAACGCTTTCTACTGTACAAATTTTTGTTTGATAATTCATATTCTTATTTTTTAAATAATAAAAAACTTTCCCTGATATAAATTTTGGGAAAGATTTACTTTTTTATTCGCAATAAAAAATCGACCTTTATCTCTCCCTTCTTAGGGCTGGATGGGGCACCTTTCTTTAAACTTTCTTAAAGATGGTTGCCAGCGGGTCGCAGAGCCAGATCTCTCACCGCAATCATGATAAATATATTTAATTGTGTTTTAATTATATAAAAAAATAAGAGATAAATCAACACTATTAAATTATTCCTATATTCTGATAAAATTTAAATAAAATTAAAACAATATATGTTTTATTTGCTTTTCAGCTATTGACGCATTATCTTAAAGTTGGTAAATTTAATATAATAGAATAAATTTATAACAACCTGAAATAAAGGAGGAAAAACTCTTGTTTCAGGTTTTATTTTAAAAATTTCTGGACTTTGACAATTTAATATAAATCAATGATTTGAAACGGAGGCAAAAGCCAATTCATGATTATTACAGGATTTAAAACGCAAGCCATCAACCAACCAACTTGAAAACCAATCCGATTTTTAATAAAAGACCGGAAAACCACTCAATAACAGGAGGTATGTTATGAGAAAACTATTTATACTTACTGCTATTTTTGCCTTGTGGATCATCTGCCCGGCAGCATCAGCTACGCCATCTTACGATCCGCACTCAACGGTAGTGATTGAAGCGCATCCCAATATGGAACGTTTTATTGAAGAAAAACTCCCCGAATATGTAAAAAAATGGCCCTGCATCAAAAAAGATGCTGAACCAACAGAAATATTTTCCAGATGGATAGATATCCAAAACTATGTTTTTTCCAATTATCGGGAAAGTTCATTATATGTGGTGGGACAAGGAATATCTTTTACGGTTAAAGTTCCAAATAGAAATGCCGAATTTCCTATCACCATGAATGAATACCGCTTCTTAAACGAAAAAATATTTTATTTCCACAATGGCCAAACCCAAGAAGTAAGCATTCAAGAATTTGAAAAAATAAAATTCACATGGGCCAACAAAATAGTGGAAAGTGCAGAGTATTTAACAAATCTTACGACAGACGCCAGAGATAAAGTAGTTAAAAAAATAGAAGGACAGTTGATTATTTTTGGCACATTGAAGGCAGGAGATTCTCTGGAAGAAAAATTAGCAAAAATTGATTCTAATATTCCGGCCGATGAGCTCATGTTTATACCACCCAAACCCAAGTTTACCGACTTTATTCCCAAAGAAGTGGTTATCTCCCCCATGGGAGGCGACGGTTATTTAATATTCGGGCTTTCACTCGCTGACAGCGGCATCATCTATTATCATCCGGCTGCCCTGATTAATGAATATAATAAATTCGGTGACACATCCACTCATGAACAGTGGCACAGAAATATTCACTTTCAGGGCCTGCTTCTTGGATCATTTTTTGACAAAGAACTTTGGGCGTCATATATAGAGAGATATGGCTATGCAAATTCAATGATGTTTCATCCCTATCAAGCTCCCACAAGAAAAATTGCTCGGGTGACTACCGGTTTTGATATCCAAAAAGCCATGAATGATATGTTTGATGTTACGGTAAATAATATAAAAATTACTGATCCGGAATTATTTAATGAATACTGGAAAGAAACGGAAAAAATAAAAACAAATTACAGAGAAATAATCCTTGATAGATTTTTACCGGAATTTTATGCCAATCCATTTTTCTATGCCTGTCTAAATGACGACATGCAGGACAAAAATGGTGGGTATAAACTTTTCTTTTATGCTAAAAATGCTTTCTCGCTTTTAGGCGGACCGGAAAAAACTCAAGAATGGCTCATGGAAAATGATAATATAATTAATGAAGTTCTTAAAAAAGCTAAAAGCAATCTTGGCAAAGATAAAGACAAAAACAGACAGGAAGCCAAAAAACAAGACATGATAATCTCCATGGCCAAAACATGCGCCCGGATACTTAATATTTCATATCGCAACAACGAAGACTTGCTTCGCATCTTTAACGACATGCTAAATCAGGGGATTATTTCTCTTCCCCAAATAGAGATACATGTCTATGATATGGTAGAAATGATGCGAGAGGAGGGATAAAATGAAAAAATACCAAATATTTAGCTTATCGTTTCTATTGCTTTTTTGTTTATGTTCCTGTGGAACATTAGAAGAAGAGGCAAAAAAAATATTCAAAGAAACTTATGGAATGAATGAATATGAGGCTGACACTGGTGCGGCACAAGTTATACTAAAAGATAAAGCTCGAAAAGATTCCAATGGAAAAATGATCATTGAAATAGATGAAAACGGCAACAGTGGCTACGCCATTAATTATGAGGCTTTTTCAGTAGAAGAAAAACTGAAACAAATAAACGACCTACTGGAAACCACCAACACCCTGCTTGACCCGCGCCAGACAAATCCATCCAGCGAGATTGGAAAATATTTAAAAAATCATCCGGAAATCAAAAAGAGAATTGAATATCAAAAAACAATCCTAGAAGAAAATGCCAGTCGGTATACAAGGATATGCCAATATATTGCATGGTGCAAAATGATAGGCATTAATGTAGAACAAATGGAAAATTTTAAAAAATGGAAGAACGATAATGTCGTTCTGTATCCCGGAACCGATCTGGAAAAAGAAACTAATTTTATACCCGAATATGTAAAGAGGGCGCTAGAAAACAAAAGGGCTAAAACACTGGAAGAAGCAATCATTGAAAAAACATGGATGGAAGAAGTGGATAATCCCGACTATCCTGACAAAGACAAAATCCACAAAAAAATCTGGGAAACAAAAAAAGTAAAGCTAATAATCACGATTACTGATATTGATAGCGACAAAAAGGGCGACTATCTGCATATTTTCCGCCTAGATCCGGATGGTAAAGCGGAAAAATATCCAATCATCAGTATTTATCACAAAATAGATAGTGATAATATGAGTATACTGTCTATAGACCTAGATCGCCCAGGCGATCCGTCATTTGGAATACCAGATGAATTTAGTGTAGTATATATCTCCTCTATAGAAGACTTTCAAAAAAACCAACAAGAGACTTTAAAAAAGGCCATAAATGGCAGAAAAGAAGAAAAAAAATTCACCTACAATGAACAAAAAATGAAAGCTTATTTTGCGCAACCCGGAAAAATTGAGATAGCACAAGAAGAGGTTAATGAAAAAGGTTGGGATAAACCGATTGACTATCAACATGGTGATTTTGAAATTTTTGTGAAATACAAAAAAAGAGAACACGCCAAAGATGAATCAATTGCCCAAAATCATGACCATGATAAAAAGAACAACCTTCAAGTTGAATACATGGCATTGCGCTACCACAAAAAAGATAATAAATACGGAGATATCAAGGGAAGGGTGGTAGAATTTTACAGACTAAATGAAGAATACCAAAAACTTTCTTTTGACAACATTGTTATCAATGGAAAAGTTTTGGAACTATTCATTGTCAATGAAGCCTCCAGAAGAATGATCTTTGAATACTTAATTGAAAAAAAATCCTTTAGAATAGATTATGACGAGGGAGAAAAAAGAATCAGCATCATTGATAAAAATAACGACGGAATACTGGAAACCAGAAAAATGCAGACCAAGCCGCATTCCGTGGAAATTAATTATGATGTTAAACAAAAAGAAGAAAGTAGCAACTATAGCAGATATGGGGGTATGGATAAAACTCATTAAAATTCAAGAAAAGCCTGAAAGGCTTTTTGAAGTCCGCCTTTGGCGTGGTGAATTACAGAATGTTTAATATTAGTCACTTTTATCTTTTCAAATAGTAAAAAATAATCCCCCTTCGGGAGATCCCCCATAAGATGAAGCCATATAACAGATATGGGGTTAGGGGGAAAATTCCTATACGATTTAAAAAACCCTGATAAAATATCAGGGCTTTTTTATTTTTTAAAATTAAACTTTAAAAAATGCAAGTGCGTAATCATGTTATAAACATATATCTTTTTGATTGCATTCCAGTGGAATATAACAGTAAGGATAATACCCTTCTTTCTCGCAGCATACTCCATTCTTAAATCCGCAATCAGCGCGTTTTATAAAAATTTGCGTAGAAATAAAATACCCATTAATATAAGAAACCCCTATTCCCGTTTCGTCAAAATCTCCTTCCAGAATATTCTTACGGTGTCCATCGCTATTCATCCAACCATCCACAGTCTTCATTGCCAAAGATTCTCTTGTCAACCAAACTGATTCAACAATATTTACCATAACACTTTTCTGAAATTCATTTTTTCTCTTTTCTATTTCCTTTTTCAACATTTCTATTTTTTGAGCTTCGTCTTCGGTTTCATGGATAGCATCTTTAATCTCCTGATCCCAAGCGCTCCTGGTAATCTGACATTCTTCTATCTTTTCTTTTATTCCATTTCCTTCCCAAAAAGATATTTTATGGGCCACTCCGGAAAGCAGGGCTATATTCTCACCAGTCTTGCTGAAATAATAGATTCCGTCACTGGCAAGTCTTTCACTGTTATATATCCCTCCATAAAAACCCTCATGATGAATTAGAGGATAATCACAGCTAACCCCAAAACCGGTAAATTTACTATTTTCTAAAGACAAATTGTTGGAATGCCTTCGGGCAGTAACAGCTAAATCATTATTCCACTTTAAGAATTGAAGTCCTCTTTTTCTTCTTTCCTCATTAATTAAACTATAAATGTCTTTTTCCAAGTCTGATAATAAAAACGACGGGGTAACGGCAGAAATTTCATCCAAATCAAAATTAGAAATTCCAAGACCCAAATCACGCATAATTTGAAAAGCATCTGCGGGGCGTCCTAAAAAATAACGCTTGTTGTCCCTGGGGTTCACATACCAAGCCTCTCCCTTGTTCTCTACTTGCAAAAAAATTTTACCGATTGCATTCTTGCTGAATTCCATGTCTATCGGCGCCGCACCTTCTCCTAAAAAATTATAACCATTTTGTACTTCATGTAAATCATCAAAACCATCGCTATCGGAGTCTTTTTTATACTTATCGGTGCCAATCGCCTCTTCAAAACTATCACCAAGACCATCTCCGTCTGTATCTGTTTCTTCTGTACCCCTAATTCCTATTGGTATTTTTTCCAAATTAACATTGGTTATACCCAAACCCTGTCGGCGCATTAAATCAAAAGCGTCCGCGGGACGACCCAAAAAATACCTCATTCTATCTTCAGGACTAACATACCAAGCTTCTCCGTTTTGCTCTACCTGCAACAGGATATAGCCTGATAATTTTTGAGATAGATCTTCCGCTAAAACCATGAAGGGGGAAAGTATTAGAACAATAAAAATAAATATTTTAATTTGTATAGACATAAAAAAATAAACACGCAAATCAAATTATCAATTGGTCCTGAGAAATATTCTGTTTACAAAATTAAATAAATTATTGTATATTTGCGTTAAAATTTGTAAATTTATAATAAAAAAAACACCGCTATTTACTATTCAAGAATTGGCTAACCCATAATAGGAACTGAAAAAAAATAATTATTCAGTTTAATCTTAATTCAATGTTTAATAGAGGTGGAATAATCCAGTCAATAAAAACGAATTAAAATTATTTTCAAGAATTCTCTGATAAAATAAATTTTTAGAAAACCTTTTATTCCTTTTTTATCCTACTTTGTTTTCCAAGAAAAACAAAGACATGGAAAGCCATTTTAAATTTGATCCAAAACTTGAATAGTAAATAGCGGTGTTTTTTGATATAATTTAAAAAATAATTACCGAGAAACAGAAATTGCTTGAATAACTGCATCCGAACCAAGCTGCTCGCTGCAAGCTCCTACCGTAACTGTTCCCGTGCTAGCTTTCATAAAATAATACCTAGTTTCGTCCCCTCCGGCATTAGTATCATTTGGATCAATTGGCACGCTAGCCAAATACCCCTCATCAACCAACCCTTCTAAGTCCAAACATTCGGTTTGCAAAACCACTGTTGGATTAGAACAAGTATCATTACAACTGTCACCGCTGCCGATTTGATAATATAAACCGACGGTCAAATCATCAATATCGCTTATATAAACCCCATTATTATCCAGTTGATATAACTTAATCGCCTGCATAATAGCATTCACATCTGCCCATCTTTGGGCATTATAAGAATCCTGAAAACGCTCTAATGGATTTAGGGCCACAAAGGCCAGGGCGGCAAGTATGGCAATAATAGCCACTACTATTAAAAGTTCAATTAGGGTAAACCCTTTTTTTCTGCAAATTATTTTCATAAAATTTTATTTAAATTATTGTTTAAAAAATAACTTTACTTTTTCAAATAATTTTATATTACTCTTACTATTTATTATAAAGCATGGATCAGTTTTTTTCCATCTTTTTTCCAAATTCCTAAAATTAAGTCCAATTGCTTCAATATACTCTAAGTTTACATTTTCATATTGATGAGAACCTAATTGAAACTCATGCTGCAAATCTAATAAATTTAAATAATCAAACAAACCGTTCATTTTACTGCTTCCCCCGATAAAAACTATCTTTTTTACCGCCTGATTATTCTTTTCCTCAAAATAATCAATGTTTAACTTTAATTGATTGATTATTTCTTTAAATTTTTCCTTTATTTCATTTTCAAGTTTTTTGTCTTTTTTTTCATAAACAAAACCTTTCTCTTGCTTTATTTTTTCTGCTTTCTCAAAATCAATTTTAAAATATTTAGAAACAATATCAGTAAAATCATTTCCCGCTATACTTAATAAAAATGAATATTCCAGGCCAAATAATGTAAAAATTGATATTTTAGTTTTGTTGGCGCCAATATCCACGATACACACAGGATTTTCAGGAAAATCATCAAACATCCCCCTAAAAGTAGCCAGACTCTCAATGTCAAATATCTCAATATTTAGACCATTCTCTTTAAAAAAATCATTCCATTCAAAAATTATATTTTTTTCTACAGCCACTAGGCGCACAAAAATATCTTCATCGCCCTTTTTTTTCTCAGCATTAGATGTGTTGAACACATTGTAATTATAGGGCTGAAAAATACGGTAATCATAAAGCAATCTTTTTGCTTCAATGGGGATGGTGTTTTTAATTTCTTTTAAAATTTCCTGCTCAAACATTTCTTCTTTTGTGTTTTTTATTTTAAAAATATGCGTAAAAACACAACTTTCCGATAAACCAAAAACAAAATCAACAGATTTGACGGCATTTGGCTGAGTGCTTTTTAATACATTTTTAAGAGTTTCGGATAATTTTGTTTTATTCCTTATGCGGCCATTTACCACAACGCCCTTATCCAGTTGAACACGCCCCAAATTAGATAATCTAATATTATTACCACTTTTTTTCAACTCAGCAACTTCTATGGTGTGATCAGATATATCCAAACCCACTGATTTTTTAATAAACATGATTTATTAACAATTAATAATTTAACTACTCTGTTAATTCTTCCCAAGATTGAATCGCTATTTCTTCGCCAACTATAGAAATAATTACTCTGATTTTTTTATAATAATTATCGGTATTTCCAACTATAGTAATAATTTTTTGACCAATATTATCCTCTACACTTATTATACAAGATTCCGAGCCAATAGACAAAGGAAAATTACTAACTGTGTAACTATTATCTATTTGAATTCGGCGCAGAGCTTCTTCAACACACCCCTCGCTAAAAACCAAAACATTGTCGCCTTTGTCAAAGATTCCCGCCATTTCCACATTACTAATACCTAAGAACGATACTGTTTTTATGGTTAACAATAAAACCACGCTAATAATTACAACTATTAAAAGCATGGCTACTCCTGATTGTTGCTTGTAAACACAAACCATATTTTTATAAACAATTTAAACTGGAGATAAAATCTATCTTCTTAAACTTACAGTAGTTTGAATGTTTTTTTGATAATTCTCCATTTCGCTATTATAGGCGATATTAAAATAAATTCTTACAGATGCGCTGTTTCCATCTGAAAATATATACACAAACTCTAAATTTGAAATCAAAATATTGTTATTGGTAATATTTATTTGTACCCCCCCCTCTTTTATAACTAAAATATTATCAACAATTTCCATAGTCGTGGTACTGCCGTCAACCATATTCAAAACTAGAATACTGCTAGTTGCTCCCACGGTTGGAAAACCAACACTTTCTGCTAATTTTATTTTACTAGAAATTATATTTAAGGCACTCTGGGCATTGATATTAATTTCTCCTATAGCCACACTTTTACTTCTCAATTCTAAAATTAAAATACCAAAAGAAATAAAACTAGAGGCAACAATAGCAATAATTGCAGTATAGATTAAAGCTTCCACTAAAGTGAAACCATTTAAATATACCATATTCCCTGAATAAATTTTTAATCCGTTATTTTGTTTTTTGGTTATACACATATAGTATAAATAATTTCGAAGATGGAAATTGCAAGGATACAAGACATAAAAAATCTTTAAAATACAAACTATTTGTATCTTATGTCCTTCTAAACTTATTGCTGATAATAAAAACTAACTTCGCTTAAAACTGGGGTGTTTATACTATCGCTAGTCAGTAAAACTTTATATTTAATCCATTGATCATTATTATGGTCAACATTGATTATTTGTCCACTTTGAACAGTATAATAATCCGTCTCATTGCCATCCTCCCCATCCGGACCAGACCAGGTAGCCGACCAAATACCGGGTATACCCCCTGCATCTGGAGCGGTTTTTATCTGAATTTTTATATCACACCCCAAAGGAATATTTTCTGTCCAAAAAATAGCCACAAACGAAGAATTGTTTTCTGTATTAAAGGCTGAGGATATTGCGTACCCAGAAGAAACATAAGTAGAAGTGGCAACCTCAACAATCCTTAATTGCCCGCCAATGCCAATATCAATATTGCCATCATCACTTTCGTATTTAGACGCATCACCCCAGATAGATTGCCCCGGTCCGCCAGACCAATTAGTTTGCAACCATTTTTTGCTATTCCAAGCGCTGATATAACTATTTTTTTCAATGATAGCACTAACACCATCTGAAGTTTCCCACTCTATAAATGTTTTCATTCTTTTGGTTAAAATATCCTCTTCTCCATCTAATTCTTCAACGATATCTTTTTGGGTATTTCTGTAAACAGGATAAAAAGATGAGGAATAAAAAAACTTACCAACATTTCCGATTACTCCTTCCCCATTTAAAACCCACCTATTATTTAAAACTGAAACGCTGCTAGTGCTATATAAAAATTCATTCCAGGTCATTTTTTTTATCGACCTAATCGCCTCTATCTCCTCCTTGGCTATTGCCTCAGCTTGAACATAATCACTTCCTCTTTCCAGTAAAACAAAATTTCCATAAATAAAATCAGTAAAAACTGTGATAATAATCAAAAAAACACCCAGCGCTATCACTAGTTCCAAAATTGATTGTCCAGAATTCTTTAAAAATATTTTATACATCTTATTTGCTTAATCAAAATCAATAACACCTAAATTATTTATACTTATGGTTGTAGCGGCATCTATTAAATCACTTAAAATTTGAATCGTTCCTGTAGCAGACGGCAATCCAAGTCCTTTAGAAAAATTAATATCACTTGAAGACAGGTTGTAATTCACCAACAAAACATCATCTATTAAAAACTCTTGATCGTAATCATTGTTTCTTTGTTCATATGAGCTTCCCTGATAAAGTGTCATGGTATTTGCATCAAAATAAACTCCATGTGCAGAATTATTAACCCGGGATTCACTTTTAATTTTAATTAAGCGCAATGTTTGAACAATATCAGTTCTGGTTTTATCAACCAATAACTCTATATTTAAATTGTTGTAAAAGGGCAAAGAAATAGCTGATAAGATAATAAAAATAGCAACGACAATTAATACCTCTATTATTGAAAATCCCAAGAAATTACTTTGTTTACTTGGGACATGTTCCGGGTTAATTATTCTTATTAATTTCGCAAAAAACATATTACAATAGCCTTTAATTATACTCCCTGGGATTAATTAATGAAGTCTTCCAGTAACCTTGTAAATCGGCGTAATAATTGACAGTGCCAGCCAGGCGACCACGGCGCCAATGATTATCAACAAAGCAGGCTCAATAATAACGGTTAGTTTTTTAGTTATCTCTTCTACTTCGGCTTCGTAAAATTTCTCTAAATTTAGAAGCTCTTCTTCCAGTTTTCCCGATCTTTCTCCCACCTGAACAATACTAATAAACATTTTGGGGAAATATTTTTTTTCTTTTTTCAAATTTTCATACAAACTTCCGCCACCCCTGATATTTTCGGCAATTTTAAACAAACTTTTTTGATAATAAAAATTATTAAGTGTTTTTCCGGCGATAAAAAGCGATTTATCAATTGTTAATCCGCTTTTCAAAAGAGTACCCAGGATACGGGCGCACTGGGCAATATTTTTTTTATGAGTAAGATTTCCCATAATGGGAAAATGCAAAAAAACAAAGTGGGATATAGGATAAAAAAATTTTTGTTTAAAAAGCCATATAAAAAAAATAATTATAAAAAACGCGCCTAAAAAAATCCATGCTCCATAATTTTCAATCAAGCCTGAAAGCCAAATTAAAAATCTGGTGCTTGCCGGCAAATCAACATTCAGCCCCGCAAAAATAGGTATAATTTTCGGCAACACAAAAAATGCTAAAATTGCTCCCAATACAAAACTGAGGATTAATATAATCAAGGGGTAAAGCATTGCTCCGCGAACCTTTTCAGAAAAATCTTTCTCTCTTTTTAATTCATCTGCAATATTTCTTAAATTACTATCCAAATTACCAGATGATTCTCCCACCATTACTGTATTTATAAAAAAGGAAGAAAATACTTTAGGGAAAACATCTAAGGATTCAGAAAAAGAATTGCCGGAAGATACTGCCCTAAAAATTGAACCCACTATTTTTTTCATGCGCCCAGCCACCTGATCCTCAATAATCATCAAAGATTCTGTTAAGGTCATACCAGATTTCAACATGGTGGCTAAATTGTCGGCAAAAAGTATTTTGCTTTTTAAATTTACTCCGCCAAAAGATATATTTAAAAAATTTCTTTGTTTTTTATTCTCCTCCATAATATTGTTTTTTCCCTTTTTTAAATTATTTCTCAAAAATAAAACTATACTATCTCCGCTACCCGCAAAACCTCTTCTAGGGTAGTAATGCCCTGAATAACTTTTTGAATTCCATCTTCAAACATGGTGGTCATCCCATTTGCACGCGCCATCTTTGAAATTTCACTGCTACTAGCTCTTTTTATAATGAGTTCTTTTATGTTCTCACGATTCTCTAAAACCTCAAAGATGCCGATTCTTCCGCTGTATCCGGTATGGGCACAAACCTTGCAACCAGACCCCTTATATAAAGTTATTTTTTTATCTTCCCCTTCTTTTATATTAAATATTTCTTTTAATTTTTTATTATTTCTTACAATAATCATTTCATTTTCAGGAAGCTCATAGGATGTCCGACATTTTTCACAAATCTTTCTCAATAATCTTTGTGCTATCACCACCCTAACCGTAGACGCTATTAAATAGGGCTCTATTCCCATATCCAATAATCTGGGCAAGGTTGTTGCCGCATCATTAGCATGCAGTGTTGAAAGTACCAAATGACCAGTGAGACCAGAATTAACAGCAATATCTGCTGTTTCATGATCTCTTATCTCTCCAATCATGATAATATCCGGATCCTGCCTAACTATCGCCCGAAGCCCATTAGCAAATGTTAGGTTTGTTTTTTTGTTAACTTGTATCTGACTTATTCCCTCAATATCATATTCTACCGGATCTTCAATGGTGGCGATATGGATTTCTTTGGTATTTAAAATCTTTAAAAATTCATAAATAGTAGTCGTCTTACCGGATCCTGTTGGCCCAGTAACCAGAATCATGCCATGAGGACTCTTAATAGCCTTTTTAATTTTATCAAGATCGGCGCTATCCAGCCCCAAGCTGTCCAAGTCCATCTTTCTACTCTTAGTTGAAAGAAGCCTCATTACTACATTCTCACCTTCCGTAATCGGAACAATAGAAACTCTCACATCAATCTGATCATTTTTCACCTTAAATTGAAACTTCCCGTCTTGAGCGGCAAAATGCTCGTCTATCCGCATTTTGGAAAGTATTTTTATTCTGGAAATTATTAATGAAAGCAAATTTTTAGGAATTTCCAATACATCATGCAAAACCCCGTCTATTCTAAAACGCACAATCACTATTTTTTTATACGGCTCAATGTGAATATCGGACGCCTTGCTATAATGTCCATGCTCTAATAATAATTCAACCATTCTAACATTAGCTTTATTTTTTTCATCCATATCCAAATTATTGTCCTGCAATTTAGCAAGCACCGAAGATGCTTCCTCATCAATACCCACATTATACCTTGATAAATTTTCTAAAAAATCATTTTTGGTGATATAATACGGAATAATTTGACGATTAAATTTTTTTTCTAAAATATGAATAATTTCTAAATCTTGCGGATCCATCATTCCTACCTTAATTTCATTTTCATCTTCATAAAAAATAATAATTTTTTTGGACTTGGCAATTATCTCTGGAATAAGATTTAAAACCATGTCGTCAATTTTTTCTTTTCTTAAATTAACATAAGGCACGCCGATAAACTCGGCAATAATGTGCCCCAATTGTCCATCATTAATCAAACCGCGATCCAATAAAATATCTTCAATTGAAATATTCTTTTCATTGGAAAGATTCATGGCCTGATTAAAATCTTTTTCTGATATATGCCCCGGATCCACTAAAATACTCTTTAATTTTAAATTGGAAATTTTCATCGGAATGCAATAAGTATTTATTCAATATTCTCGGGCGCGTTATTTAAATACTTGTTTATTTTTTTAATAACTTCTGTCATGCTAT
This sequence comes from Candidatus Falkowbacteria bacterium RIFOXYD12_FULL_34_57, assembly GCA_001780285.1. Lineage (GTDB taxonomy): Bacteria > Patescibacteriota > Patescibacteriia > Patescibacteriales > UBA12075 > XYC2-34-220. The sequence continues at coordinate 31,726 of MFGN01000007.1, read as the reverse complement.
AATCTGATTTAATTAAATAATCAACAGCCCCTAAATCCCTTCCTTTTTTAATATCAGTATCTTGTCCTAAATTAGAAAGTATAAGCACTGGAACATCTTTCATGTTTTTATCTGATTTAATTTCTTCTAATGCTTCAAAACCATTCTTTACGGGCATAATTAAATCCAATAAAATAATATCCGGTTTTTTTTCTTTTGCTTGCTTAATAGCCTCTTGCCCATCTGTTACAGCTATTACCTCATAGCCCGATCTAGTAAGTCCATCAGTATAAGCGCGAGCGATAAATTTGTCATCTTCAGCTAACAAAATTTTTATTTTTTTGTCGCTTTTTTGTTCTTCGGTCATATAATTTAAAAATTCAAAATGTAAAGTGCAAAAATCAAAATTATTGTTTTGAACTAAATACAATTTTGAATAATTTTTCTACTATTTTATAAACTTCTTATTAAATATTAATTATGAATAACTAACTTCTCCACTAGAGCCGGCCAATGTCTTTTCCCCCTTTTTTCTTTTCATACCGCCCACAGGAATAGAAATAAAGAACGTAGTACCTTTATTTTTTTCCGATTTAAACCATATTTTTCCTCCAGAACTTTCCACTATCATCTTGGAAACATAAAGCCCCAATCCTGTTCCTTCTGTTTCGCTCTTTATGGCATTATCTGCCCTAAAAAACTTTTCAAAAATTCTAGACTGAACTTCTTTAGGGATTCCAATTCCGTTATCCTTTATAGATATCTCAATATTCTTTTCTTTTTTCTTAATATTAACATTAACTAGCCCCTCTTTTCTGCCCAAAGAATATCTTACGGCATTAGTTATTAGATTGTTGATAACCTGTCTCATAAGCGTTGGGTCTATTGCCACACTTGGCAATTCATCCACTATTTTTTCAAAAACTATTTTAATATTTTTACTGGAAGCAAGCGGAACAATTTCCTCAATTATACTTTGAATAAAACTAATCATATTAGTATCAACGGGTTCGACACGAAGTCTTCCTGATTCTAAACGAGACAGGCTAAGCAAATCATTTACCAGTCTTACCATTCTGGTAGTAGACTCATAAATATCTCCCAGGTACTGCTTCTGTCTGTCTTGCAACTCTCCCACATCGCCATTAATAAGCATTTCAGTAAAAAGCTTAATAGCAGTAAGCGGGGTGCGGAGCTGGTGGGAAGCAACGGAAACAAACTCTGTCTTCATTTTATCTATTTCTTTTAAGTGGGTAATGTCGTGCAAAATAATAGCGCCGCCCACAATTTTGCCAAAGCTATCCTTTACCGGCGTTGTTAAAAATTCATAAAATTTATTTTTAAATTGTATTTCGCTAATATGAACAATATTCCCCTCCCTAAACATTTGATTAATCATTTTTTTTACATCAACAGTGCTAAATAATTTGTCAAATTCATATAAATTAAAATGATCGCTGGAAAAACCAGTAAAATCTAATATAGCTTTATTTGTAAGCACTACGCTTTTTTCCATATTAAACATCACCACTCCGTCGTTTAAACTTTGAACCAAGGAGATTGTTTTAGAGTGCTGTGAGCGTATTAAGGTGTGAAGTTTGGCAACAGACAATGAAAAAGTGGCTACCATGGCGCTTGTCATTCCGTTTTGAGTATTACTAAAAAGCCCCGGCTTGCTTGAGGCAATCTGAATAGCCCCCAAAGAATAACTTCCCATTCTTAAGGGGAAAATTATTTTAGATATAATTTTAGATTCATTTTTATTATTCAACCTTTTACCAAAAATATGAGGTTTTACAATACTGAGAATTTTTTTAATCGATAACAATTCACTATCTGTTTCATTAGCAATAAATTTCAATAAATCATTCTTCACCTCTTCAACAAAATTTTCACTAACATCTTCTTTTAGGTATGTGGAATATATTAATTCTTCTTCCCTGATGGGATTTATAATTAAATAAGTTACCGTGCTAAAATCCAAAAAGCTGTCCAAATATTGATTTATAACAGTAACTGCCTCTTCCATATCCAGGACCCCGCTCAGGTCATTACCCAATTTTCGCAGAGCCTCCAGTTCTCCTGTTCGTTTTTTTAATTTAATATTTAAATCCTCCATTTCTTTTTGTGATTCGGATATATCCTCCAGAATATTTAATGTTGCTACTCTTTGACTCTCAAGATTATCTTTGTCGCGTTTCATTGAATTGAGCGTTTTGGTTAATTTTTCAGTTTTTTCCCGCACCTCATCTTCCAATTTCCTGCTATATATTTTTTCTAAATTATGACTCTTTAAAATTTCTTCTCCTGTTTTATTAAAGGAATCTCCAAGCATTTTTAATTCATTATTGGCTTTAATTTTGGTTTTAAAATTAAAATTACCACGCGCAAATTCCTTTGTGGCTATTACAAGCTGTTCAATTGGAGCAGAAATAGATCTTGCTAAAAATGCGCTTACCAAAACAGACAATAAAATAGCCAAAAATAAAATCAAGAATATTAATCTCTCAATTCCATTAATATAAACCAATAATCCTGATTCATTCTTGGTAAATATTAAATTCCAACACCCCTCTCCTTTATAAATTTTATTTTTCATTATGGGGGCTGATGTTTCTAATATTTTTTGACCGTCTTTTGTGTATTCTTTAAATCTCAATGAACATTTAACATCTTCTTTTGTTTTAAATTCTTCAAAAATATCCATATTTTCATATTCAGATATTAATCTTCCATTATTATTTACCAAATAATATTCTTCATCACTAGTAAAATTTTTAATCAAGCTCCAAACATGCTGCATATCCAGCTGAATAGCAACCACGGACGATACTTCATTTCCAAAAAAAACAGGAGCAACAGCAACTAAAACTAATTTTTTAGGTTCAAGTATCAAGTGCGCATCTGAAAGTACCACCTTTTCCTGTAGAGCCTCTTGAAAATAATCGCGTGATTCCCATGCACCACGATAATTAAAGGAGGTAGAGGTTAGGACATTACCATCCTTATTTATTAAAATAATGTCATCGTATATATTCCTAACTTCTTTCATTTTTTGTAATTCTTTTAATTTCTCTTCTGTGCCCGTCTCCGGAGATTCTATTATTCTGTTCTTTGACAATAAAATAACATCCTGCTCTATACGGTCAAAAAAACTCTCTACTGTTACAGAGGTGTGGTGGGCATGTTCTTTAAAATCTTCCACCAATATCTTCTTGGTTTCTTCTTCAATGCGAAACGGCAATAAAAAATACAAAAGAAGCAGGGGGGTAACGGAAACAAGGATCAACAAAATAAAAAATTTTGTTCTAAATTTTATTTTAATTGGAGCTGTGACCATATTTTATTATACTCGTTATTAAATTTATTGGGTTTAAGGTATTCTAACTTTTCCAAAATATCTTGCGGAGGATAAAGCGCTTCATCTTCCAAAATTTCTGCATTTGTAAATTCCCGAGCCGCGTCATTAGTATTGGCATACCATAAGTAATTGGCTATATCAGCGCTAATGTCGGGACGCAAAATAAAATTTATAAATTTCTCCGCCGTTTCTTTGTTCTTGGCTTCGGACGGGATAGCCAAATTATCAATCCAGACCTCAGCACCTTCGCGGGGAATTATATATTTTAAATTTTTATTTTCATTCATCGCATACAGTGCTTCTCCACTATAGATTTGAGCTACCCATAATTTCTCGTCAATCATTTCACTGCGAATAGCAACAACATCCTCATATCCACTAATAATATCCTTTTGTTTTTCCGCAATCAATTTTGCTTCTTCCAGTTGTTCTATGCTTTTGGCCATAAAGGGATAATTTAAATATTTCAAGGCGGCGCCAATTACTTCCTCGTTATTATTCAACATAGCTATTTTTCCCTTATATTGCTCATTAAACAAAATAGACCAACTGTCTGTGTCTTCGGGAATATATTTGGTATTAAAAATAATCCCGGTAGTTCCCCATAAATAGGGAACTGAGTAGTTATTTTCCGAATCATACCAGAGATTTAAAAATTTATCTTCAATATTTTTTAAATTAGGAATATCGTTCTTGTTAATCTTAGACAAAAGCTTTAATTCACTCATGTTATAAATCAATCCATCGGAAGCAATAATTAAATCATATTTATCCGGATTAACCTGCACATCAGAGAGCATAAAATCTTCATCTTCAAAAGTAAAAAGATTTACTTTGACGCCGAATTCTTTCTCAAAATCTGCAATCGTGGTTTCCCCTAAATAATCCTCCCAGTTATAAATATTCAATTCTTTTTCTCCTTGCGTGTTTTCAGTTTTAATTTTCTGTCCACAACCGGATAAAAATAATGCAACAAATAATAAAATTATAATTTTTTTAAACATATATAGCTATTTTAATTTATTTTCAAGTTCTTTTATCTTGTTTTTCAATTCTATCATCTTTAATTCTCTGCCAACCATTAATTTATTAGCTTTTTCCAGTGCTATGTTTTGCTGTTCTATTTCTTTATTTATTTTTTTTTGTTCCGTAATATCTAATCCACTAATCAACATTCCAATAATTTTACCTTCTTCTTTTACAAATTTTGAGCCTGGGTCCAATTTTAAATTTCGAATTTCCCCTGATTTATTAACTACCTCAACCTCTTCTAAATCTATGGTTTTCCCTGCAAATTCACTTTTTATGGCTTCAATAGCCAGAAGCAATGATTCTTTGCTTAAAAAATCACTTATAGGCTTTCCCACCATTTCGCCTTCTGTTCTTCCAACAACCTGAAGCGCGCTTTTATTAGCAAATAATATTTTTCCCGATTGATCAACAATTAACACAAATTCTTCAATATGGTCCAATAAATACCGATATTTTTCTTCGGATTCTTTTAGTCTTTTTTCCGCTTCATGCTTATAAATCGCCATTTGAATCACAGAATTTAATTCCTGATTGTCAAAAGGCTTAAGTAAAAACCCATAAGGCATTGTTTCTTTGGCCCTCTCAATGGTTTTTTTGTCGCTATAAGCTGTTAAGTAAATAATCGGAATATTAAATTCTTTTATCCTTTTTGCTGTCTCTATTCCGTCTATTTTCCCCTTTAACTTAACATCCATCAAAATTAAATCTAATTTCTTTTCTTTTATGATATTCAACACATCTTCTCCTGTGTCCAAAATACCATCTACGGAATAGTTTAGTTTCTCTAGAGTATTTTTGATATCATTCGCTACAATAGCCTCATCTTCTACAATCAAAATTCTCTGTCCTTTTATGTTTTTTGTATTTATCATAAATTTACAACAATTAAAACTTGGGGAAACTTATCTTGATCTTGGTGCCACCACTGGAAATAATATCTAAAATACCCCCGAGCTGTTTGGTTAGCGTAGAAACCAAATCAAGTCCTATACTCTTAATGTCTTCCAGATTAGGCTCACAATCAAGGCCAATACCATCATCACAGATTTCCAGCTCATATCCCCGACCAACAGAACTTAATTTTATTTCTATATTACCTTTTCGTTTCCCGGGAAAAGCATGTTTTAAACAGTTAGAAATAAGCTCATTAATAATTAGGGCGCAGGGAATCGCCTTTTCAATATTTAATTCAGCGCTGTTTATTTTTATGTCGTAATGCACCAAATCTCTATCAGTACCATAAGCAACAAACAAATTATCAGCCAAATCCTCTATATATTCTTTTAAATTTATACCAGCTAAATTATTAGACTGATACAGGCTCTCATGGATTAAAAGCATGCTCTTAATTTGGTTTTTGCTTTCTTTTATAATTTCCAATGCTTCCTCATCTTTAATTTTTGAAACTTGTGTATTTAAAAGACTATAAATAATTTGCATATTGTTTTTTACCCGATGATGCAGTTCTTTTAACAATGCTTCTTTTTCTTCCAGGTTGTCTTGTATTTTCTTTTGATTTTCCTTTTTCTCGGTAACATCTTCCACTATACAAAAAAGTTTTATGGTGTCGCCTTTCTCGTTTTTAATTGGAATACCATAATAACTTCGATATGTTCTTTTTTTTCCAATATAGGACACATATTTTATATTTTCTAACTTAAACGGCTTTCCTTCCAGACCTTGTTTAACATACTTATCTAGTCCATATTTCTTATAGTTGGGGATTTCGAGGATATTTTGACCCTCTACTTCTTTGGGATTTTTTACTCCACTGATTTTAGCCATTTCTTTATTGAAAAATTCTACCACCCCCCCCTTCTTGATTATATAGACCCCGAAAGGCAAATTATCAAGCCCCTCCTGTGAAATAGATGGCAAAACAGATGAGCACTTTTTATTTTCTTCAGACATAATTTTTTTTAAAAAAATATAATAAACTTAAAATCTTTAATTTTCTAAACTTTTTATTTTATAAACTTTCAACTAACAAATATTATACCACAAATTACTATGTAATCATAGCTAATTTTAATAAATTAAAAAACAATAGCTTTATTGTTGAAATACTTAAAACTACTCTATTTTTTCAAGGGAAAATCAATAATAAATTTTGTCCCTTTTCCAACCTGACTTTCCACCTTTATTCTGCCATTATGTTTTTCGACTATTTTTTTACAAATCACCAGCCCAAGACCCGTGCCCTTTGTCTTGGTGTCATCTTTAATACGATAAAATTTGCTAAATAAATTCGGCAAATGCTCACTGCTAATACCTATACCCGTATCCTCTATAGTTAATATCGCTTTGTTGTGTTTATTTTTATGTCTATACAAATTAATAATAATTTTATTTTCCCGATCTTCATTCATGTATTTAATACTATTGCTAATCAGATTCATCAAAAGTTCTTCAATTTCCCCCTTGTTTCCCATAATACAAATATTTTCTTCTATGTCGTGAATAAGTTTTATGCTTTTTTCCTGAATAATAATATGAACACTTTCTGAAAATTCTTCCAATAGGGCACTAAGGTTTATCAATTTATATTCACTTTTATCTCGAGAATCAAGCTTGGCCGATCTAAGCATGGCATAAATAAATTTAGAAATACGATCTATTGATTTCTCTAGTGATTCTATTTTCTCTGAGTGTTTGATCTCTTCCTGAAGCGCAGAGAGCTGCCCCTTGATAATAGTAAGCGGTGTTTGCAGACCATGGGCGATTTCCAGCATCATTTGTTTCTGTTCTTCCTGCAGGCCGCTTATTCTCGATGTTCTTTTTTTCACTTTTTTTTCTAATTCCCTGGAATAATCTTTGGCTTTTTCATATAACTGTGATTTTTCCAATGCAACCGCCGCTTGGTGAGCGAATGTTTTTAATAAGTTTATATCTTCCTTAGTATAATCATCACCGGACATTTTTCTACCTAAAAACATAAGACCGATTAATTTCTTTCTGGAAATCATAGCTACAAAAATTTCAAAGTCATTTTCTTTTTCAAGTTTTTGAGCTCTCTCTAAAACTTTTTTATAAACCAAATCTTTCTTATTTTGATGATCAATCTTTTCAAGTAATTTATAGATATCAAAATTGGTTAAGACTGAATTATTATGTCCCACAATCATCTCTTCAAATTCACTGGGAAATTCTTCTCTGATACTTCGCAGATTTGCATATTCATCAAAAACAATTCCCTGTCCAAGTACAATTATTCTTATTTTTTCAACCTTTAATATTTTTTTGAATTTATTAAATATCTTTTCAAGCAACACCTCCAGACTAATGTTGTTGTTCAAAATTTCGCTAATTTCATACAAAACCACAGAATAATTATATTTATTTTTAAAAAATATTTTATCAGTTATTTTTTTAAAATATCCCTCAATCAGCGGCACGCCATAAATACCAATAATCACGGTGGTAATAGCACTGGTCATAGTAACACTGGTAATGCTCTTAAAAATAAACTCAAAAATAAAAAGCAGCACCAAGTATAATGCCACAATAAAAGCTAGCGAAAAAGAATAAATAATGCTGCGTTGTATTATAATTCTAATATCAAGGAGCTGGTGTTTAATAATTGCGTAGCTGGTAAAACCTATAAAAAACATAAAAAATAATGGGCCAATGCTATAAAATTCTTCAATACCAAACAATGGCAACAAAACAACAAATATCATTCCACCAAGTATGGCCACAATACCCCCCAATATAACATATTTTATTTGTTGTCTTTTTTTATTAGTTAAATTTTTATATTCAGAAAAAATTTTTTTTATAGTTAATAGAATAATACAAAGAATAAAAATTGAAAAAAATTTATAAAAATTTCCATATTGGCCACGGGGTGTCTGTTCTTTAAAAATTTCCACACCTGAATATATATAATTGTTTGGAAGAATAAAATTTAAAATGCAAAAAATAAATGAAATAATAATAATAATTTTATATTTTTTAAATAAATTTTCAGATAAATTATAAAAAATTGATATAAAAAACAAAAAATAAAGTATTGCTAAAAAACCAAAAAAATAAGACATTCTAGTCCAAAGAATGACACCAAAAACACTCTTAACAAAAAGGGCTATATATAATGACAACATCCAAAAACCGGTAAAAAAAATAAAAAATGCAAGATATTTTGCTTCTCGCATATTACGCTTTTTGAAAAAAAATAGAAGAGACCAAAAAATAATGCCTATAGCTAAAAATATTAATAAATAATCAAAAATAAACATATTATTAATAAAGGACGATTACAATAAATCGTCCTTAAAAAATTATTTTATATATTTTAAATTATCACAATAAACAACACATGCCCATCTTTCTGCGCCTTTCGCGTATGGAAAAAAATTTTTTATAATTTTACCAAATTTCGCAACCGGCAATTTAAACAGTGGTGTTAAAACCATATCATAAACCAAAGGCTCTTCTTTTCTTAAACCCTTAATGGTGTCATGAGCATATTGCGCATATTCTTTTACGAATTTTTTTGTTAAACGTTTTCTCTGCATTTTTTTCATATACTCACCCAACCCCGGCATTCTAACCGGACCGCCATAGTAATCTTTATTTAGTTTTTCAACTAGCTTAATAAAATACCAATTTAATTTTTGAGCAGCTCCCATGTGGATTGAATTAATACTAAAAGAATAAATACAGTTACCATTTGGGTTGTGTGTTTTTCTTGTCCACATATTATCTGTCATTTCATATAGATTTCTTTCATCAGTCTCGTCTTTAGGATCAAAATCACAAACTTGCGCATAAATATGTCCAACAACTTCTCCGTCTTTTATCGCTAACATAAAACCTTGTGGAAAAACATCTATCCAAGCCAAAAACATTTCCTCGCTTAACACCGGGACATCGGAATTAGCCCAAACTTTTTCTTCCATCTTTCTAAAACTTTTATAGTCTTCCGGTCTTGCTTCTCTAATAATAATATCTTCCATTCTAAGCCTCCTTTATAAATTATAGCTTAAATTTAATAAATAATAAACTATTCGTGTAAATTATAAATCGGAAATTTTTTTCCTCTTTTAATCAATTGTATCTCCATATGCTCAATCTTGTATTTATCTCCTAAAAAATCAATCGCCTTTTGGATATCAAAATCTTTACAGGAAAAAATGTCAATAAATATACAATCTTTTTTAGAATATGTGTGAATACTGATATGCGACTCCACAATCAACACCGAACCAACCACTTTAAAATTAAGCCCCTTATTAAGCCAAGCAAAAAATTTTTGAAAAATATTCTTTTGAGGATAACAAAATCCGAAAATAGAAGCTCCGGCAATTTCTGTCTGGTCAAACTTGTAAACTTTCGGCTTATCAATCTTATGCATTCCGATTAAACCAGGCAATTCATCCAATATGGAATACATTAATTTCTCATCTTCCAAACATTTAGGATCGGCGCCGTATCCGTCAATTATCAAATGCGGCCCAAAATTTTTAATTTCTTTAGTCATTATTCACCCCCTTTTCTTCCTTTAAAAATAATCGGCGCCAAAATTCTGTCACTCTTCCAGTATTTACAATCCTGTGGTGGATTAACTACACAAACCATGCTTTGAATATCGGTAAAACCGGCTCTCCTTAAACAATTGATATGTTCCTCGGAAAAACTGTCTATTTCATCAGAATAATAAGTCAAAACTCCGCCATCTTTTAAAAGTCGAAAAGCCTCGCAGAAAAACGGAAAATGATTCTTGTGTATTTCCTCCTTTGTAATCGGATATGTATCAAATAATATGCCGTCAAAAGTTTCACTAGGAATAAACTTGGTTATTTCCTGCCAAAAACCGAACAAAGGTTTGATAATGTGTTTTGCAATAAAAGAAAACATTACCAATCTTTTATATACATCTTCATTTGCCTCTATTACTGTATGTGATAATATATCATGTTTATGTATATATCCGGATGAAATCCCCATACCAAAACCCACTTCCAATATATCTCCGCCGTTCATACAGGCAATCTCCGCTAACTCCTTCATATACCCATCTTCCCAATCTTCCATTACCGGATGGCCCTCAATCTCCAAAGTATGTTCAGTAAATACAGCTTCTGATCCTTTCCATTTCTTAACCAAAGAAGAAAAGCCTATTTTTATCCTGTTATAATAAGTCGTGCTGCGAATATCATTAAAAGTGCTGCCTGCCATAAAGCGATAATAAGACAATAATATTATAACCAGTAAAATAAAACTCAAAACAGATATAATTAATAGCGGCCAATCATTTACAAAAATTGAATAAACAACAAAAACCGCAGTGCTAACTAAATAAACCCGAATTAGCTTTATTTCAATAACTCCTACAGCTTTTGTTTTGTGCATTTCCACAAGTTGCGCAATTAAAGCCAAAATACTTCCAAACGAGAATAACAAAAACATGATTTTCTTAAAAGGAAATATCAACATAACAACAAAACCAAGCACACATAATAAAAACACAAAAAAATCTATCTTGGAAAAACCCTTAAATCTCCAAAGACCGACAACAATCGGAACCACAAACAAAGAAGCTAAGCCATTAATAATAATTGCGGCTTCTTTTGTAAAAATACCATAAACAAAATAAGAAAAAAGCATAAACATAAAATAAATAAACCAGGCAACAGAAACAGACTCGCCTGATTTTTTATCCCATATCTTTTTATTTTGTTTATATATTCCCCAAGATTCCAAAATTGAAAAAATAACAATAATAATAGCGCTGATAGTAATGGCATTAAATCCAAAATTTTGAACTTCTACCAATTCTTTCCAGTACATTTTCTACCTCCATATAAAATATTTTTAAAGAACAATAAAAATAATGATAATTTGTTAAATATCAATTTTATTATACACCAAAAAGATAAAATTTTTATAAAAAAAATATAAAGAAATTATAAAAAAAATATAAAGAAATGAATTAAAAACACTTAAATAAGCAAAAAACATACCTGTGTATAAGTATGTTTTTTTATAAAATAAAGCGTGAAAATACTAATTTTTGGTATCAAGTTTGTATCCTCTGCCTGAAACTGTGTGAATTAATTTTTTATGACCCGTTAAATCTACTTTTTTTCGGAGGCTCACAATATGCGACTCAATGGTATTGGAAAAAGGGTCGACGGTCATATCCCACACATGCTCCATGATCATGCTTCGAGAAAGCACTGTTCCCTTATGCCTCATTAAATACTTAAGGAGCGTAAACTCTTTTCTGGTTAAATACACATCCTCATCCCCCCTCTTAACAATGTGTTTACTGGAGTCTAAAACCAAATCATCAACCTGTAATCTTTCGTTTTCTATACCCTTTGGTCTTCGAAGCAGGGCTTTGATTCGAGCAAATAATTCATCGATAGAAAAAGGCTTGGTTAAATAATCATCTGCACCGGCATTAAGCAAATCAACCTTAGTGGTTGTTTCCGATTTAACAGAAAGAACCAGAATTGGTACAAAATTATTGTCTTTGCGAACATCCCGACAAACTTCAAGCCCTGTCTTTTTAGGCATTACATTGTCTAAAATAATTAAATCGTAATCATTGGTTCTGGCTAAATATGATCCCTGTTCGCCGTCGCTGGCCGTATCTACCACATAACATTCATTTTTTAAACTCTTCTTCAAAAAATCTAAAATTTCTTTTTCATCTTCAACGATTAATATTCGCATAAATTTTATTTTAAAATTATTAAATAGGGAGCGCAACCATAATTGTGCGTCCAATTTATTATACTTAAATTATACTAATAATGAACAAAAAGGTCAATAAAAAAATTATTTCAAAAAACATTATTTTTATTGTAAAAAATAAGTTGATTATGTTATAATTAAATTAGAAATTGTTTTTAAAATATTTCTAATTTTTGTATTTTACAAAAAATAAATCTCTAAAATTGTTTATGATAAAAATTAAAAAACACGGCGTAATACTGAGGCCTACTAGTTTGCCTTTTGAAGATCTGTCCACCTTTAATCCCGCTATCTACCAAGATGGAAATAGTGTACATGTCTTTTATCGTGCTTTGGACAAAAAATTTGTTTCTTCTATTGGTTATGCTCGATTAAAAGGTCCGACCAAGATAATAGAAAGATGGAAAAAACCGTTTTTATTCCCAAAATATAGTTATGAAAAACACGGCATAGAAGATGCGCGAATTGTAAAAATCAAAGACGAATTTTATATGACATATGTTGTCCATGACGGCATTAATGCTTTGATTGCATATTCACATGGAAAAAATTTATTTAAAATGAGGAGGGGGGGAATTATAAGTTCAAAGCTTAAATATGATGCATTAGGCAAGCTCTTTGAATATTCTAAACTAAAAGATAAATACTACTTTTTTAAATCTTATTATAAGGATATGGTTGATAAGGATGTAAAAATTTGGGATAAGGATGCTTTTTTCTTTCCGGAAAAAATTAACGGCAACTATGCGCTTGTGCATCGTGTACTGCCGGATATTCAGGTAATATATTTTAAAGATTTTAAACAAATAAAAAGCAAAAAATATTGGAAGGAGTATTTTAGATCTCTTTCTAAATATGTCATACTTGAAAGCAAGCATGGATTTGAATCTCGCAATGTCGGTGGCGGATGTCCGCCGATAAAAACCAGAGGGGGGTGGCTGCTCATTTATCATGGGGTAGAGCCAATGAACAAAGGACGCATCTATCATGCAGGGGTGGCTCTTGTTGATTTAAAAAATCCAACAAGGGTAATTGCCAGACTCCCCTATCCGCTATTTTCACCAGAAAAAGATTTTGAAAAAAAGGGCCATGTCCATAATGTAGTTTTCCCGACAGGAACTGCCCGCTTTGGAGATATTTTATATATTTACTATGGAACATCAGATAAATATATTGCTGTTGCCAGCGTAAATTTAAAAGATTTACTAAAGGAGTTATATAAATATAAAAACAAGGAATGAAAAAAATAAAAAAACCAAGCATTTTGTATTTTGGAAGCTTCCCCCCCAGAGAATGCGGTATTGCTACTTTTACCAAAAGATTAACCACCGCCATTGATAAAGAATTTTCACCGGAAATTAAAAGTAAAATACTCGCAATCAATTCTAATGGAACATCTATCTATAACTACCCAAGAAAAGTAAGCATGCAAATTAATGAAACCGAGATAGAGGACTACCTAAACAGGGCCAACGAAATAAATAAATCCCAAGACATCAGACTTGTTAATATTCAACATGAATATGGACTCTTTGGCGGAGAATATGGAGAATTTTTGATACCTTTTTTAGAAATTGTTAAAAAACCGGTAATCATCACCATGCACACCGTATTACCAAAACCTGATGAAAAAATGAAAAAGGTGGCGCAGATAATTTCTCAAAAGGCGGCCGGTATTGTGGTTATGAATCACTTTGCTAAAAAAATACTATATGAAAATTATGGAATAAAAAATAATAAAATTTCCATCATTCCCCATGGAGTATTTCATATCCCCTTCCCCTCCAAGTCTCATGCTAAAAAGAAGCTAAATCTTTCAAATAAAATAATTATTTCTACCTTCGGCATGATTAGCCGTGATAAAGGAATAGAATACGCAATAGAAGCCTTGCCAAAAGTAATAGAGGAGCACCCTAATGTACTTTATTTGATTATCGGCGCCACACATCCTCAAGTATTAAAAGAAGAGGGTGAAAAATATCGCAATAAGTTGAAAAAATTAATTCAAAAACACAAACTAAAAGATTATGTAAAATTTTACAACCGCTATTTAACAGATAAAGAGGTTGTTGATTACCTCAAGGCCACCGATATTTATGTTTACCCCATACTTAGCCGTCAGCAAGCATCAAGCGGTTCACTCTCCGATGCCATGGCTTGCGGCTGTCCGGCTATCACCACTAAAACTCAATATGCCGAAAGTGTTATCAATGAAGAACGCGGCAGGTTTGTTAGATTTAGAAACTCAAAAGATATCACCGCCTCCTTATTGGAGTTATTGGGAAATAAAAACCTTTGCAAAGAAATGTTAAAAAATACTTATTTCTTCACCAGGCATATGACATGGCAAAATGTAGCTCTTTCTTATTTTGAACTGTTTAATAAATACGCTAAAATCATTCCGCGGAAAAGAGGAAAGTTGCCAAAAATAAATCTGGATTACATTAAAAATCTAACAGACGGCTTTGGTATGATTCAATTTGCCAACCACACAAAGCCTGACAAACATTCGGGATATTGCCTGGATGATAATGCGCGAGGATTAATAGCATGCGCCGAACAATATAAAAAAAGGAAATCTCTGGGACTCCTTAAATTAATAAAAATTTATCTTGATTTTATAGAATTCAACCAAAAGCCAAACGGAAAGTTTTATAATTTTGTAAATTACCATAAAAAATTTATCGACTCAATAGAGAGCAAAGACTCTTTCGGCAGAGCAATTTGGGCCATAGGCTCGGTGATCGGCAATGAAAAACTCCCCGCAAATATCCAGGGTCAAGCGCAGCGCATATTGCAAAAATCTAAAAAATGGATATCCGGTTTAAATTCGCTTCGGGCTATCGCCTTTGCCATTACAGGCCTTGGGCGCATGGCCATAAAAAACAAAAATACTCAAACCATAAAATTAATCCGATTATTAGGGGATAAATTAACAAAAAGCTTTGAGACGCACTCTAAAGATTCAAATCATAAATGGTTATGGTTTGAAAATTGTTTCACATATTCAAATTATAAGCTGCCGGAAGCGCTTTTCCGCGTTTACCAGATAACCGGCGAAAAAAAATATTTAAAAATTGCGGAAAAAAGCATTAAATTTTTAATGTCTATTACTTTTGAAAACAAAAAATATTTTTCTCCAATCGGGCAGGATGGATGGTATTTTAAGGATGGAAAAAGAGCATATTTTGATCAACAACCGGAAGATGCCGCCACGGCAGTAGAAACTCTTGTGCTCGCATATCAGGTTACAAAAAAGAAACAATACAAAGAAAACGCTAAAATGGCCTTTGAGTGGTTTTTGGGGAAAAATCATTTAAATCAGATGATTTATGATGAGGCTACAGGCGGAAGTTATGACGGATTGGGAAAATATTCTATTAATTTTAATCAAGGGGCGGAATCGTCTATTTCTTATCTCTTGGCTAGAATGGCTATTGAAAAAATAACCGAATAGTTTTAGGTAAAAATTATGATAAAATTATTTAAAAAGATTTATTATTATTTTTTTATAAAAAAAATTATCAAAAAAAACGTTACATATAATAGAAACAAAAATGACGATCGATATATTTTAGAAGAAATTATTTTTCCTTTTATACTCACAAATTACAACCCCCAAAAAATACTTGACATTGGACGGGAGGATTACGAAATATTTTATAATGAATTTTTTAAAAATCGCGAATTATGGACTATAGATATAGATCCTAAAAGAAGAGAATTTGGAGCTAAAAATCACATCACGGATAATGTTGTTAACCTGGAAAAATATTTTAAAAATAATACTTTTGATTTTATATTATTTAATGGTGTTTATGGATGGGGTCTAAACAAAGAAAAAGATGTTCAGGATGCGTTTAATGCTATTTTCAACATACTTAAAAAAGGAGGAATTTTGGTTTTTGGATGGAATGATGAAGTTGTTCCATTTTCAAAAATTAACGGACTTTTAAAACTCGAACCTTTTTATCTTAAACCACTAAGAGGAACTTCTTTTACATGCAACAATGGTGCGCATCATTATAATTTTTTTATAAAAAATTAATTCAAAACTCAAAACTTAAAAAATGTTTAATTATTAGTTTTGCATTTTGCGATTTGAGTTATATTTCCTTATGTCTATTATTGATAAGGCCTATGTACAGGCCGTAGAGGTTATAAAAAAATGTTCTCACAAAAGCGGATTTTATGCTTCCGGACTAAAAGGTGGGTATGAAGCTCTTTGGTCTCGCGATAGCATGATTACTGCATTGGGCGCTTCTTTGATTGAAGAAGAATTTAAAAAGCCTTTTAAAAAAAGCTTGGAACTTCTTGCTAAATGGCAGACTCCCAAGGGGCAAATTCCAAATTGTGTTGGATCATACAATACCGACCGACGATCAGACAAAACTTATAACACCGTAGATTCATCGCTTTGGTTTATAGTGGGACATTATGTTTATGCTAATAGCTATCATGACAGGTCTTTGTTGAAAAAATATAAAAAAAATATTGCTCGCGCAATTGTCTGGCTCAAATATCAAGACCCCAACGAAGATGGGATGATTACCCAGCTTCCCACCATGGATTGGCAGGATGCTTTTCCCCATAAATACGGACATGTCATCAATACTCAGGCTCTCTACTATGGTGTACTAAAAATGATCGGGGATAATAAAACTGCAAAACATTTAAAAAAGAATGTAAACGGAGATATTGAATCTTACCTTGATCTTTATAATAAAAAACTCGGATATTATCTGCCGTGGAACTGGAAAAATCATGACGGCGACAGAGAACAAGAAGAGTGGTTTGATTCACTCGGGAATATTCTGGCGATTTTAACCGGCCTGGCAACGAGAAAAATAGCAAAAAATATCATTAAACATATTAAAAAAGAAAAAATCAATGAACCCTTCGGACTGAAAGCTATCTGGCCGCCGATTAAAAGGGGAGATAAAGAATGGCATTCTTATTTTTCCAAGTGCAATGCGCGCACACCTCTGTATTATCTAAATGGCGGAATATGGCCTTTTATTGGCGGATTTTATGTAGCCGTGCTAACAAAAATGAATATGTATAAAGAAGCTGAAATGGAATTGAAAAAATTAGCGCAAGCCAATATGCAGAAAATAAGCACCCGCGACTTAAAAGGAAAATACGAATTTAATGAATGGCTCCACGGCGAAACCGGAAAACCAAAAGGAGAACCTTACCAAGCCTGGTCAGCCGGAACATATATTTACGCCTATAACTGCGTAAAACAAAAAAAAGCGATATTTTTTGAATAAACCCCTACTGTTATTCTGAGCTTTATTTAGAATCCATTAAGTAAAACTGATTTAAAAAGCGTTCTAATTATTAGAACGCTTTGTTTTATTTTTCTGAAAAATTTTTATAAAGAAACTGTTCTTCTTTTGGGCTTAAATCAAATTTCAAAGAGGCTTCATTTATTATATCAAAAATTTTTCTGTTGGGATTGTTTTTCTTTTCTTCCGAAATATACTCTATTGCTTTTTTAGTTTTTTCGCTTTTTCTTTGAATCACATTACTCATTTTTATCTTTCTCCATGATATTTATTTTTACTTTTATCATTCTGAACACAGAAAATAAAAAAGTTAAAGAACAAAAAATAATTACCCATCTAAGCATAACATCAGGAATAGCAAAAGAAATTAAAAATAAAATAAAAGAAACAAAAGCATATCCAATAAGCACAAAAATAAAAGAAGGTTTATCCATCATTTCAATAATCTCTTTGTCTAAAAAAATCGGTACATACCCGAACATTATTTTTTCTCCTTAATCATCTTATCTATTTCTTCTTCTAAAAATTTCAATCCCTTATGTGCGCCCATTAAAATACCCTCGAAAATACCGCTAAGCAAAATACCTTCATTTTCTAAATCAGAAACTATTTTTTTTGCTTCTAGTGCAACCAAATCTTTATTTATACCTATTAATTCCAAGGATTTAAAAATAATATTCTCAAGTGATTCTTCTGCTTCTAAAATCTCTAAAACAATTTCGCCCTGCCTATCCATGGACAAATTCCGAAATCCAGGAATTTTATGCCACAACAACCAATAAAGATGCTCTTTTATATGATATTTTTTATCCAAAATTCCATCCTTTGTAAAATATTAATAATTTAATACACATTTCAACAATCTATCACAATATCCATTTTTTGTCAAACCAAAAGACGCGCTATCAGCGCGTCTCTACAAAAAATTCGTAATTCTTGATTTTTAATTAATAACCTGCCTACTCCAGTCCTAATTTCTCCTGTAGCATACTCAGTGCCCTTTTTGCTATAATTTTATATTGAAAATTATCTCGAGCATGAATATGGGCATTTTTTCCCATCTCTTCCCGTAATTTATCATCAGTTAAAAGTTGGAGGGTGTATTTTGTCAGATCAGGAACACTGGCGCGATATGCAAAAACTTTCGGCTTGTCAAATCTTATCTTATGATCCGCCTCAAAACCCATAGACTCATATGCCCACTCTTCGGTCAATATAATCTCCTCGCCTACAGACGCTAAAAATCCGGTCTTGCCATGAATAATGGTATCAACCGGACCCCCTTTTTCAATAGAAATTACCGGTTTACCACAAGCTTCTGCTTCCATTTGAATCATGCCAAAACCCTCCAATCTGGAAGGGGCGGCATAAATATCGCAAGCGCCAATTAAATAAGACATAAATTCATGCGAAAAAGCTCCGGATAAATATTGAATCTTACCACGATCAAGTCCCAACTGATCGATTAATAAATCCTCTTCTGCTCCATGAACTTCTGCTGATTCACATTCCCAGTGCTTTAAAACATATTTCCAATCTTTAAAATCTTTATCCACTTCCGCAAGAGCCTTAAACATCTCTTGGGCGCCTTTGCTGGTTACATCTCCGCCAATAGTCAAAATCATCTTTTCATGAGGCTGTATCCCAAGCATTTCCCGTAATTTCTGCACCTTGGGATCGTTCTTTGGTATTGGCTTTATCTCTTCCGGATCAAAACCAATTGGTAAAACTCTAAAATTTGACACATCTACACCATCTCGCTTGTAGGTATCTGTTACCCATTGACTAGTAGTAAAAGTCAACGGGAGATCACCAAGCGCCTTGTGATAATTAGCCACCCAACCATTAGCCACAAACCAAGGCACGGGAATAACTCCATGATTTTGCGGACTCAAAATAATATCTTTGTAATATGTCCAACAACCGACACCAATCGCCACATCAGGCTTAAAGGCATCAAGCACCCATTGTTTTTGAAAACTGGGCGCATAATTGCAAGGCATAATATCAACTCCAAGCTCTTTTAACCCCCTATATAAAAGATTACCTTGAATGCTTAATCCGTCCGGCTCTACCGGATGAGCATATAAAACTGCAATTTTCATAATACTTACAATGCAAATCTACGAATTTTATACAAATTCACAAATAATGAATTATACGAATAATATCTTATTTAATTCGTATGATTCGAATTCGCCATATTCGTCAGCCAATAAACAATGTTGAAATAAATCGTCTGTTGAGGACTGATCTGCCTTTGGCAGACATATCATTTGCAGATTCGCATTATTATTTATATATTATCTTAAAATTTTAAAAGCTTCTGTTTTGGGACATAGATTAACATCTATCCCATTATATGAATATCCATACATTTCAGCAATAATTTTCTTCTTCCGGTTTATATCATTTTTCCCCAACTCCAATAAAAAATCAGAGTCTGGTTTTGCGCGCATATCTATGAGCCCGTTTTCTTCTTCTCTATATTTTTTATAATTAAAACATAAAACATTTTTAATGTTTAATCTTTTATTCTTTATTAACAGTTTCACGGCCAAATAAACTCCGATATGACGGGGATGGCCGTATTCGCCATTTGCACCATGAGTAAAAATATAATCAAATTTTTCTCGGCCGATTTCTTCCTCTACTAATTCCTGTATAATGGGGATGGTTTTTTCGGTACTCAGCTTATCCTCATCATCTAAATCGGTAATAATTCCACGTGCTCCGTAAAAAGCGCAAACATTGTCGAACTTTGGTTTACGATCATTATCACTCTTTCTACAAAGAGAAAAAATCGTCCAGTCTGTTTGTAAATTCTGAAATAAAGTTCCCCCCATCCAGATAGTCTCGTCATCCGGATGCGCTACGAGGACTAAAGCCCTGTCTGTCTTTTTTAATTCTAGTGTCTTCATAATATTAATTATATCAAGAAAAGATTTAACTTTCAATAAAAAATGCAAAAAAGAAGAGACGCGATTAATCGCGTCTCTATAAATGTGTATATAAATATTCTACAACTTTCTTTCCTTTAATTTGATTTCCTTTTCTACATCTTCTACTTCTTTGGTGATAAACTCTTCTGAAATGTCCAAAGACTCTTGTAATTTTTCTTTTACCCTTCTTTCAGACTCAGAAAGACCGGGCCTTTGATCGGCAAGTTCTATCAACTCATCAACTTCCTCGCGCAATGCTGCAAATATTTTTCCAAGTTTGCTTTTCATTTCTTCTGTTTCCTGTTTTATTCTTCTTTTTTCCAAAATATACTTATTTCTTTGATACAAAATATATAATATTAATATTATTATAATGATTAGTAAAATAACAATGATTAACCATCCAAAAGATTCAATTATGCCAGGAGAAACAACTGTGAGTAAATATTTTGTGCTATCCAAACTTTTAGCTCCGCGATTATCAATCAATCTTGCCCAAATCTCATAATCTCCTTTTTCAAGTTTTTCTTTGTGGAAATAAGACCAATTTCCCTCATTATCAGTTTGGGTCATAAAGCTCTTCATGCTCTTTTCATCCTTGCCAATAAACAATTCAACATTTATCTGCGGATAGAAAGATGTTCCGCGGATTATCAATTCATCTTTATTGATAATAACCTTGGGAATACTGGTGATAATCGGCGCCTTTAAAGGCTCTATAATAAAAGTGGCAGAAGAGGATGCTGCGTTTCCGGCCTTATCCACAGCTGCAATAGTATATGTATATTCACGAGGAACAAGCGGTTCTGTCTTATAATATCCTTTTTCTACATCCTGAACAGAGATTTTTTTTCTTGTTTCCCCCGAAACAACTTCATAATAATCAATGCCCGATGTTTTATCATTTGTTTTAAATTTTAATTTTGGAGTCGGGTTGGTTGGATCTCCTTCGTTATCCACGGTAATAAAGAAGGGGTTAGGGGGGGTAGCATCTATTAATAATTTTCTATGGGAAGATTGTCCCCATCCAAATTTATTTCTATATCTAATATGGAAATAAAATTCTCCGTCATCCTGCGGTTCAAATTTATAACTTTCCAATACTCCTTCAATTTTAGCTGTCGATTCAGTTTTCTCTTCTGTGTCGATTTCAAAACTTACACCAACCAAATCAGCTAATAATTTCCATGAAAACTCAGGTTCATTATTGGAATACCAAACATCTTCTATTGGATGTGTCTCGGAGGATACTTCCGGAGTTGGCGGCAATAACCCTTTTGGTTTTTCTTCTTCTGGGGGCGTTGGAGTAACCGGCTTTTCCTGAGAAGCCGCTCCCTCTGATATGGTGTATTTACCGTGTCCGAACCCGCCAAAAACATTGGTCCCTTTTCCGTCCGCTGCGAGCACTATGCCCGAGGAAAAAGTCACATTAGCCAATCCTGACTTCTTGGCAGTAAATGTTATATTAAATATTTCTCCAGCAGAACCCTTGTAAGCTCCAGGAGAACCACCTCCAAAAGTTATCTTACCATCAGAATTAGAAAAAGTCGGATCCGTGGTCCATAATTTAAAAATTGAACTGGCATTTGATAATTTAGAAACCAAAACATAAGACGGGTCGTAATTAATAACCCCCTCGGCAGCATTAATACCAACTCCCTCTCCGCTATTTACCATTACTTTTACCACAAAACTCTTATTAACAGTATAATTTCCGCTAGCCGGAGATAAAAACAAAGTAGCCTTGCTTTCCTGCGCTGCTACCGGAAAAATAAAAAAAGAAAAACAAGCCGAATACAGAAAAATTAATAAAAAAATTCTTACAAAAAATTTTCTCATATTATAACTTTTGACTTTATAAACTTTATAGACTTTTAGCTAATTCGTTATTTCTATTTTCTTTTTTCCTTTTCCCTGAAGCCTGAGCAGGGGAAGCTTTAATATCAATATTCCTTTCTTAAATCGAGCCTCTACCCTATTTACATCAACTTCTTGCGGAAGTATAATTTGTCTATAAAAAGGGCCCCATTGGCATTCCTGGCGAAGATATTTACTTTCAAAATCATCATCCTCGTATTTATTTTCACTCTTATAGTCTGTTAAGCGAGGCATCTCTCTTTTGCCCTGAATAGTTACTACATCATTTTCATTTTCAATGTTTATATCCAAATTATCTACCTCAACTCCCGGAATAGGTGCAATCACGATAATATCCGAGCTAGTTTGATAAATATCAACATCAAGCTGTAAAAATCCGGAAGCTTCTTTTTTGTTGGTCTCTTCATCCCCTGAAACAGGTTCATTTTCTTCTACTTTTACTTTTAATTTGTCTAAAAAACTCATATATTTATAAATTATTATTATTTATTTTTAACACTTATATTATAACATAAAATATATAAAAATCCAAAATCTTACTTGATAAACTTTCGACTTTCAACTTTTTACTATTCTTATCCTGTCCAATAATACATCATAATACTAAAATCAATCAAATCTACATTACCACTACTATTTTGATCCGCACATGCATCATTTGTCCCCCAATAATACAAAAGAATAGAAAAATCAGTAATATTAACTTTGCCATCTTTGTTTAAATCAGCCCCGGGACAAGCTCCTTTTTCTAATTCTCCACCTATAGCCAATTCTAATGTTTGACTAAAACCACTATCACTGACTCCGTCTTTTTTCCCCCCGGCTTTTAATAAATAAATACCCCCCTTAAATCCATCTGTATTTATAAACATAGACCAAGAACCGTCTGCTCCGGCTTGTACAGATTGTTTTTTAATTTCAGAATCTAAGACTTTTGTTTGCTTCTTGGGATAAATCCAAGTTTCTACTGTACTATTTGGAACACTAAAACCAAAAACCTCTACGCTTTCTCCGGTTTGAACTGAATTTTTTTGCAGTGCTATAGTTGGCGAAATAAAAATACCGGATACAACTGTTTGTGTTCCTTCGTCAATCCAAAATGTGGTTGAATAAGTGCTTGACCTCCGCCCAACTTGATCTTTAGACCAAACCCCAAAAGTATAAACACCCTGTTCTAGCTCTGTTAAAAACGCCCCGAAAACACCAGATGCATCAGCCGATATGCTTCCTTGTTCTTCTCCATCTTTCATCACCACCACATCGCTATTTTGATAAGACCATCCGGAAAATGCCACTCCTGGAGCATCGGGCAATGGAGGATATGGTAAAAAAACTCCGGCTCCCCGTCCGACTTCCTGTCCTCTGCCTCCTTGAATACCCCCCCCGGATCCTCCGCCTCCAGCACCCCCTCCGCTTGCAGATCCAGTTCCCTCTCCCTCATCACCCCCCGTTCCCTCCTCTCCTCCCTCTTCCCCCTCGGAAGAAGATATAATAAAGGATATCACGTAGTCAATACAATTAGTAATCTCCGTGGGTGTTCCGGTGGCGGTGGTGTAAATACACTGAGTTGAACTGTCTCCTTGTTGGGTGAGGCCATCACAACGAACATAAAAAGTATGGGGACCATTAGTTAAACCGTTTAAAATATGTGTATGAAAAGTACCACCGGTATAATCAAACTCATAAGCCATGCTCGCATACGGAGTACCTGAGGCCGTATCATATTTACAGGTAGAGTTATAATTGTTTATAAGAGACATGATGGTTTGAGTTGTACCATAAGACAAATATCCAACGGGTCTTCCGCTCGTCCTCATACTTTCACTTTCAGTCGACATACCAACGGGAAGTGCTGTGGATATCATTAAAGTAGCTCTTTTTATTCTGTTACCCGAAACATTAAATGTTTCTAATTCAACTTCATAAGAACCAATAGCCATAGGGTTTGCAATCTGTCTATCTCCTATTGCACCAAATGAAGCATTGGTTCCAAGTTCTATTTTGACATAAGTGCTCTTTTTTATTCCAAATGAAGTATTTAAAATAATTTCAATTGCACTAGATGTGGTGCTGGCGGTATCAAAAAAAACAGTAGATGAACTAGATAAAAACCGGTCAACAAAAACACCATTCTCAGTAGATGAGGTAGCTATATCTACATCAGTATAATCAAACCCGGCTAAAATAGTAAATTGCCCAACTTCCGGAGTAATCACTATTTTTCCCCCTGCTGGAATATCAGCTGTAACTTGAAATCGAATCGTATGATTTGCTCCATAACCAGGCCACGAGCGTGATAAAGTATCGCTGGCGCGAGTCATGGCTTGCACTTCTCCTGAAAAACAAAAAAACAAACCAGCAACCATAATAAATTTTAAAAAATATTTCGACATAACAACTTATAACTCATAACTTATAACTCATAACTTCTTAATTATATAACTGCTTCGCAACAATATCATAATAATTTCTATTATTTGTGCTACGAATTATGAGTTCCAAGTTACAAGAGTTTTATTTCGCGCATCTAAATCCAACTCCAGTTCCGGCAAATGTCGGCGGAGAAACCAAATACATAGAATAAATTCCTGCTTCTTCTTTGTTGTCCCAATAACCACCACGAGCCATACCGCGAACTCCATCAATTTTCATCCATAAATAATCATGATTAAAATTAAAATCCACCATGTTTATATTGGTTTCTATGGGATTGCCTTTTATATCAACGGCAGAAATATATCCAGCCCGAGGCATTTCTGTGTTATTTAATTTCCCATCTTTTATTTCACCTTTTACCCACTCCCAAACATTGCCAATCATATCATAAGCGCCAAATGAAGAAATACAGCTTGCACCGCTTCCGGTTGGCCCCGGTTGATATTGCCAATTTTTACTAACCTGGCAGTCTTGTTCTTTCCAATCTTTTGATAAATCAGGAGTACCAAGTGATGCTAAATACCACTCCTCATCTGTCGGAAGCCTCTTTCCCGCTTTAGCACAAGCAGTTATAGCTTGGGACTGTGAAATAAATCTCCAGGGCATAGCATTTTTTTTAGAAACAGGAAAACAATCAGGTTGATCTATGTTATTTCTACTGTTTTCTTGACCCGAAGGATTAGTATATAGACAATTATCATTCGCCGAAGCCTCATATTGATCAATACAAAAACCCTTATTCTCCGTAGGAATAAATACCATGCCTGCGGGACAAGGCCCTTCTTTCTCCCCTAAAACAATCCGCCCAACCATTGATTCGGAAAAATTATCATAATGATCTGCGGCATCTATTCCTATAGTTACAAAAATAACGGCAATTATACCTATAAAAAATCCTTTTAAAATTTTAAAAACAAATCTTCTCATAATATATATTAACCAACCAATTATTTGCTCTTCTTCCTTCTTCTGTAATCAAAATAATAATTTAACATTACCAATATAAACAAAACTACGATTCCAACCATTAAAAAAATAACTGTTTTATCTTCTCTAATAATTTTCCTCAAATCCTCTTCTTTTTTTATCAGCTCTTGTTCTTTTTGTGCTAATTTTTTTTCTTTTTCTTCTAGCTGCATAGCCAGTGTATTAATCTGGTTAGCAGGAACTCCGGCAGACACGCCGATAGCCGAACTGAATTTGGCGCCGATAATCTTTCCAATATCTATTGGCCCCAAGCCAATATTATACAAAAAGGAAACCAAAATAAAAGCCAGAAAAAATATCCGCAAATTATGAATTGTTTTTATAGTTTTTTTCAACATATCTTTTTTATATTTAAATATGCAGTATTAAATACTTACTTAGCGCATCTAAATCCAATTCCTGTACCCACATAAGATGGTGGTGATACTGCATAAATAGAATATTGCCCGGCTTCTTCTTTATTGTCCCAATATCCCCCACGAGCCATGGCGCGCGCACCACTGGTCTTTAACCAAAAATAATCATGATAATAGTTCGGATCCCCCGTATTAACGTTTGTTTCTACCGGAAGAGCTTCATCATCAACACTCAAAACAAAACCACTTGGAGGCAATTCTTTGTTTCCTAACTTTCCGTCATACACAGTATCTGCCACCCACTCCCAAACATTGCCAATCATATCATAAACACCAAAAGAAGAAATACATCTTTTTCCCGTTCCAGTAAATCCAGGTTTGTTTCCCCAATTTTCACTTACATTACAATCATCCTGATTCCAGTTATTACTAACATCCGGGGTGCCCAAGGAAGCCTGTAACCACTCTTTGTTGGTTAATAATCTTTTTCCGCTCTTTGTGCAAGCAATTCCGGCCTGATTTTGTGATATATTTCTCCATGGAATCTTATTGGCCTCTGATACAGGGGCGCAACCAGGGTGGTCGATATTTTTTCTTGTTTCTTCTTGATTTGCCGGATTGTCATACAGGCAATCAGCACCAGCCGATGCTTCATATATATCAACACAAAAACCGCCGCCAGTTGAAACAATAAATACCATATTATCAGGACAGAAATCGTCGCTTTTAGTTCCCAGGTTATCGACAGCTTTAATCCCCAAAGTAGTCAAAATAACCGCCAAAACAATCACAATTATCTCGCGCATGCCAAAAAATTTTCTTTTTTTTACAATTCGCATAATTTGAATTCGCTATGTTCGTATATCAAATTCGTATTATAATCATTTGAAATCTTTTCCAACTATAACTACAAGACCATCTTGATTATCAAATAATTCGAGCTTCACAATATTTGAAAAAAGATTTGCAATCAATTCGGCTGTCTTAACATTTTCTTTTGTGTGTCTAATTAATGTAATATTATGATTAAAATCAGACGCATTGCCGGTATAAATATTTTTAAACCCTGATGTTTTCAAGATATCTGCCACGGTGCCGGCCACGCCCGATTCTCCGCTGCCGTTTAGAACTTGAATAGAAACATCTTTATCAATTTTCTCCTTTTCCTCTTTTTTTTCTTGAGCATCACCCTGTATCTCTATATTATCATCACTTTTTTTATCATCAATATCTTTCTCTTGATTTTCAACTTGAGTATCTTTATTTAAGATTTCATCAATATCAACAATCATAATATCCGAACTATCATCACCCTCTTCTTCCATCTTCTCTTCTGGTAAATCAGTATTTGTCTTTTCTTTTTGTAAAACTTTTATATCTTTATTTTTATTAATAATATTATTGACTGCAAATACTCCGCCAATAAAAATTACAAAGACTATAACCACAAAAATTATCATTTTGTTTCCCCTTTTTTGTTTTTCCTGGTATTGTTTTATTTTAACAGGCTTGTCGCCATCTTTCGTCTTCTGTAACTGTATAATATTTTCCTGAGTTTGAATAATTGCTTTTTTAATAGATCTGCGTACCAAGAAAATAATCATCAACACCAAGAAAATAATAGAGCCAAAAACATAAGCCAAAACTTTAAAATTTAAAACCCAAAAATACAATGTCCGATCAACGGTTTCACGCCCTTGTTGTCCATAGCTCAAAATCAAAACGGCTTTGTATCTTCCCATCCGAAAAAACCCTTTTTCTCCCGCCCAATTAAAATTCCATTTTCGAATTCCGCCCGGCAAAACATTTCCGGTTTCTTTGTTATGGTTTATTAAAATCTTTCCTTTTTCTTGATCCCAAAAATCATAAATCTGAATTTCTCCCTGGGGCTGAATATGTACATTGCCGATATTTTCAAAACGAACCGCAAAATCAATATTGGCATCCTGCACAACTTGTTGGTTAGTTGAAAATTCCCTGATTCTACCGCGTTCATCAATATCACCGCTGACACTCAAGAGAATCAACGAAGAAAGCATGGTGGAAATGCTTATTTTTGACCCGCCCCCACTATCATCGCCTGGTTTAGTGCCGGCCATAACAGCCGCATAATGTCCGCCCGGGGTTGCATCCTCCGGTACATCCACCACATAAGGTATTTCTTTGCTGCTAAAAGCCGGGATGCTAATCGGTCCCAGATCAATCGCAATCCATCTACTCATTAAATAACCGCTGTCCCCTGACTGCGGATCAACAGAAATAAATTTAACCGTACCTTCTTCGGGTCCGCCCTCAAAATCAGATACCTGCACATAAACCTTAATTTCATATGAATTATTATTAATTAACTTAATAGAGCTTTTCCAAACCTGTCCCGGATTAACATTATTTTTAATAAGCGGCGGCGTAATAGACAAAGCAAGCCCGTCATCATTGCGCGCCAAAACAGGATTCATAAATAAAAATACTAAAACACAAAATATTGCAATCAATAAATTTTTACAACTAAACATAAAAAACAAATGTACAACAATCAATAATCATTGAATTATTGAGTGTTGATAATTTTTTATAAAAAACCAGTTATATCTTTTAAATAAAAACTATTTTTTATCAACAGTATTATGAGTCATTGTTGACGGTCTATATGTTTTCTTGAATAAAAAAATAACTGCCAGAATCACAATAAAAAATGCTGATCCTAAAAATATTGCTAAAAAATGCCAAGGTAACACCCAAAAATAAACCGAATCTTGTATATCCCTATCATTATCTGCTCCGTAACTTAATTCTAGTCTGGCCTTATATTTTCCAAGCCCCGACAAACCATCTATATAATTTGTATATTCCCTTTTTTCACCAGGGACTATTTTTTCTAAGTCTGGATTAACATCAATCTGCGCCTCTTCTTCTCCGCGGCGGTTATATACAAAAATAGTACCACTGGGAATAATTTCCCTATTGCCAAAATTCTCTATTCTGGATTTAAATTCAACGGGAAATTTTATAAAAATACTTGTCCTTGGCTTAAATTCCTGTATTTTGGCCTTTTCAATAATATTTTCTATTACCTCAATATTCAACAGCACCATGGGCTGCTGGCTGGTCTTCATTTTTTCTTCGGCCTCTCTTCTGTTGGGGGCATTCACAAAACCAATACGCGCATAATAATTTCCGGGAAGAGCGGATAAGTTAACCTCTATACTTAATAGAACTTCAACCCTTTCATCTGGCGCGACCTCAATTGTATTCCTTTTTATTTTTACCCAACGGGCAATAGAGTCTTCTTTGCTTAATTCAGAAGGATCACTAAACTCTTTTATCCCTCCATCCGGTAAAATATCGTTCACAACCGCATAGACATCCATTTTTCCTGCCTGATTCTTATTTTCTAAAATAATCGTATATTCCAAAATATCCCTCGCTTGAGCTTTTTCATTGATAATATTCGGTGATATAACTAATCCACCCATTTCTTGTGCTGAAACAGGATAAATGAAAAAAAACCACGCTAAAAAAGAAAATATTAAAATTTTAAAATTATACATATTTATAGGGCATAACTATTCACTAAAAATTGTAGCCATAGGCAATTACTATAGAACTATGCAAAGAAGAAAAAATATAAAGAAGCTACTATTAAAAACAAAACGATAAACACAATCAATAATATCATTGTAAGATGAAGTGCCGGAGACGGCCCCTGATACTGCTGAACATAACGGACTTGTCCCAGTCCAGCTTGCTCCATGGCTTTTCGAACTGCTTTATTCTTATATAGTTTAAGCAGTAAAAACATTAGGCCCGTAAAAAATACCAATCCTAAAATAATCGGCATAATAATCTTCCACGGAAAAATCCAAAAATATTTTTCCGAAAAGATGCTTTGTTTTCCCTGCCCGCCCATATCAGGCGATGTACCATAAACCAACCCTAATTTTGCCTTATATCTACCAAAACCCATAGTATCTTTCCAAAACTCGTCTTCAAATTTTCTGATAGATTTAGGCAGGATATTGCCTCCTTTTTCGTTTACTCTGACAACCGCAATTTCCTTACCAAACATATTCTCAATGGTAATAGCGCCATAAGGCTTCACATGCACATTGCCCAAATTTTCAATGCGGGTTATAAACTTTACTTCAAAGGGGGTATTATAAAGCTCTTTATCAGTATTAAATTCTCTAATACGAGCTTCTTCATACACCGCGCCCTTTACCTGCAATAAAACCAAACAACCGGTTTGTTGTCCGATGGCCATACCAGCGCCCTTTTCTTCTTCATCCAAATGAATTTGAGGTGGCTCTGTGCCAAAGTAAACTCCTCCATAATATCCACCCGGGCCAGTCTCTGGCGGAACATTAATAGTAAATGAAATTGTTTTTTCTTCATTAGGGCCAAACTCTATTCCTTCAGCAGTAATATCAATCCATGAAGCAAGAAAATATCCCTCTTCTGAACCTGGGGCGATTACTTTAGGAGCCCCGTTCTCATCTTCACTGGCTTTAAAATCTTTTAAATAAGCATAAAAAGTTATGGCTGAACTGGAATTATTTGTAACTCTTATTTCTTTTTGTAATACCTGTCCAGGATCTACCACATCTTCAATTTTAACCGGACTAACACCAATCCCCAAACCAGATGCAGCGAGCACTGGATAATTTATTAAACATAAAAAAACTGCACAAAAAAAAGTTAAAAAATAAAAATATTTCTTTTTCATCTTTGGGGATACTAAAATAACCAAAAATTACTAATATTAGAAATTTTATAATTATTTAATAAATAATAAAAAACTTTTAAAAACCCATTCTTTATAAATTTATTTTAACATTTTCCAAACAAAAATACAAATAAAAAAGTGGTTCATCCAACACCACCCCCTTGTCATTCCGGATAAAAATTCCAGAATAATAAATTATCAATAAAAAATCCCCGCCACAAAATTAAAGCAGGGATTTTCTATTTTGGCTTTTATCTTATAAACTCTTACAAGATAAATTATTCATATCGCAAATCAATGCGACATTAAAATAAAATTTTTCGGTTACTGCTTTGATCTCTGATGATTCCAATGAAACTATAATCTATTTATAAACCATTTTGCTAATATAAATTGTTTAGCAAACCAGGATGGATTACAAAATACTATATCGTTTTATTGGAGAAAACAACAATTGGTGTGTATTGCAAAGCAACACATCTAATGTGCGCACTTGCAACTAATTCACAATTCTTTTGATAAACAAAAAAACATCTGCTATTCGACCTGCGGATGTCTTGGTTATAAAAACAAATTTCATTTAATTGTTGCTTTATATGGCAATCACAAACATCATCAAAAATTTCCAGTACTTTTGTCTTGGCCAAAAACATTAATTCGTTAATAGAGTCTTTAAGGATAGCAAAAAAACCGCTAAAAACGAATATTTGTTGTTTTAAGGCTTGCATAGGGATAAAAAACTTAAATTAATAAGATTCGTTTCCACTAATTAAATCCTGATCAAAACATTGCCAAAAATAATTATTTTATTTTTATTTTGGCAAGACCTTCGACCTTGAGCCCTTATATTTCCTGGCAAAAACAAAGGAAATCTTGCAATGTTAAATATCAATAAACTGTTATATTCTTATTATACCATATTTCTCAAAAAACACAAACGCATTGTATTAGTTCACCACATATTGGACAACATAGCCATTATTGATTAAATAATCCACAGGAGTCTCTAAATTTAGCCCCCAATGGAAACGTTTAGT
>MFGN01000006.1:63259-63590 GCA_001780285.1 Candidatus Falkowbacteria bacterium RIFOXYD12_FULL_34_57 | reverse complement strand
TTAAAAAATCATAATCAAGAAAAAGAGAAATTATTTAAAAGATTAGGAATAATATAAATTAGGAGAGTTCGCCTAGAGGCCTATGGCGCCCGCTTGTCCCCCTACGGGGGATCCCTCGAAGAGGGAGAAAGCTTAAACATGTGAAATTTATGGAAGGTTATGTATATTTATTAAAAAGCAGCAAGAAGAATTGGCGTTATATTGGTTCTACTAAAGATTTAAAGAGTAGATTAGAAAAGCATAATGATGGTAGAGTAAGATCTACAAAATTTTATAAACCATTAAAATTAATATATTATGAATCATATTCTAATTATGGTTTAGCAAAAAA
>MFGN01000006.1:0-63241 GCA_001780285.1 Candidatus Falkowbacteria bacterium RIFOXYD12_FULL_34_57 | reverse complement strand
AAAATCATAATCAAGAAAAAGAGAAATTATTTAAAAGATTAGGAATAATATAAATTAGGAGAGTTCGCCTAGAGGCCTATGGCGCCCGCTTGGAAAGCGGGTAGGTTAACGCCTACGTGGGTTCGAATCCCACACTCTCCGCAAGATAAAAAACCGTCTTTGAACGGTTTTTATTATTTAGCGAAGATAGTGGGACGTCATTGGAACTTTTTTGATAAAATAAAAGCTCTAAATTTATATTTAAAGCAAAAATTTATAATTAATTTAATTATTACATTCAAGTTTTTTTGCCGTTTTTCTTATTGCTGAATTAATACTTTCTTCATCTAAAAGACGAGAAGAGTTAAAAAAATTGCAACCTTTTTCTGCAAAAACCGAATTGAATATTTGTTCTTTTACTTTCTCAATATTATTTTCTAGCTCTTTTATTGATTTACTACTCGTTAGTAATCTAATTGCATTTCTTGTTATTTTAGGTTTTTCGTAATAAACAATTAGAAAGGCTAAAATTTTAGTTAGTACATCTGAAATAAGTATCATAGAAATAATTGCTCCTAAGCCCCACCAAAAATTAACTACAGTAAAACTGTCAAATAACCAAGAAGAAAATATTAAAATATATGTAGCTATAATTGTAACTATTAAAATAATTAAGGCGATCATAATATATAACAAACTCGCCACAAACCAGTCACTTCTTGACTGATATTTTTTTCTTTGCTAGTATTTAATATATGAAAAATATTTACACAAGAATCTATTCATACATGCACCTGTTTTGGTTAAAACAGGTCGGTTTTAATGTGTAAAAATATTTGATATCAAAATTAAAATTACATATATAAAAACCGATTATTTAAAAAATAATCGGTTTTTTTAATTTTTAATCAATAGTTCTTT
The DNA here is from genome assembly GCA_001780285.1 of Candidatus Falkowbacteria bacterium RIFOXYD12_FULL_34_57. Classification (GTDB taxonomy): domain Bacteria; phylum Patescibacteriota; class Patescibacteriia; order Patescibacteriales; family UBA12075; genus XYC2-34-220. The sequence goes on along the minus strand of MFGN01000006.1, from coordinate 62,341 downwards.
AATAACCCAAAAAGGAGGCAAAAAAATGACGCAGTATGCAACAGTAGAGGTATTTTTTTCCGCAGAAGAATTTACGAAATTAAAAAACTATGAAAAAGCTAAAGGGTATAATGCAGGAAATGCAGAAAGACCGATTCGGATGTTTGTGCCTATATATCAAATTAAAGAAATCAAAAGGGGAGAAGAATCAAAAATTATATTCTTTGTAGAGTAGAACGTGCCAAGACCCGACAAAGTGTCGGGTCTTATCTATCTATTATTTGCATTGATTTGGTTTTTTAGATACTATTAAAGTAGTTAATTAAGCAATAAATTTAATAAAAATATGAGTTCAAAAAATAAATTTTATGTAGTCACTCCGATATATTATGCAAACGCTGATCCGCATATTGGCAGTACTTACACTACTCTCGCTGCTGATGTTTTAGCGCGTTTTCACCGGATGGTTGGAGATAAGACATTTTTTCTGACAGGGACGGATGAGCATGGAGCTAAAATAGCTGAGTATGCCAAAAGGGCAGGAAAATCTCCGCAGGAGTTTACAGATGAGCTTGTCGCCAAATTTGAGTTAGTCTGGGATAATTTGGCTATTACCAATGATGGTTTTATTCGCACAACTGATAAGCGCCATATAAAAGCTTCACAAAAAGCTTTGCAGCATTTGTATGATAAAGGTTTTATTTACAAAGGAGAGTATAAGGGGCTCTATTGTGTCGGTTGTGAACAGTATAAAACCGAGAAAGATTTGGTAGACGGCAAGTGCCCGGATCATGGCACGGAGCCGGAGGAAATGAAAGAAGATTGTTATATGTTCAAACTTTCCGCTTTTCAAGACGAGCTTCTTAAAAAAATTGAGGGCGATGAATTTAAGATTCGTCCCAAAACCCGCAAAAATGAAGTATTGAGTTTTTATAAAAATAATGGTCTTGCGGATATTGCTTGCTCTCGCAAGAATATAAAGTGGGGAATAGAGCTTCCGTGGGACAGAGAACATACGGCCTATGTGTGGATGGAGGCGTTTTTGAACTACCTAACCGGAATCGGCTGGACCGGAGATCCGAAGAAAGTACCGGAGATGTGGCCTGCTGATGTGCAATTAATGGCTAAAGATATTTTGCGGGTACATGCCAGCATCTGGCCAGCAATGCTTTTGGCATTGGAAATTCCTTTACCTAAAAAATATTTCGTGCACGGTTATTTTTTGGTGGACGGGCAGAAAATGAGTAAATCCATCGGTAATGTAATTGCGCCTGGAGATTTGGTACAAAAATACGGCGTGGATGGTACGCGTTACCTGCTAATGAGCGCTGCTACTTTTGGTCGCGATGGTGATATTTCTTGGGAAAAATTCAATGAGAAGTTCAATGCTGATTTAGCTAATGGTATTGGTAATTTAGTTGCGCGTTCTATAACCTTGGCAGACAAAATGCGCCTGGCTGGTTTAAGTATTCCCGTATGCGTTGAAAGGCCGGATACTGAAGAAAAATTAAAAAAATGGGGCGGACGCATATTAAATAAAGACATTAATAAGAATTGGAAAGATTATAAAAATCATATGAAAAATATTGAAATTGACAAGGCATTGGAAGTGGTTATGAATGAACAAAAATATTTAGACGGCTATATTACCGAGCATCAGCCATGGGTAATGATTAAGGAAGGAAATAAAGATACTGGTATTATTATGTATAATATTTTAGAGAGATTGAGGCATGTGGCCCTGATGCTTTTTCCTTTTATGCCGGAAGTATCCGAAAAAATAATAACAAGACTGGGGCTTGATTTTCATGAAGAGATTTCCAAGAATTTGGAAGATAATATTAAATTTGGCTTATTAAAAAGTGATACAAAGGCACAGCCCGGGGATTCGCTTTTTCCCAGACTTGACACAATTTAATTTTTGTGCTAACATATTTTGAACTTTGTTTTTAAAGTTTTTTATATATTTTTATTTGTACATTAACTTAATTATTAACCATAGGAGGTAGAAATGGCAGAACAGGCATTTATTAAAATAATCAGTATTCCTGAGTATCAGGATAATGGATTGAAGGGAAAGATTGCAGATTATGTAGATGATATGCGCAGCCAGTATCGGTATTTGCCGGATGAATTTTTGAATGATTTATTAAAAAATATCAGCGGTCTTTTTCGATGCATGAGGGAAGAATGGGATTGTTTCCTGAATCCCTATCTTGAAACTCCGGCCGGTACGCCCATATATGTGCTGGCATCACAGAAAGAAAAAGAAGAAAAAAATGGTTTTTTTATCCGGATTGAGACCAGCAGGCGTCTTAAAGAAGAAGAGAGGGCTTTGCTGGAAAGCGGAGATTTGAAAAATTTTCCCGGTTTTTCCGGGGCTATTCAGAACAATCTTTTGGGTATCAGGGGGGTTTGCAGAAAACACGAACACGGCATCAAGAATTTACACGTTCAAATATTTTGGAAATAAATACAGAAAATTAAAAGGAGGAAGGTAATGACAGAAAAGAAGAAGGTAATGACAGAAAAATTGATGAAAGTCGCTATGTTTGAGAGGCTTTTTGAAAAACTTAAGTTAAAAGATGTGGATAGATTTTTATTGCAATCCGGGTTTATCAGCTTAAACGATAAATATGTTGTAAAATTTTCCTGTGTGGATCATGAAGAAAAAAATATTGTTCCAAACCAAGAGGTAGCTATAAGAATTATCAGTAATACTCACACAGGCCTTAAGATATTTTGGGAAATTTATAAAAAACATCAAGATTTGGAAAAAGAAGAATGCATCCGGGAATTAAACGAAAGGCTTCCGGAATGGCTGGATGCCAATTTTACAACCATTGGAGAGGAAATTGTTTCTCTTCATAAATAATTTTTTTCAGAAATAACTCGCTTTATAAATAAGGCGAGTTTTTTAATATTAGCAAAAACATATAAAAAGTAATCAAAAACTATTGACTTTTGTTATATTTTTTGCTATCATGTATATAATAATAAATTTATGAAAAATTTAATCACCAAAACCTATTCATTTTTCTTTTTCTACTTTTTTAGCAGATCGGTTTTGGTGTGTGCAAAAATTTAAATTAAAATTTTAAATGACATACAAAAAACCGATTTGAAAAGAATCGGTTTTTTAGTTATATTTTTTGTTCCTTGAAATTTTTTAGTAATATATTATCAATTTAATTTTTCAAAAAAGGAGAAAGTGATGAGTGAAGTATTAAACCACAGGACGGACGGAGAGATTGGAATGGTTATCAACCATGAAGTTACTGACGCAGTCGGTGATTACCCTATCAGGGAAGTATCAAAAGAGTCTAATGAGTATGCTGATTCAGAAGAATTATCCGAAAAGCTTGGCGTGCGCGGTCATGCCAGCAGAGTTTTTTGCATTACGCACAAAGAAGATGTTGTACAGTTTAATCAAGCTTTAAAAGGCTTATATCCATGGATAAGCAGCCATTATCGGGAAGTGGGTCTGGAAGTTGCCGGAAGTATAATATGGAATGATAGTTTTGTAACTACCGGCAATTTGCTTAAGAATTTTCGTGATTATGGGTTATCTGTTTTTTTCTTCGGTGATAAAGCTCATGAGTCTATACCAAACGATTCTTGGCATCAAATTGTTAAAGAAATGAATGAAAAAAATGATTTTATAATTTTGTGCCAAAAACTAGGTTTAGCTATTCCGAAAACCACTTGTTTTAATTCTCGTGCAGAATTAGATAATGCAAATATTGATTTTTCCAAAAAACAATGGTTGAAACTATCTAAATCTATTTCCGGTATGGGCTCAGAGACAGTAAAAAGCATGGATGAGGTTTGTCGATATTTAGAAAATGTGAAGGATGGTTGCCGTTTTCAGATTCAGGAAGATGCCGGAACAGATGTTTTTGCCAGCGCGCAATATTATATCTCTGATGCGGGGCTGAGTTTTGTGGCTACCACCGAACAGATTCTGGACGGCGCTATTTATAAGGGAAATCGGGGGCCGGTGTCGTATGATTTGCGCCCAATTACCGATCCGGTAGCAAATTATATGTATAAGAATGGAATGCGCGGTTATTTTGGTATAGATGTGGCCGTAATTAAAACTAATAACGGTAATCAGTATAAAATGTTGGAATGTAATCCTAGATATACCGGTGCTTCATACCCGCTTTTGGTAGCCAGACGCCTTGGTGCCAGAAATTGGAACAGTATGTCTTATGATATTAATCATAGCAGTTTGGATTTTTTGGATTTGAGCGAGTTGGCTTATGATCGGACTAAAAAGAACGGAGTGGTGGTTATTAACTGGGGAAGTGTCCTCTATGGCAGCATCGGCGTGGTTTTTCTCGGAAATAACGAGGAGGAAATATTGCGGATTAAGGAAAAATTTGAAAAATTAATTTAATCGTATAGAAATTTCTATTTTTTACTATTTATCAAGTAAAAAAATGTTTAACATTAAATATTTTGTTATTCATTACGCTTTCGCCTGAGGCGGACATCAAAAATTCTTTCAGGCTTTTCTTGAAAAAGATAAAAGAGGCATCAAAAACAGATGCCTCTTGATTTTTTTTATGGCTGTGTTATAATAAATCCAATATGAAAAATATATTCAACCAGAATTTAATTATTATTTTGATTCAACTGTTAGTTGGATCGGTTTTGGTTATGTAAATTAGTGAATTAAAAATTCAAATACCAAAACCGATTGTTTAAAAGCAATCGGTTTTTTTGTTCTTTTAAAATAGTAGCTTAATATATAAGTTTTATAAATTTAACTAAAAATACCAACAAAAGGAGGAAAAAGTAAATGATTAAGATTAGAGAGTGTTGCGGGAATCAAAAAGAGGGGGATATTTCAAGAAGGCCGGTTATTATTAATCATGATCTTCGGGGTTGCTCCACAGAAGAAGAGCTTGATAAGGTTTCCGGTTTGGATGCTTATTCCGGCAGGGTTTTGGGAATATCCCACAGGGAAGATATTATTCAGTTTTCTCCGATTTTAAAACCGAATTATGATTGGGTCAGGGATCATTTCCGCCGCATCGGTTTAAAATGTTCGGAAAATATTATTTGGGACAAGGATTTTGATGTTTTGAAGGATTATGGTGATTATGATTTTTCCGTATTTTATTTCGGCGAAAAAATTCATGGTATTCGTCCGGATGAAAAATGGTTTAGTATTGCCGACAGAATGAATGAAAAAAATTTTTTTATCAAAAAGTCCCGGGAATTAGGATTGCCTACGCCGAAAACTTTTTTGTTTAACTCCGTGGAAGAAATCAATGATTTGCATGTTTTTCCCTTTCCTTGTTATTTTAAGCTTTCCAGATCGGTTTCCGGAATGGGGGTGCATAAATGCGCGCATTTTTTGGAATTGGCCGAACAATTGGCTAAAATAAAGCCCGGAGTCAGGTTCCAGATTCAGGAAAAAGCAGATTCGGATTGTTTTATCAGTTCTCAGTATCGGGTAACAGGCGGACAATTGTATTTTGTAGCCACTACGGCGCAGATTTTAAAAGGAGACGTGCACAAAGGAAATTATGGTCCGATTGAATATGATCCCAGAAATGTTACGGATGTTTTGGCTCAATATATGTTTGAATGCGGCATGAAGGGACACTTTGGAATTGATATGGTGGTTGTAAAGGATAATTACGATAATAATCAGTATCAGCTTTTGGAATGCAATCCTCGTTTTACCGGCGCTTCTTATCCGTTTTTTATAGCTCAAAGACTGGGCGCTAAATTCTGGCATGGACGCGGTTATGATGTGGATTTTACCAATTTGAATGATTGGAATTTTGACCGATCTTTAGAGTATGATCCGAAGCGCAAGAGCGGGCTGGTCGTTTTTAACTGGGGTTGCGCAATCAATGGCACTATCGGGATATTAATTGTTGCTCAAGAAAAAGATGAAATAGAATATTATAAAAAAGCTATTCAAAAAATGATTTAAAAAAATAAGGGGTAAAATAATTTACCCTTTTTTTTAATCTTAAATTTTGATAAGATTAACTTAGGTGTTAGCTTCTGGTTTTTTTATTTTTATAAACCAACAAGCTAATATCCATAAGTTAAAAAACTATGAATCAAAATACCAAACAAATAATAAATTTGACTAAAAAATTAATTAGATTTGAAAGCACGCATGATAATTTTCGGACTAGAAAGAAAATTATTGAGTTTGTTTATCAGGAGTTTGCCGAGTGTGATGTTTATGTCCGGGAAATTATTTACAAGAATGTTCCTTCTTTGATTATTACTTTGCAAAAAACGAAAAATCCAAAATTATTTTTAAACGGACATTTGGATGTGGTGCCGGCTGAAAAAAATGATTTTTGTCCCGGAATAATCGGCCATAAGCTTTGCGGACGCGGATCGGGCGATATGAAAACGGCTTGTGCCGTAATGATAGAGATCATGAAATATTTTTCAAAGGTAAAAGAAAAACCGAATATAGGACTCATTCTGACTACCGACGAAGAGGTGGGCGGTGAGAATGGAATCGGTTATTTGCTTAAGAAAGCCGGTTATAGTTCGAATTGCGCTATTATTCCCGACGGAGGAACCGGTTTGGATACCGTGGTTATGGCGGAAAAGGGTATTATGCATATCAGGGTGTGGGCTCGGGGCATATCCGCTCATGGCTCTCGGCCCTTTTTGGGCGATAATGCCGTAGAGAAATTAATGAAAATATATTTTCAGATTAAAAAAGAAATTCCGGATATTAAAAAAAACCAGTGGAAAAACAGCTTGAATATCGGCAAAATTTCAGGAGGAGGAGCAATCAACAAGGTTCCGGATTATGCGGAGATGTTTTTAGATATCAGATTGGCGAATGAAAAAGAAAGAAAAATTGTTTTACAGAAGATAAAAAAAATTACGGATAATTTTGAAGTTTTAGTGAATGGTTTTTATTTTGAACAGGATATGAAAAATAAATATATTCAGGATTATAAGAAGACAGCGGAAAAAGAGATGGGTAAAAAAATAAAATTCATCAGGGAAACCGGAGCGTCTGATGCGCGATTCTTTTGTGAAAAAAATATTCCGGTTATTTTGACTAAAATTGATTCAGGAAACATACACGGTCAAGATGAGTGGGTGGATATATCTCAGATAGAAAAATTTTATAATATTTTAAAGAAATTTATTATTTCTTTGTAATAAATATATTTGATATTGAGCGGTTAATAAATTAATTATAAATAATAACTATGAAGAATTTAAAAAAAATTTTAGGAGTCGCTTGTTTTATTTTTGTGCTGAGTTCATCGCCTGCGCTTGGTAATTATAATGAAGGAGTTAGTGCAACAGATACAAACAGTGTAAAGTCAATTATTATTACTGCGGATGGCGCGAATGTCAGCTGGGTTGCGGACGGTTATTCATCTCAGGGGTTTAAATTGGTTTGGTCAAAAAATGAAAATCCAACTTATCCTTTGCGAGAAGGAGATAAGTATAACTATTCTTCCAGCCCCGAGTACAATCACGATACAGTAACTGCGTTTACAGGCAGCGGTGTCTATCATGTTCGTGTTTGTGAATACTTGGGTGGTAAATGCGGAATTTATAGTAATCAAATCCAAGTTGCTATTGGAGATAATTCAACAGCCTGTACTATGGATTATACTCCGGTATGCGGAAAAGATGGAAAAACTTATTCTAATAAATGTGTTTTAGATAGCAAGGGTATACAAAAAGCTTATTATGGAGAATGTACGAGAGATGAGCAGATTCAAAAAATAGAAAAAAATGCGGAAAAATTAAAAAATAGCCAGCTAGATGATATATTGTCTGAACTAAAAGAGCTCAGAAGTTTGGTTAAGGAACAACAAAATCAAATTAAGCATTTGCAAAAACTTTTAATCGGCGTATCTGTTGTAACCGAAGCTATGCAGAATTCTATTAATCAATTTATCACCTATGGGGTGGATGATAATACCAAGAAGCTTGGAGAGGGAGAGCGGGCCGCCGTGATGTATTCATTTAAAGAGGCTTTTGGTAAATTACCGGAAGATGAAACCGAATTGGCTGATGCAATTAAAATTGCTAATGGACGCTGGCCCAGCAGATTTAGCGAAGAAGCGGAAAATAAAGCCAAAGAGCAATTTAAGAAGATTTATTTGCGCTTTCCGGATATGAATAATTCAAATGATGCTGCGGCCGTGAAAGTTATGGCTTATGGGCTTCGTCAAAAGGCCGAAAATAGAAATTTGAATTCGGAAAGACAAGGAATAAAGATTTTTAAGGATATTTTTGGAAAATTACCGAGGACCACCGATGAGTGGAACACTATGCAAGCAATAACTTACAGTGGGGCTACCAGATAATAATTTTATAAATATTATAAAAAGAGTCATTGGTTTGGCTCTTTTTTATCGTATAGGAATTTTCCCCCTAATCCCATATCTGTTATATGGCTTCATCTTGTGGGGGATCTCCCGAAGGGGGATTATTTTTTACTATTTATAAAGGGTAAAAGTGTTTAATATTAGATATTCCATTATTCACCACGCCCCCGCCTGGGGCGGCCATGGAAAGGCGCTGTGTCCGCCTTGGGCGGAGACTTCAAAAAGCCTTTCAGGCTTTTTTGGTTAAAAGATATTTGATTCTTCTTGATTTTTCGAAAAAAATATGTTTATATATTTACAGATAAAGCGGCTATTTAACAATGAAATTTACTTTATACATAATTAAGGAGTAAATTGAGATGATTAAAACTAAACTGGGAACAGAAATATTAAACTTTTTGGAAAATATAGATTATAATATTGTTTTTTCATGGCTGGGAAGGGATGATGAGGGGGAAATCTGTTATGCGGACAAAGAGATTAATATTAACTATCAGCTGATTTTGGCGGAAATTGTTATCTTTGCTTATTTAAGAAATAAGCATCCCCAAATAGATCCCATAAAATATGATGATTATATGGATAAAATTTTTGATCAGCTTAGCGATGATGATTTGATAATAATCAGCTACAAAGCGGACAGATTAATGAATAATAAAGAATTTCTGTTTTCTGACACGAAAAGCCTTACTCCGGAATGTGAAAATATTTTAAGCTTTATGGACAAGATAAAAATTGTTGATCGGTGGGTTAACAAGAAAAGCAGAGACCTATTCAAGAATTTTGTTTTAAATGTAAATATTGATATTATTTTTTTGGAGGTTTTTCTTTATCATTGGTTGTTATGGAAGAAGTTTTATGATTCAAAATTTAAGTTTTCCGAAAACGATACGAAAAAAATAATTAATAAAATGAACATTGGCGAGATAAAAAAAATAGCCGAAAAAATACTGGACAAAATAGAACAATAATTTATAACAGGAGGTGGTTCTGTCGAAAAAAAAGATTTATATTATTTGTTCGGTTCGTGGTTTAAAGGATGAAGAAAAATCAGAGATTGATGCTTATGTTGCCGGACTGGAAAATCAGGGACATGATGTCCGCCTTCCTTATCGCGATACTAATCAGAATGATGAATTTGGCATGCGGATTGTAGAAGAGCATGAAGATGATATTATCTGGGCTGACGAGATACATGTTTGGTGGAATTCTGCCTCTACGGGCAGTCATTGGGACATGGGCGGAGCCAGAATGGCACAAAAATTTATGCCAGAGAAAAATATTGTATTAGCCAACGCCCATAAACTGGAAGTAGCCCCGGGAAAAACATACGGCAATGTTCTTTTGGCTGTGCATTATGGATTGACTTTAAAAAATACCCATAAAGATCTGGAAAGAGCCAATAAAAAAAAATAAAAAATAAACAGGGTAAAATTTCCCTGTTTTTTTTAGTTAAAATTTGCTATAATAATAGTATAACTAATTAAATAAAAATATATGATGGTTCCAATTATAGACGTCGTATTATTAATTATTTTATCCGGTTTTGTTTTTTACGGATTGTTTTTCGGCCTGATTCGCACCGTCGGATCCCTGATAGGACTTATCATCGGAGCGGTAATCGCCAGCCGTTATTATCTGGCTGTTTATGGCATGATAGACGGCTTGTTTATAGGATTTGATAATTTGGGCAAAGTACTGGTTTTTGTCATTCTTTTTTCATTTATTCATCATGTAGTGGGTATTGGATTTTTCTTTATAGACCGTACTTTTAATATTTTGTCGATTATTCCTTTTTTAAAATCATTTAATCGTCTTGGTGGAGGGATATTAGGAGCGCTTATAGGCTCATTGTCTATCGGGCTGGTTCTTTATGTTGCTTCTCGTTATACATTTATTGAAAGCATATTCGGCAGATGGCTGATAAATTCAGAATTAACTCCTTATTTTCTGAAAATAAATAATCTGCTTCTGCCCTTGTTGCCGGAAATGTTGAAAATGCTCAAGAGTTTGATATAAAAAATTTGCTAAAAATTTATTTTTTTTGTAAAATGATAATATAATTAATAATATTACTTATAAATTAACGATTTAAATTTATGGGATTATTAGACACTATCAAAAAAATGCTCGGCATGGGTGGGGGTGAACAACCGGAGCAGCCAACAGAGCAGGAAACAGGATCAGTAGAACAAACAGAAACGCCGGAATCAGCGGATGAAACCGGTATGGAAGAAGAAAAAGAAAAAGAAGAAGAGATACAATAAAAACAAAATTTAGAATTATGTTTTTCAGCGAGGTTTTACGGCCTCGCTGAAAAAATATCCAACAATTTATAAATAACAAAAATTAAATTTCAAATTCAGAAAACCAAAATATAAAATAATAAAATCTAATGTTTATGATTTTAGATTTGAATTTTTGTGCTTATTGGAGATTTGATGTTTGTGATTTGTGATTTCAATTTATTATAAATGTCGCATAAGCGATTCTTTAACCTTGTATTTTGCGTTTTTAGTTTTAAGTTTGAAGTTTATGTATATAGATACTCACTCACATATAAATTTTAATAATTTTAAAGATGACGCAGATAAGGTCATCCAGAATTCGCTTTCGGAGCAGACTTGGATGATTGTGGTTGGTGCTGACTATAAAACATCAAAACGCGCTCTGGATTATGCCAATAAATATGAAAAAGGAGTTTATGTAGCTGTGGGTTTGCATCCGATGCATATTTTTTCGTTTCGCGCCGAGTCTAGGGATTATGATTTTCAAACCAGAGGAGAGGAGTTTAATTATGATATATATGAAAAATTATCTAGTTTTCAGAAGGTGGTAGCTATTGGGGAGATAGGTTTGGATTATTATCATATGGATATTGGTCATGATGCCGCGCATATAAAAGAAACTCAAAAAAAAGTTTTTTGGGAACAATTATTATTGGCGCGTCGGGCAGATTTGCCGGTTATTGTTCATTGTAGACAAGCCCATGATGATATGATTGAAATTTTAAAAGAATTTAAAAAAGAATATAGGGATTTGATATCTGTGGATAAGCCATGGGGGGTTATGCACTGTTTTTCTGGTGATGAGGATCTGGCTTGGCAGTATTTCAGTCTGGGTTTTATAATCTCTTTTACTGGTCTTATTACTTTTAGTCAGCAATGGGATGATCTGATTCGAAAGCTTCCAAGCAATAAATTTATGATTGAAACCGATTGTCCTTTTATGACCCCAGAGCCCCACAGGGGACAAAAAAATGAGCCAATATATGTAAAATATGTTGCAAAACGCATTGCGGAAATAAAAAATTTATCTCAAGAAAAAATAGCGGAAATAACCACAAAAAATGCCAGAAAATTTTTTAATATTTAGTTTGTTTTCAGCTTTGTATTATAAAAAATTTATTTGTATTTTGTGTCCTAATGTACTCCATTTTCAAAAAAATGGGGACTTGACTTTTTTGCTGATCTGATAAATAATAAAGATGATTAAAAAAGAACTCCATCCAAAGGAGCCTTTTTGTTTCTAAAAACTAAGATTAATTTTTATGGATAACCCAATTAAAGAGATAAAAAAACATGAGAAAGAAGCGGAAAGAATTATTGCAAAAGCCGAAGAAAAAAGTAGAGATGAAATAAATGATTTAATAAAAAAGAAAGAAGATGAACTTAAAAGTAGGGTTGAAAAAGCCAACCAAGAAACAGAAAAATATCTTTTAGATCTGTCTGTTAAGATGGATAAATATATTATTGATGTCGAACAGAAAGTGCTTCGTGAAACACAAAAGATAAAACAGGAATCAGAGAGCAGAATCAGGAAGGTCTCCGAATTTTTAGTTGAAAAATTAATTAGCCTATAAACAATGTCCGTAGCTAAAATTAAAAAAATTAACATTATTGCCCATAATGATTCAAAGAAAGAAATCCTTGAGTTTTTATTTGATAGAGGATTTATGGAAATATTGCCCGCCAAAGATGCTTCAGCAATTTTGGTGCGGGAGAGACGGAATGATGAAGCAACTAATACTGAATATAAATTATCCAAAATTACTTATGCTCTTGACTTTTTGTCTTCATATCATCAGGATACGCGAACCTTAACTGAAAAAATTAACCAAGAGAAGAAAAATATCTATTTAGATGAAATTTTTAAGCTTCAAAATGATTTTAAATATTTTGAAGTTTGCGAAAAAATTGAGGATTGTGGGCAAGGATTTAATACCTTAAAGAGTTTAATTATAAAATTAAACGAGGAAAAGAAAAAATTATTACCATGGAAAAATTTACCATTGACCGAAAATGATATAGAGACAAAAAATGTAAAAGTGGTTTTGGGAAGCATTGCTAATGATAAATATGATGAGTTTTGCAATAAGATAAATAAAAAATTTACAAAAATTAACATCACCCGTGTTGAGCAAAATGATTCTTGTTCTTTTGTTTATATTATTTTTATTAAAGAATACGAAAGAAGATTTTTTAATTTTTTAAATAATAATAGTTTTAAGTTAATTGAATCGCCCCTGGGAAATATTTCTGTTAGGGAGAGAATTGATGAAATAGATAAAGAAATAGAGGGTGTTGAAACGGAAATAGGGAAAATAAAAAGCGAGGTGCAGGAAATTGCCAATAAACATTTTGAAAATTTACAAATTATTTTTGATTTTTTAACCTGGCAATTAAAACAAGAAAATATTCAAGAAAATTTTGAGTTTACGGAAAACACCTTTTCTGTTTTGGGTTGGATAAAAAACACTGAATTATCGGAACTTAAGAAAGGAATACAAAAAATTACTGATTTTTTTGATATCATAGAACTAAAAATAAAAGAAGATGAACCGGTGCCGATTATTATGAAAAATTCCAAACTTGTGACACCATTTGAGTTTGTTACAAGTATTTATGGTTTCCCCAGGTATGGCGAAGTGGATCCAACACCATTTTTGGCTGGTTTTTTTATCATTTTTTTTGGTCTTTGTTTAACTGATGCGGGATACGGAATTATTTTAACGATTTGTTCATTTATATTTTTGAAATTTTTTAAATTTACCGGAGGTACAAAAAAATTACTACAAGTATTATTTTTTGGCGGTATAGTAACATTTATAGCGGGGGGGTTAACTGGCGGTTGGTTCGGCGTGGTTTTGGATGATCTACCAGAAAGCTTGGCTTGGCTCGCTAAACCACTGATTGCAATCAGGCAAGTAGATCCAGTAAAAGATCCCCTAACCATATTGGCACTTTCAATATTGTTGGGTTATATTCATTTAGTATTTGGAAATTTTATTAGCCTGAGTTGTAAGATAAAACAAGGAGAAGTAAAAGATGGACTTTTGACTTCTGGGGTATGGATTTATTTTTTATTAACTATTGGTTTTTGGATAGCAACCATAAAGGGAGTGTTGCCACCAAGTGTGAATCAGGCAGCTTTATATGCCGTAATTTCAGCAATTATTTTAGTTGTATTAACTCAGGGAAAAAGCAAAAACCCCATAATGAAAATTTTTGGGGGGTTAACCCAACTTTATTTTGGGATTTCTGGATATGTGTCGGATATTTTGTCCTATTCTCGTTTATTAGCTCTGGGGCTTGCTACTGGTATTATTGGGATGGTTGTTAATATTGTAGGTGCAATGGTCTATGACAAGATTCCTTATATTGGTTGGCTGCTCATGGTTTTAGTCTTGATTGGTGGGCATCTTATGAATTTGGTAATTAGTTTAGTTGGTGCTTTTGTGCACTCTGGTCGTTTGCAATATGTTGAATTTTTTAAAACATTTTTTGAAGGAGGGGGACGAATTTTTCACCCCTTTATTAGGGAAAATAAATATATTAATTTAATTAAAAAATAATTGATTAATTTGGAATTATAAAAAATATATTTCCACATTAATAAAAAAACTATGTTAGGATTAGCAATTGCTATTTCAGGTGCCGCTCTTGCCGTTATATTGTCCGGTATTGGGTCGGCACATGGTATTGGAACTGCGGGTCAAGCTGCAGCGGGAGTAATTTCTGAAGACCCTGAAAAATTTGGTAAAACTTTGTTGCTGCAGGCCTTACCTGGCACCCAAGGAATCTATGGTCTTTTAACCGCAATTTTAGTTATGACCAAAGTTGGTTTATTGGGATCGGTTATAATGATTGATATAAATGTTGGATGGCAAATATTTTTTGCTTGCACACCAATAGCCTTTACTGGATTTTTTTCTGGAATTTTTCAGGGAAAAGTTTGTGCCAGTGGTTGTTATTTACTCGCTAAAAGACCAGACCAAGTCGGCAAGGGTGTAATTTATGCCGCTATGGTAGAAACTTATGCTGTGTTCGGATTGCTTACAAGCTTATTAATTTTAAACGGAATTAATGTGGGATAGTTAAATATCTTAATAAATTTCGAAATTCGTAATTTAGAATCGCAATAAATCAATATTATGTCTTTAACCGATATTACAAACAAAATATTATCAGATGCTAATAAAAAAGCCGAGAATATTATAGGTGATGGCCAAAAAGAATTGGACAAAATTTTAGCAGAAAAAAACCAGCAAATCGTGAACGCTATTCAAATTATAAAAGATAGAAGTAAAGAAAGAGCATTGAAAATACAAGAACAAACAGAGTTTAAGGAAAGAATGTTAAAGAAGAATATTCTTCTAACCGTTAAACAAGAACTTATTGATCAGGTTTTTGAAACTGCAAAAGAAAAATTGTTGAAGTTGAACGATGAAGAATTCATAAATTTGATGGTTAAAATGCTTCAGAGTACTGACATGGTAGAAGATGCAGAAATTATTACCTCCTCATCTAAAAAAGATTTGATAAAAAAAGCTATACAAAAGGCGGGATTGTCATACAAAATTTCTGATAAAAATTTACCAAAAGGGGAAGATGGTTTTATTTTGTCCTCTAAAATTGTTGAAGTTAATAACACCATAGAAAATTATATAAACACCAGTAAAAAAGAATTTAGCGTTGAAATTGCAAAGCGTCTTTTTGAATAATAAATTCAAAATTTTTATTAATTTTATGAATTCATACTTATTTCCAACCGGAGCCATTAGGGAGGTAGAAAAAAAATTATTTGATTATAATGATATGGAGAGAATGATAGATGCTCCTAGTGCCGACAAGAGCTTTAAAATTTTTAACGACCTCAGTTATGCTGATGAACTTTTAGATGTGGACAATCCAGAGCAATACGAAGAAGTTTTAGCTCATGACTTGGGGCAGGTGAGAGATTTTGTGTCATCTATCGCACCAGACAAGCGGGTGTTGGATTTAATGTTAGCTCCTTATGATTTTAATAATTTGAAAATTATTTTCAAGACAAAGTATGCCGGGAAAGATATAAAGATTGAAGATTTAAGCTCTCTGGGGATGATTGGAAAAGAAAAATTTTATAATGTTATTTTGAACAAGGGGGCGTCAAGCGATATACCACCCGAATATGGCGATATCATAAAAGATGCTTGTGAAATTTTTGAAAAAAATAATACACCACAAATAATTGATGCTTATTTTGATAAAAAATACTTTGAATTTATTTTAAATAAGGCTATTAAGATGAAAGACAGAGATTTAATAGACTTTATAAAAATAAAAATCGATATTGCTAATATTAAGCTGGTTCTTCGAAGTAAATTATTAGATCGCCCCGTGGATGATGTGCGCAAAGATACGATTGTCGGCGGTAATGAAAACAATTTACTCAGAGCATACAAAAAGGGTCTACATGAAATGGTAAACGATATCAGTGATTTATTTATTAATTTACAAATAAAGAATAGTTTAAATATTTTTTTAGAATCAGGTGATTTTTGGCGTTTTGAAAAAGGGATGGATAACCATATAGTGGCATTGCTGCAAGAGTCGCACATTAAGAAAGAGGGTCCTTTTGTTTTGGTGGCTTATTTTTTAGCAAAAGTAAACGCTATTCACAACATCCAGATTATTATGGCCGGAAAAATTAATAATATTAAAGGAGAAGAAATAAAAGAAAGGGTGCGAAATTTATATTAATTGATTTTATAGATTTTTGACTCTTTAATTTACAATAAAAACAATAAAGAACTGGTCCGCCTTAAGCGGATGACTAAATTTCATATGAAAGAGTATAAAATTGCAATAATTGGAAATCACAATGCCATTCTTGGATTTAGCAGTCTGGGGATTGATGTTTTTGGGTTAAATGATAATAATGCCAAGGAACAAGCTGTAAAGATTTTGGATAGCGGAAATTATGCCATTGTTTTTATTACAGAAGATTGGGCAGAAAAATTAGAAAAAGTTTTAGATGAATATTACTCACGCGCCCTGCCAGCTATCGTTTCAGTACCATCACCGAAGGGGAGCTCTGGTGTGGCGCTTAAGAATTTGAAAAAGATAGTAGAGCAGGCAGTTGGTTCGGATATTCTTAAATAATTTTTATAATTTTGTAATTTTTAATTTTATAAATAATGTTTTAATTTTTTAAAAACAAAATAAGTTGTTTTATGGAATGGTTTAAAAATTATAATTTAATATTTTATTTAAAAATTAAAAATTATAAAAATTAAAAATTTTAATAAAAATATGACAAATATAAAACATGGAACAATTGTTAAAGTCTCCGGTCCGTTGATTGTAGCAAAAGGAATGGAAGATGCTAATATTTATGATGTGGTAAAGGTAAGCGAACATAAACTTATTGGAGAAATTATTGAAATGAGGGGAGATAAGGCCTCTATACAGGTATATGAAGATACTTCTGGTATTGGACCAGGAGAACCTGTTTATTTGGAGGGTCATTCACTTTCAGTAGAACTTGGCCCAGGGCTTCTTACTAATTTTTATGATGGAATTCAAAGGCCCTTAAGGCTTTTAGAAGAAGCTGCTGGTCCGTTTATTACCAGAGGAATCAGTGTTCCTGGTCTTGATCGCGCAAAAAAATGGAAATTTGAACCGATTGTAAAAAATGGGGATAAGGTAGAGGAGGGTGATATTATTGGAACAGTTCAGGAGACCAGTTTAGTTGTGCATAAAATAATGGTGCCACCAGGAATTAGCGGTACAATTAATAATATTAAGGCCGGAGAATTTACTATCGAAGAGATTGTGGCTGAAGTTGGTGGAAAAAAGATTTGTATGTTACAAATTTGGCCAATTAGAGCCCCAAGACCAACAAAAAATAAATTAGCTCCAAGAGAGCCAATGATTACCGGACAAAGAGTGATTGATACTTTTTTTCCTGTGGTGCAGGGTGGTACAGCGTGTGTACCCGGACCATTTGGGGCTGGTAAGACAGTGGTGCAGCACCAACTTGCTAAATGGTCTGACACCGAGATAGTTATTTTTATTGGATGCGGAGAGCGTGGAAATGAAATGACCGATGTGCTTTTAGAGTTTCCAGAACTTGAAGACCCAAAAACGGGAAAGCCATTAATGGAAAGAACTGTTTTAATCGCCAATACTTCTAATATGCCAGTGGCAGCCCGCGAAGCATCTATTTATACCGGAATAACAATTGCTGAATATTTTCGTGACATGGGATACAGAGTGGCCTTGATGGCAGATTCCACATCTAGATGGGCAGAGGCCTTAAGGGAAATATCGGGACGCCTAGGAGAAATGCCCGGGGAAGAGGGATATCCTGCTTATTTGGGCTCTAAGACGGCCGCATTCTATGAAAGAGCAGGAAAAGTAAAGTGTTTGGGATCGGAGAGTCGAGAAGGGGCGCTTACTGTAGTGGGAGCTGTTTCGCCTCCGGGTGGGGATTTATCTGAACCGGTAACACAAAATACTTTGCGGGTAGCAAAGGTTTTTTGGGGACTTGATGACAAGTTAGCATTTAAACGCCACTTTCCGGCAATAAATTGGCTTAACAGTTACTCTTTATATGAAAATGATGTTTTGGATTATATGCGCAGAGAGGCCGGAGAAGATTGGCCGGAAATTAGAAATGAAGCCATGAACCTACTTCAGGAAGAAGCAAGGCTTGAAGAAATTGTTCGTTTAGTGGGAGTTGACGCTTTGTCTGCCAGAGAACAATTAGTTTTGAATACTACAAAATCTTTGCGTGAAGATTTTTTACACCAGAATGCTTTTGACGATGAAGATACCTATACATCACTGAAAAAACAATATTACATATTAAGGTCCATAATAACTTTTCACAAAGAAGCAAAAAGGGCTCTGGATAGGGAAATTAAGCTAAATGATTTGGTTAACCTGCCAATAAAAACAGAGGTTATTAAATGTAAATGGCTCAAGGATAATAGTTTATATGAAGAACTGATTGATAATGTAAAAAGTGAAATTAGAAAGCTTTACGGCTAATAATTATATATTAAAATAAATTTATGCAAAAAGAATATAAAACAATCAAAGAAGTTGCGGGACCACTCATGATTGTAGATAAGGTTAGGGATGTAAAATACGAAGAAATAGTTGAGATAGAATTACCAAATGGAGAAATCCGTTTAGGGAGAGTTTTGGAGGTGGATGAGGAAAAAGCGGTAGTGCAAATGTTTGAAGAGAGCCGTGGAATTAATTTGAAAAAAAGTAAGGCAAAATTTTTAGGTAAAACCATGACTATTGCCGTATCTCCGGACATGCTTGGTCGTATTTTTACCGGTGCTGGTAGAGTAAAAGATGGGGGTCCGGATATTATTGCTGAAAAAGAAGTTGATATTAATGGTGCGCCAATTAATCCTTACTCCAGAGATTTCCCCAATGACTTTATTCAGACCGGAATTTCCTCTATAGATGGAATGAATATTTTGGTACGCGGACAAAAGTTGCCTATTTTTTCTGGGGCTGGTTTGCCCCACTCGGAAGTAGCCGCTCAAATCGCAAGACAGGCAAGAGTAAAAGATGATTCAGATTCAGAGTTTGCAGTAGTCTTTGGTGCGATGGGTATTACATTTGAAGAAGCGGAATATTTTATTAATCAATTTAAAGAAACAGGAGCAATTGAAAGATCTGTTTTGTATATGAATTTAGCTAATGATCCGGTGGTAGAAAGAATTACTTTGCCAAGAATGGCTCTGACCACAGCCGAGTATTTGGCATTTGAAAAGGATATGCATGTTTTGGTGATATTAACTGATTTAACCAACTATTGTGAGGCTTTGCGCGAAGTATCAGCTGCCAGAAAAGAAATTCCAGGAAGGCGTGGTTACCCAGGATATCTGTATACCGACCTTTCCACCCTTTATGAAAGAGCCGGTCGCATTAAGGGCAAGAAGGGTTCTATTACTCAAATTCCCGTACTTACTATGCCTGAAGATGATAAAACTCATCCAATTCCTGATTTGACAGGTTATATTACTGAAGGACAGATTATCCTTTCTAGGGAGTTACACAGAAGGGGTATTTATCCGCCGGTAGATGTGCTGCCATCACTTTCTCGCTTGGCGCAAAAGGTTTGGGGTAAAAAAACCAGAGAAGATCATGGAGATTTAGCCAATCAGCTTTTTTCTGCCTATGCTCGTGGAAAAGAGGCTAAAGAACTCGCTGTCATTTTGGGTGAAGCGGCTCTTTCTGATGCTGACAAAAAATATTCGCACTTTGCAGATGAATTTGAAAATACATATATTAGACAAGGAATTGCTGAAAATCGTGAATTAGAAAAAGACACATTAGACAGAGCATGGAAACTTTTAACCATCTTGCCAAGAGAAGAATTAAAGAGATTAAAAGAAAAACAAATTGAGAAATATTTACCAAAAAGCAAGTAACAAGTAGTAAGCAACAATAAATATTATCCGTTGCTTACTGCTATTGCCTGAATAAAATATGGCTATATTAAAAATAAATCCCACCAGAATGGAGTTGATTAAGTTGAAAAAGAAGCTTGTTACTGCGAAGCGTGGGCATAAATTACTAAAAGAGAAGCGCGATGGCCTCATGAAAGAGTTTATGGCGATTATCAGGGAAGTAAAAACCTTACGAGAATCAGTAGAGGACAAGCTAGCCTTGGGATTCAAAGCTTTTTTATTTGCCGGAGCCGATATGAACAAGGAAGAAATTGAAGAAGCTTTTGCGGTGCCGTCTAAAAAAATAAGACTAGAAGCGGATACTAAAAATGTAATGAGTGTTAATGTGCCTCGATTTACTTACAAGGAAGAGGGAGATTTTCTTTCTTATAGCCTTGCTACTACCAGTGGAGAACTAGACACTTCTTTAAAAATATTTTCCGATACCTTAAAGGATTTGGTGAATTTGGCGGAAAAAGAGCATTCCGCAAAATTGATGGCAGCTGAAATTGAGAAGACCAGAAGAAGAGTAAATGCCCTAGAGTATGTTTTTATTCCGGATATGGCGGAAACCTTTAAATATATTACCTCCAAGTTAAATGAACAGGAAAGGTCTACGATTATTACTACGATGATTATCAAAAATGAAATGGAAGCGCAGGAAGAAGCGGTTTAATTGAGAGAAAGTTTATTTTGGATGTGAATCAAATTTTTATTATTTTCTATTGTGATTTAAAAAGTTAAAAGTAATGAAAACCAACCAAACTCTTTGGTTGGTTTTTAAATTTTTGCTAATATTAGTTAACTTGACAATATTTTTTGTGAAGGGTAAAATACTATAACAGAGAGATTTTAGCACTTTGAACTTGAGAGTGCTAATCTATAATTAATTATTTTCTATCATTAGAGAATATTATTTTATTAATATTTCTAGTGATGGATAAATCTATTTATGATAAAACCAATTCATTCTAATGTGGTGGTAAAACCCATCATAGAAGACAATGTTACAGCATCGGGAATTATTTTGCCAGATACAATAGACAAAGAAAGACCGGAGAGAGGAGAAGTAATTGCTGTGGGTGATGGCAAGGTTTTGGACAACGGACAAAAAGCGCCAATGAGCGTCAAAAAAGGAGACATTGTAATGTTCAAAAAATATTCACCGGATGAAATCAAGGTTGACGGTGAAGAGCTTTTAATAATAAGCGAAAGCGATATCCTCGCAATTTTAGGATAATTAAAAATTTAATTTTAATTAAAATAAACCCGAAGGTAAATATGTAAGACTATATACCGCATAAGCGACTTTTAAGTTTTTAGTTTTGCATTTTGCACTTTGAGTTTTGTATATTATGTCTAAACAAATTATTTTTAACGAAGAAGCCAGGCAGGCTCTGCGAAGCGGAGTTGAAAAGCTTGCCCGTGCTGTAAAAGTGACACTGGGTCCAAAAGGACGCAATGTGGTTATTGACAAAGGTTATGGCGCCCCAACCATTACTAAGGACGGCGTTTCAGTAGCCAAGGAGATAGAACTCGAAAATAAGTTTGAAAATATAGGAGCAGAAATCGTAAAAGAAGTAGCATCAAAAACCAATGATGTGGCCGGTGACGGAACCACTACCGCCACCATTTTAGCAGAAGCTATGATTAATGAGGGGCTCAAAATGGTTTCCTCCGGTGTTTCTCCCGCAGAAATTAGAACAGACATGGAGAAAAAAATTAAAGAAATCGTTTCAGGGCTTAAAAAAATGAGCAAAACAATTTCTTCCAAAGATGAAATCGCGCAAGTTGCATCTATCAGCGCCAACGACAAAGAGATTGGAGAAAAAATTGCCGAAGCCATGGATAAGGTTGGAAAAGAGGCACCTGTCACGGTTGAAGAGGGCCAGTCTTTTGGCGTAGAGGTAGAGGTGGTAAAAGGAATGGAATTCGACAAAGGGTATATTTCTCCATATATGATTACTAACGCCGAATCCATGAAGGCAGAATACAACGATGCGCCGATTCTCATTACTGACAAAAAAATATCATCTATTAAAGAAATATTGCCGCTACTTGAAGAAATGGCTCAAAGTGGCAGAAAAGATTTAGTAATTATTGCCGAAGACATTGACGGGGAAGCTTTGGCTACTTTTGTGGTAAATAAGCTTAGAGGGACATTTAATGTTTTGGCCGTAAAAGCTCCCGGATTTGGAGACAGAAGAAAAGCGATGCTGGAAGACATTGCCGTACTTACGGGTGCAACAGTAATCTCCGAGGAAGTGGGATTAAAATTAGAAAATATAAAAATGAGTGATTTGGGCAATGCTCGTAAAGTAGAAGCTACCAAAGATAGTACAAAAATTGTAGACGGCAAAGGCAAAGAAGCTAAAATCAAAGAGCGGGTGGCGCAAATTAAAAAAGAAATTGAGCTTAGCGACTCTGACTTTGATACTGAAAAGCTGCAAGAGCGTTTAGGTAAACTATCGGGGGGAGTGGCAATCATCAAGGTTGGCGCTGCTACCGAAACTGAAATGAAAGAAAAAAAGGATCGCATTGAAGATGCTTTGCATGCTACTAGGGCAGCAGTGGAAGAAGGTGTGGTGCCTGGCGGGGGACTGGCTCTTGCTTTGGCCGGAAAAGCTTTTGAAACATTAACAGAAAAGGGTAAAAAGTCAGTAGGAGAGAAAATTGTTGATTTTGCCATTTTAGAACCAATCAAACAGATTGCTACCAATGCCGGAAAAGATGGATCATTAATTTTATATAATATTATCCGAGAAAATAAAAATGGAAGTAAGAATATTGGTTATAATGCCGCTACTGATACCTTTGAAGACATGATCAAGGCTGGCGTGATAGATCCTACCAAGGTAGTAAGAAGCGCTTTGGAGAACGCTGCCAGCGCCGCTATCATGTTCCTGACCACCGAAGCGGTAATCACTGAGAAAGCAGAAGAAAAGGGAAGCTGTGATCATGGCGGAGGAATGCCGGGAATGGGCGGAATGCCGGGAATGGGCGGAATGCCAATGATGTAGGGCGTGATGCTAATATGCGATTATACTAATAATGCGAATTGCGAATAGATAAGAGCCTAAAATATAAAAAATCCGATTAATTTTTAATCGGATTTTTTATATTGTTAGTTTAAATAAGTTTATAGCCAAGTCGTTTATTTTTAAAAGAATGTTCGTATTTTATTGTTGGAAATAAAAATAAAAGCGAAGCATTGTTGCTTCGCATTTTTTGTTTTATTTTGATTTATTATTCAAAGGTGATTAATTCGCCGTAACATTCTTCAAGACAAACTCCGATGCATTTTTGCGCATCGCGGCCGATATATTTTTCCGGATCTTTTTTTATGAATAGTTGAATTTCTTGAAGCGTCATAGCTTCGGTATATTCATTGTTTTGAAAATTTTCTTCGTTGAGCTTGTTTATATCAGTTTCCTCTTGGATGGCGTGTATGAAGCAGTATTTTTCAACATCTTTTCTTGATAAGATACCCAGTTCTGCAGAACTCCAAAATTGCAACCGAAATTTCATTAATTTCCTCCTCTTGAATAATAGATATTTTTTGTTTTTCAGAGACTTTTTGTCTCTCGCCCTGAATGGTGCATAAGTAATACTAGCAGAAAATGAAAGTATGTCAACCATAATGTCAATTTTTATCTGTTTGACAAATTTATTAATTTATGATATAGTTTTGAGAAAATTATTTTAATTAACAAATCAGCTCTTTTTATTATAAATTTATAAGGAGAAAAAATCATGAAAAACCAGAAGGGGATAGGAACACAGAAAAACATGGTTGCTGAGGTTAAGTATACAGCGATATTTAGAGGTAAAAATAATCGACAACAAAAAGTGCCGCCAGTTGAAGGGTTTATAGGGATTCGCGTATTTCCTCCGGATAATAAAATGGTATATGACCAAATTATAAAAAATTGTCCCGAACTTTCTATGTTTGAACTAGTAAACATTAAGTTGTGGTGTGAATGGGAAATAAAAGAAGAAGATATAAAGGGTTTTAAATAATTTTTTGTCAATAAAGGAGATTGGCATTGTAATATAAAGAAGAAATCTTCAAAACAGAGAATAGATAGAAATAACTTTTGTTTTGATTGTGGGGGGCAGGAATTTAAAATAAAAAGTATCCATTAGGGCTGGATTAGGAGCAAAAAAGTAATTTTTTAAATCAAATTTCGGGTTGTAATAACCCGATTTTTTATTTTGCTTAATAATTAGAATTATTGTATAATTATAAATAATAATTAAGATTTTAATTATCCGAAAAGTGCTTGGGCGAACCCCGGGGATTGGAGGTTAAAATTTTGTAAGCTAAAAATATTATGGAAGACAAAAAATGCACCTCTTTTAATATTTCCACATTTACTATTATTAAAATAATTTTAGTATTTATTCTTTTTTATTTCTTGTACCTAATTCGAGAAATACTTGCCATTTTATTTGTTTCCTTGATACTTGCAAGTGCTGTTGACCCCTGGGTGGATTGGATGGAAAAAAGAAAGATACCGCGGGGAGCGGGAATTTTGGTTATCTATTTGGTGATGTTTGCGGTTGTTGGCGGGGTGGTTGGGCTTATTATCCCGCCAATTATAGAGCAGACTAATGATTTGATAGAAAGTTTTCCAAGAATTTTTGAAAAAATAGTTTCCGCTTTTTCAATATTAAAGGAGTATTCTATTAAACATGGACTCTTGGATGAGATAAGAAATAGTTTTGGATCCTTAAGTGATAATTTACAGGGTGCTGCCGGTGGATTTTTTTCTACGGTTTCCGGAATATTTGGAGGTATCTTTACTTTTTTCTTGGTTTTGGTAATTACTTTTTATATGACAGTAGAAGAAAATGCTTTGAAAAAAATAGTTTGGTCCGTTGCTCCTGCTCAGCACCAAGTTTATATCATGAAACTTGTAAACAGGATGCAAAAAAAGGTTGGATTGTGGCTTCGTGGCCAACTTATTCTTTCTTTAATTATATTCCTGCTTACTTATTGCGCTTTACTTTTGTTGGATGTAAAGTATGCCTTGGTTTTGGCGTTGATTGCTGGCTTAACAGAATTTGTGCCTTATTTGGGGCCAATAATTGCTTCTATTCCAGCCATATTTTTGTCATTTACTCAGGCGCCAACACTTGCTGTTTTTGTGGCAATTGTTTATTATATTATTCAATTAGTGGAAAACAATATTATTGTTCCCAAGTTGATGCAAAAAGTGGTAGGACTAAACCCAATAGTGAGTATTGCTGTTTTAATGATAGGATTTAAGGTAGCTGGTATTGTTGGGGCAATTCTTTCTATTCCTGTCGCAACAGCTGTAAATGTTTTTGTTAAAGATATTTTTGAACAAAGAGCGGGGGAGATGGATAAAACGGATTTATAGTTTTTTATAAATTTTACATAAAATGTGTTCATAGAGGCGCGCCACGGCGCGTCTCTATGTCATTAATGCGATATGTTAAATTCAGAAAAATTTATTAAATATCTAATTTATGGATTAGCATTTTTTTTGCCTTTGTTTTTTTTGCCGGTTTTTAATAGTTTGGCAGGAGTTGATAATTTTCATAAGAATTTTTTGTTGTTTGCAACGGTTCCTTGGGTTTTTGTTCTGTGGTTACTTTTGAAGAATAATGGTAAAAAATTTAAACTAGAAATAAATATTTTGGATTTTTTTATTTTGGTTTTTCTGTTTTTTTCATTTATTTCTACCATTTTCGGCATAGATCGTTTTTCTTCTTTTTGGGGAGCATATGGTTATTTTGGGGCATCTTTTACCTCTATGCTTACTATGGTTTTGTTTTATTTTTTAATTTCCCGGGAATTAAAAGAGGGGGGTGTAGAAAAAATATTAAAAATAGTGATAAGTAGTTTTGGATTGATTATTATATTTTTTATTTTTATTTTGTATGGAATTAGTAAGTATTTAGTGGAGTGGTTTGAATTTTCTCAAGGGTCATTTGAGGATTTTTCTATTTTGATTGTATTTTTTAATATTTTATTGCTTGCTATTTTTATTTGCGGTAAAAACAAGCAGATGTTTAAAAAATACCCGCAAATGTTTTTAATGAAATCATTATTGGTGGTTTCATTTTTATTTTTAATCTTTATTAATTTTTTGCCGGCATGGTGGTGTTTTTCGTTTGGACTGATTTTAATATTAATTTTTGATTTTATAACAAGGGGATTTGGGTTGCGGTCCGAAACGACACAGGAAATTGAACAAAAAGAAAAAGAATTAAAAAAAGCAAAAAAAATATTTTTTAATTTTAGAATATTTTTTAAGAATAATAGTTATAAAATATTAATCTTGTCTCTTTTTTTTGTATCTTGTGTGTTTATATTTTTTAATTTTTATAATTTAAATGGATATAGCACAAAGGAGCGGGTTTCTCAAAAATTACAATTAGACATAGGTAACACCCTGGATATTGCAAAAAAAATGAGAGGCAGGGATTTATTTTTGGGTGTGGGGCTGGAAAATTTTAAATATATTTTTTCAGATCTCCGTAATGCCGAGATGAATAATTCCCCCTTTTGGCATATTAGATTCAACAAGACCGCTTCACATATTTTGAATTTGTTTATATCTTTGGGTATTTTTGGTTTGTTGTCATATTTGTTTATTTTTACTTTTTGGATTTATGCGGCGGTAAAATTTTTAAGAAATAAAAAAAATAATAATATTTGCCTGTTTTTTATTACCGGAATTCCCTTTTTGGTTTTGTTTTTGGGACAGTTTGTTTATTCGGTGAACATTAATTTATTGTTCTTGTTTTGGCTATTCTTTGGATTAAATGTCG
Source organism: Candidatus Falkowbacteria bacterium RIFOXYD12_FULL_34_57 (assembly GCA_001780285.1). GTDB lineage: Bacteria > Patescibacteriota > Patescibacteriia > Patescibacteriales > UBA12075 > XYC2-34-220. The sequence continues at coordinate 35,467 of MFGN01000006.1, read as the reverse complement.
GTCAATTAAAAATAAAGAATTATGAATTACGCCTGCCGCGCGCATCAGAGAAGGTTAAAAACGCAATAATTAAAATAATAATATTAATCTCGTTTTTTGCCTGGTTCGTGTTGCTTGGATACGCTGTGAAATATTATGCAGCTGATATTTATTTTCAGATGCACACAGAAGACAGTATGAATAGGGCAATTATTTTAAATACCTACAGATATAATTATCCGGCTGATTTAGCCAAATACCACGCAGGAATTGCCCTGAGAGAATTTAAAAAAGAAGATAATAAAAGAGACTTAGAATTAGCAGGCGGTCATTTTAAAAAAAGTATTTTTTTTGCCGGCCGCGCCATTGAATTAGCTCCGTATTATGTTGTGCCATATGAAACACTAGCCATGATTTATAGGCAAATCGGAGAATATTCTTATTCCTATCAGGAGCTTGCAATCCAGATGTTTAAAAAAGCGAGCGAACTTGAACCGAGTAATCCGGTATTAGCGTTGGAACTCGGAAAGCTGCTAATAAACAACAATCCCGAAGAAGCTATTTTAATACTAGAGAAGGCTAAGGGTTTAAAAAGTAATTATCTAGAAGCAGAGTTTAATCTAGCCAAAAGCTATATCGGCGCCGGTCAGGAAAAAGAAGCATTAATGATTTTGGAAGAATTATCCGAAAATAATTCCAGAGCTGATATTTATTATGAATTAGGAAGAGCTTATTATAATTTGGGAGACTTTCGAGGGGCAATAAATAGTTTTCGTCAAGTAATAACCGTGTCTCCAATACACGCCAATGCCCTGTATGGTCTTGGGCTTAGCTTTGAACAAACAGGAGAAAAGCAGGAAGCTTTGTATTTTTTTAAAAAAGTTTCAGCCCTAAATCCCGATAATAAGGAGTTAAAAGAAAAAATAAAGGAATTAGAGGAAAATTAAAATACATAAAAAATGAATAAAAATTTATTTATACGCTCTAGATTAAATCCAATTTTAAAGCCCGATCCGAAACACGATTGGGAGAGTTTAAAATTATATAATCCCGGAGTTATTTATTGTGGCGGTCGGTATCATTTATTTTATCGATCCGTGAATGGTGGGAAACATTGGAAATCAGCAATAGGATATGCCGTGTCTGATGACGGAGAGAACTTCCAAAGATATGATGGGCCATTGCTTCTGGGAGATGAAGAAGGGGAGAAAAGGGGATTAGAAGATCCGCGAATTACGAAAATAGGAGATATATTCTATATGGTTTATGGGGCCTATGATGGTATAACACCTAGGTTGAGCATAGCCATATCCAGGGATTTGAAAAAATGGAATAAATATGGACCTGCTTTTTGTGATTGGAGTTTTGAAAAAGCCGGCGGTGTCTATATAGAATTCAACGAAAAAGGAGAACCATTTATTAGGTCAAGAGATGTTGAATGGTCAAAGTCTGGTGGAATATTTCCCGAGAAGATTAATGGTGGTTTTTTGATGTTATTTGGGGAACAGAGAATTTGGTTCGCAGCTTCTGATAATGGAATAAAATGGACGGGTGATCAAAAACCATTTTTGACGCCAAGAAAAGGGGATTATTTTGATAATGTATTTGTAGAAATGGGTCCGCCGCCAATTAAAACCAAAAAGGGGTGGCTTGTTCTTTATCATGGCGTTAACCGTAAAAATTGTTACCAAATCGGAGTGCTTTTATTGGACGCGAAAAATCCCAGGAAAATTTTGTATAGATCGGATAAGCCGGTTTTTAGTCCCAGGGAATCATATGAAACCTATGGCATAGTTGATGTTTTGCCGATTGGATTAAAAGAAGAGGAGAAAATGACAAAAAAGAATTGAATAAATATTTACAAGAGGCGGAAAAGAAACATATTATGCCACATGTGGTTTTTTGCTGCGGCGCGGTGGTTGTCGGCGACAAACTGCGGATTTATTACGGCGCCGCCGATTCTGTTATTTGTACGGCGGTTTGCGATTTAAGTAAATTATTAGATTTATGCTGATAAAATTTTTAAATCTGAAACAAAACATGCTCAGGCTGCATGTGATGAATTCAATTGAGGGTTTGGGGTGGTCATTGATAGGTATTTTTATCCCGATTTATTTTTTGAAATTGGGTTTTTCTTTGCCGCAGGTTTTTGTTTATTACATTATTCAGAATTCGGTAATTTGTTTGGGGGCTTTTTTAGTTATATTTTTGGAAAAGTTTATTAGCATTAAAAAAATATTTATTATTCGTTTTCCGATTTTGTTATTGTTTTTAGGTATTTTATATTATTTGCAAGATATTAATTTTCCTTTGTATATTTTGGCTTTTATAGACGGCTTGCAGGCCGCTTTTTATTTTATCCCTCTGCATGTTTTGTTTTCCGGGTTTGCACAGGAGCGGAAATTGGGAAGGGAAACAGGTAAATTATTGGCTATTCCGCAAGTTGTCGCCATGTTTGGACCCTTGATCGGAGGGTTGATTATTTTAAATTCAAATTTTAAAGTTTTATATTTAACCGCTATTATTTTATTTGCAATTGATTTTATTCCGATTTTGTATACTCAGATTCCGGGCATAAAATATGAATTTAAATTTGGAGAGGGGATTAATCTTTATAAAAAATATAGAAAATTTTTTAAGGCAGAGATTTTTAGCAATATCGGCGAAGAAATAGAGGGCGTAATTTGGCCGATTTTTGTTTATGTCAGCTTGATCAATGTGGCGTCCGTTGGTATGATCGGTACTTTATTAGCGCTCAGTTCGGCTTTTTTTACTTTTGCAATCGGTAAACTATCCGATAAGAAAGATAAATCAAGCATGATGCGTTATAGCGTAGTTTTCATAGCCATGGTTTGGGTTTTCAGGTTTATTTTTGACAATGAGCCGGCTTTTTATATTTTGACATTTTTTTCCGGAATATTTTATGTAGTATTTTCAGTGCCTTATTATTCTTTCTTTTATAGAATTTCGCAAAAGGAAAAAGCCACTGTTTTTTTCGCGTTCCGCGAAATACCGGTAGCGATTGCTCGGGTAATAGTTTTTTCCTTAGCGATTGTTTTCGCGGCTAACTTGAAGATATTGTTTCTGGTTGCCGGCGGCGCTTATTTGTATTTTATTTTTTGGAAAAAAGTTGAATGATAATATAATTTTAGACTTTAAAAAACGCATCAGTAAATAAATTGATGCGTTTTTTATTATATCTTTTATTGGCTCATGTATTTTTGGTTAACCCACCTCATATTCTGTAAATATTTTTTTAGAAATATAAATAGAATCAGTTAGAAAATCACTTGATAGCTTGGTAATGATAGGATTTATGGTGTTGGTGTTTTCAAGGTAGATTTTACTGGTGTGGTTTTCAAAACAGATATGTAGATGTTTATCAATGACATTTTCCAGAAGACTATAGCAAGGGTTTCGTTTATTGTGCTCCAGCGATTCGTGATATTTTTGCTTGTAGTCCGCCAGCTCATTATGAATAATATCCCGGTATCTCTCCGCCTGAATTTCATTAAATTTATCTTCAAGCGTTTTTAGAATATTTTCCAAGAAATAATGATACATTTTATTAGCAAGCTGCTCAGAATGGATATTGCGGGTACACTCTATTTCCAATACGGCCAGCATTAGTAAAAAAGACATTTTAGCAATTTTTTCATTTTGAATATCAAGGTCGTGAAACTGATCTAGGTGTTTGTTAAAATCATAAAAAAGTTCAGAATACGAGCTGTTCAAAAGATTGAAAAAAATATCTAAAGCTTGTTTTTCGGTGATAAGTTGTTTGTCTGTGGTTGGCATAATTTTTTAAAAAAATATTGCAAAGCGATTCTAGGTTTTTGGTTTCTAATTATATATATTATACCACACTTTAGATAATTTTTTAATCGTATAGGAATTTTCCCCCTAACCCCATATCTGTTATATGGCTTCATCTTGTGGGGGATCTCCCGAAGGGGGATTATTTTTTTATTATTATTCCATTATTCACCACGCCCCCGCCTGAGGCGGGCATGGAAAGGCGCTGTGTCCGCCTCAGGCGGAGACTTCAAAAAGCCTTTCAGGCTTTTCTTGTTTTTAATTTCCAATTTTTAATAATCCTTAATGGTTTAGTGTTTTAAAATAAAAAATCAGTGAATTTTTTCACTGATTTAGATTGTTTTACCTTCTTTTTCTAAAGCTATTCCTTCTGTTTTTTCTGGCAATTGCTTTTTGTAAAGCGTTTATTTTTTTATCAGTATTGAGGGTGTTTTTTTCAATAGATCGCAAAGAATAAAATATCATAAAATTGTAATATTCATTGCTGAAAATAGTAAAGATTACCAGATAAATACCAAGCCCTAAAAAAAGAGCGGCTAAAAAAGAATTAAGAATAATGATAAGACTGATGATAATTAGAATACTGCTTAAATTGCTTAAAGTAAAATTGAAATATCTTTTTACTTCCTCGTGGGTCAAATCATCGCTTCCGCAAAAAAAGGCTTTCCACTTAGTAAAAAATTTGTTCATTATATCTCTCCCTTTTGTTAAAGAAATCTTATTTAAAATATTGAATTATGTTAACATGTTTTATTAAGAATGTCAATGTGAATAAAGATGGTGTGTACACACATATGGCGGACATCCCGATCATGTGGTTATCTTTTACTGTTTATTTAGGTTGTGGCTTTTGAATATATTCTACTATGCTTCATATTGCTCATGGCGGGTTTTTACCCAGTCATCATTACAATAAAAACAACCGGCAAAAGCCAGTTGTTTTTATTGTGCCGATGGTGGGACTCGGACCCACAAGCCGTGAGGCACACGAGTTTGAGTCGTGCGTGTTTACCAGTTTCACCACATCGGCTAATTTAAGTAAATGTGGGGGTCGGACTCCTAAAATAGTGGTCCGACCCCACATTTATCAGTATTTCTTAAAATTATATTAGCGTATATTTTAAAAATTGTCAAAGGTTATTTTTTGGGTTATAATTAGTATTAGTTAAAAGTAGAAAGTCCGTAAAGTTAAAAACCTAGAAAAAATTTTTTCAAAATTTCTATTTATTATAAACTTTCAACTTTATAAACTTTTAATTTTTTATTGCATCGTATGGGAAAAATAATTTCTATTGTTAATCAAAAAGGGGGGGTGGGAAAAACCACTACGGCCGTAAATTTAGGGTCTTATTTGGCGCATCATGGGAAAGATGTTCTCCTTGTAGATGTGGATCCACAAGCCAATGCTACCTCTGGAATCGGGATTGATCACAAAAATTTGCCATATGGAATATATGAAGCTATTATTGGTCAAAAACCTATTTATTCAATAATTAAACACACCCTGCAGGATCGTTTTTCTGTAGCGCCTTCTACTATTGCTTTGGCCGGAGCAGGAATTGAGCTTGTTAACATGGAGGATAGAGAGTTTCGTTTGCAAAAAGTATTGGAAGACATTAGGGATGAGTATGATTATATCATAGTTGACGGTCCGCCGTCTCTCGGGCTTATTACAGTAAATAGTTTGGTGGCCGCAGACGAGATATTGATTCCGATTCAAAGCGAGTATTATGCTCTAGAGGGCCTTAGTCAATTGCTTGAAACTATTTCGTTGGTACAAAACGGTTTAAAGCCGAGTCTGGGGATTATGGGCGCGGTAATTACCATGTTTGATAAAAGAAACAAGCTTTCCGGTTCGGTAATGACCGAACTTTATCGATATTTTCCAAATAGAGTGTTTCGTTCTGTTATTCCGAGGGCTGTCAGGCTTGCAGAGGCGCCTTCTTTCGGGCGGTCAATACTTCATTATGATCCAAGATCAAAAGGGGGAAAAGCATATAATAAATTGGCTCAAGAAATAATAGGATTAGAAGAAGAAACAAGTTAAAATTACAAATATTAAATCACAAATAACAAATAAATTCAAAATTACAATTACCAAAATTTCAAACATACCAGGATTTGCGCGTTTGACCTTGTTTTTCATTCATTGAGATGTCGGACATCTACGCATATCACTTTAAATTTTAATATTAGCGCGTAGAAATGAATTAAGTATAAATATTAAACAAAATTCGCAGATGTTCGACATCTTTTACGTCCAAATGCGTAAGTTCTACATACATAAGTTTTGAATTTAAGATTTGATTTTTGAGATTTATTTAGAATTTAATATTTGTGATTTGTTGTTTATTAAATTAATTAATTTTAATTATAAAAATATATGAATAACAATAGTGGATTAGGGAGGGGGCTCGGGTCTCTGATTCCAAATAAACAATCAGTTCCTGTGCAAAATGGCAACATGGCAGTATCTAGTGATGATAAAAATAAGATTTTTAGAGTGAGTATTAGTGATATTGAAACCAACCCCTTGCAACCTCGAAAGAGATTTGTAGATGCCAGGCTGGATGAATTAGTGGCATCAATTAAGGAATATGGCGTAATTCAACCCTTGATCGTTAGCCGCAAAGGGAATAAATATGAATTGATTGCCGGAGAGCGCCGTTTGCGCGCCTCAAAAATGGCCGGACTTACTAAATTACCGGTAATTGTGCGAGATGCAGATGATAAGGAAAAGCTAGAAGTAGCCTTAATTGAAAATATCCAAAGAGAAAACTTGAATCCGATTGATTTGGGGGGGGCATATAAAGAATTAATGGATAAATTTCAGTTAACCCAAGACGAAGTGGCTAAACAAATGGGTAAATCCAGGTCATCCGTGGCTAACACCATCCGAATGCTTGGGCTTCCGGCAGAAATTAAACTAGCATTGATAGAGGGAAAAATTACAGAAGGACACGCTAAATATTTAATCGGCTTAGATTCAGAAACTAAACAAATGAGTCTTTTTAGAAAAATATTGCATGGCGGTTTGTCGGTTCAGGATACTAGCGGAGAAGCCCGCCAAATGGGCGGTACAAAGCGCGCCAAAATTCAGATCAATTACCAGGACAAAGACAAGGAATTTGCTCTCAGGGAATTTTTCGGCGCTAAAGCAGAGGTGAAAAGAAAAGCTAAGGGAGCCGGTCAGATCATTATTCACTTTTATTCAGATGATGAATTAAGAGAAATTATGAGTAAAGTTAATAATAAGTAACAAGTGGCAAGCAACATAGCATTATTTTAAAAACCGTCTTTTGTAAGACGGTTTTTTGATTTTTGTTATCTTGTTTTTTGGAAAAAGTGGGAAACGAACATGTCTTTTTTAATATCTTTTCCTTTTCGGTAATCATCGAATTTTGAATCTTCAATTTGGATTAAGCCGTATTTTTGGGCAATACTTACGATTTCTTCGGGGTTGGGCTGAGAAAACCATTTTATTCTTCCAGTAGAAGAGAGTAATAATTTGTTATAGGGTTTATTGGCGCCATGTGTATAGCTCAAAAAGAAAATTCCGTTTGTTTTCATTAAATTAACAATAGATTCAATTGCCGGTTCTATTAAGTTGCGCGGTGTGTGGGTAAAAAGGGAAGCACAAGCCCAGACAGCATCGAATTCGGTTGGATAATTAAATTTAATATTATGAATATCTTTACAGATAAAAAACGGCTGATCCGTGGTGGAAAATCTTATTCGGAGCAAAGCGGCTTTTTTATTTGCAATTTTTATCATTTCCGGAGAACCGTCTATGCCGATAGTTTTGAATTTTTTGCGCGGTACGCCGAATTTTTCCAAAGTTGTTTTACCTTCACCGTCTTTTCTTTCCATAAATATTTCGCGGAATTTTAAGTGATTATAGAACATAAAAAAGCTGTCCCTGCCGGGTCCGCAGCCAATATCCAAAACGCGCGCATTATTATGGATTCGCGGGTCAAGCATGAATTTGGCCAGATCATCGGTAATGTATTGAGTATGCGGATTTTGAGTGTATTCTTCCACGGTTTGGCTGTAAATATCCAGAACGCTTTGCATTAATTCCTGATCGCTAAGCTGCGCAACAATTTCTTCGCAAATACTATCTAATATTTCTTGTCTTTGTTTTTTTAGAACTTGTGCTAGCGCTTTTTTTTCTTTGGTTTTTTTAAGTTCATTTTTTGAGGATTTGTTAATATCCTCTATTTGTTTTTTGGCAATAGTGGATAGTGCTTTCCATCTTGGATGCGCAAATACGAGTTTTTCCAACTTTGTGTGCTCAGTCATTTTTCCTCCCTTGTCTCGCCATAACTATCAAGCGACGGCGGATTTCGTTTTGTGTTTTGGTTGTTAAACAACGATTTGCTTGTATTTTGGCAGAAAAAAAAGTGATTGTCAAATTTAAAAACCATCGATATTTTATCGATGGTTGCGTGAGTCTTGATCGTTTTTTATTTATCTGATAGTGGTTTCTTTTCTTTCGCATTCTTTATTTGACGCAATATAAAAAAAATAAAAATTTCTACTGTTAATGTGATATTAGGGAAAATAATAAGACCATAAAGTGTGAACCGTTCTCAATTTTAAAGAAAAGGTTTGGTGCCAAAATACCGATTATTATAGGTATAATATATACATAATATCTTTTTATCCATTTTTTAATAAATTCCCAAAATTTTTTCATAATTTTTACCCCCTATTTTTGCGTGATTAATTTTCGCATTTGTTTTCGTTTTTTTTCTTAAGAAATAAAACAGACAGCATCTTAATAGAAATTTTGTGTCATTCTGAACCTGATTCAGAATCTATGGAATTTTGATTGTGTTTTATTGTGTGGATTCTGAATCGAATTCAGAATGACAAGTGTGGAGGAGAATGAAAATTGTTAAAGAATAGTAGAGATTAGCATGTTTAATAATTTTTGTCAATTGAAAATCGGGACTAATTGTATTATTATTAACATATTAATAATAAGTTAATTATTGCATGTTGATTGTTGCATGTTAATTGAATATATATGCAGAAATTTGTGCATTTGCATGTGCATACCCATTATTCTTTATTAGACGGCTTGACCAAATTGGATGAGTTGATTGATTTCGCCAAGGAACAGGGTTCTCCGGCTGTGGCTATTTCCGATCATGGCACCATGTATGGCGTTATTGAGTTTTATGAAAAATGTAAGAAGGCGGGAATCAAGCCGATTATTGGCGTAGAAACATATCTTGCGCCAGGATCCAGACATGATAAAGTTAGTCGAGATGATGAACGAAGGAGTTATCATCTTTTACTCTTGGCTAAAAACAATATCGGTTATAAAAATTTAATCAAACTTGTCTCCATTGCTCATTTGGAGGGTTTTTATTATAAGCCAAGAATTGATTGGGAGGTTTTGCAAAAACACCACAATGGTTTGATTGCCTGTACAGCCTGTTTGGGTGGCGAGATTCCGGTTTTGATTCGCTCTAATAAATTGGATCAGGCGAGAACGCGAATACTTGAATATAATAATTTATTCGGGCAGAATAATTTTTATTTAGAAATTCAGCACCACCCGAATTTAAGAGGGCAGGATTTGGTTAATGAAAAATTAATTGAATTTTCTCGCGAGCTCAATGTTCCTTTGGTTGCCACCAATGATTCTCATTATTTAAAAAAAGAAGATGCTGATTCACAGGATATACTCTTGTGCTTGCAAAACAAAAAAAAGGTGGATGATAAAGATAGAATGAACATGATGGAAAGTGATTTTTCTGTGAGACCTACCGCAGAGATGATAGAAAGTTTTATGGATGTGCCGGAAGCAATAGAAAATTCAATAAAAATTGCCGATATGTGCGATGTGGAGATTGAACTTGGAAATGTGCAATTGCCCTATTTTGAAGTACCAAGCGGGTTTACTGAAAGTAGTTACTTTCGTAAATTGTGCGAAGATGGAATGGTAAAAAGATTTGGCAAAACATACGAACAGATAGATGTGCAATATAAAGAGAGAATGGATTATGAATTATCGGTAATTGATAAAATGGGGTGGCCTTCTTATTTTTTGATTGTAGCTGATTTTGTGAATTGGGCTAAAAATCGAAAGATAGTGGTTGGTCCCGGTCGCGGCAGCGCTGCCGGGTCCCTGGTGTGCTATTTGACCGGTATTACCAATCTGGACCCCATTGAATATGATTTGCTTTTTGAACGTTTTTTAAATCCCGATCGAGTTTCTATGCCCGATATTGATTTAGATTTTGCTGATATTCGTCGAGATGAAGTAATATCCTATGTAGAGGAGAAATACGGTAAAGATCATGTCGCGCAAATTATCACTTTCGGCACCATGGCCGCGCGCGCTGCGGTAAAGGATGTGGGTAGGGCGCTGGGTGTGCCTTATGAGTATTGCGACAAACTTTCCAAAGCAATTCCCATGTTTACCAGTATCCAAGAAGCACTAGATACGGTGGACGAATTCAGCTCAATGTACAAAAAGGAGCCGGAGGCCAAAAGGGTAATTGATCATGCATTGAGACTTGAGGGTGTTGCCAGGCACTCTTCTACTCATGCTTGCGGAGTTTTGATTACAAAAGATCAGCTAACCGAGAATGTGCCGGTGCAGTTCGCATCTTCTGGCGACAAAACAATTGTATCGCAATATTCCTTGCACCCAGTAGAAGATTTGGGTCTTTTAAAAATGGATTTTTTAGGTCTTAAGAATTTAACTATCATCGAGTCTGCTATTAAAATTATTAAAAAAACCCGCGGAATAGAAATAGATATTAATAAGATTCCCCTGGACAATAAGGAAACATATGAATTATTTCAAAAAGGGGAAACTACCGGAGTTTTTCAATTTGAATCCAGTGGAATGAAGAGATATTTGCGAGAGCTAAAATCAACGGAGTTTGAAGATATTATCGCTATGGTTGCGCTTTATAGGCCGGGACCAATGGAGTGGATACCAGATTATATTGGTGGTAAAAATGGTACTAAAAAATTGACATATCTGCACCCAAAATTGGAACCAATACTTAAAAAAACTTATGGCGTGGCTATTTATCAAGAGCAAGTTATGCAAATATCCAGGGATTTAGCCGGATTTACCAAAGGTGAAGCTGATGTTTTAAGAAAGGCTATGGGCAAGAAAATAGTGTCGCTTCTTGCTAAACAAAAAAAGAAATTTATAGATGGGTGCGTGAATAATAATATTTCTAAAGATTTAGCCGAAAAAATATTTTCATTTATCGAACCATTTGCTGGTTATGGTTTTAATCGTTCTCATGCCGCGTGTTATGCATTAATTGGTTATCAGACCGCATATCTCAAGGCGCATTGGCCGACCGAGTTTATGGCAGCTCTTTTGACTGCGGATCAGCAAAATATAGATAGAATCGCAATCGAAATTGAAGAATGCCGTCGTATGGGAATTGAGGTTATGCCGCCGGATGTGAACCAGTCTTTTGAAACTTTTACGGTGGTTACTTCTGGTACGGAAAAAAACCAAACCGCTAAAAAAGACGAAGATACCAAAACTATTCGTTTTGGTTTGCACGCAGTTAAGAATATTGGAGAAAATATTTCTAAAGTTTTAATAGAAGAAAGAAAAAGCGGAGGTCCTTATAAGGATTTGAATGATTTATTAGAGCGGATAACTGATAAAGATTTGAACAAGAAATCTCTGGAAAGTTTGATTAAAAGTGGTGGTTTTGACAGTTTTGGTGAAAGGGGGCACATGCTTGGGAATGTGGAAAACATGATAAGCTACAACAAGGAAGTAGTAAGGTCTATAAGCAGCAAACAAGAGAGCTTGTTTGCAGATGTGCCAGAGCTCAATATAAGGAATATGGTTAAAATGGATTATTATGACCCGGCCAACAGGCAGGTAAAATTGACCTGGGAGAAGGAGCTTTTAGGTCTTTATATTACAGAACACCCCTTTTCTGATTTTAGAAAGTACACGGAAGATCATACTATTTCATTACACCGATTGCATAAATACATTGAGCATCAGGTAAATATTGCTGGAATCATTACTACGGTTAAAAAAATTATTACTCGCACCAACAAGGCAATGCTTTTTGTAAAAATTGAAGATGAATATAATAATACTGAAATTTTGGTTTTTCCTCGTCTCTTGGATCGGGATAGTGAAGTATGGAAAGAGGGAAAATTTGTAATTATCAACGGAAAGATATCTAATAAGGATAATGAAATTAAGGTTTTGGCAAATACTGTTGAAGAACTCATATTAGAGAAGGCAGAACGCATAGTTGCCAGATTTAAAAATCAAAATTCTCAAAGTATAACCTCAAAAAATGTAACAAATCCCCTGAGAATTATTTTTAATCAAGAAGCAAATCAGGAAATACTAGAAAGATTAAAAGGTGTATTTATACAGTATCCAGGAGGGGATATGGTTCTTTTCAGGATAACCGTGGATGGTAAATCACGGATTATCAAAACGGCATACCAAGTAAATAATGACATGGAATTAATAAAAAAGTTAACAGAAGATTTTCGGGGAGTAATAACCATAAAAGAGGAATAAAACATTAAAATGCTTTTGTGTTGAGAAATCGTTAATTTTATGATTAGCGGCTTTTTTATTTTTGGTAGAATTATGGGAATATGTTTTAGGGTTATTTTTTTTTACCTTTTTTGTTTATTAGACAAAAAATAGAAATTTTGTTATAGTATTAATATGAATAGATTATATACTTTTTGAAATTAATTTTATTTTATATTATGTCTGTGGAGAAAAAAAACACTTCTAAGACCCCCAATGTTCAGAGTGTAGAAGCAGAGGTTGAAAAAGGGGTTGTAAAAAAAATAGCCACCAATAAAAAGATAAGCGCTAAAAAGAAAACAGTGAAGCCGGTAACTCGGAAATCTGTTAAAGTTAATATTCCTCAAAAAACAAAAAGCAAATTGAAGAAATCTCCAGTTAAAAAAGTGTTTGCAAAAAAAACAAAAAAGAGAACGGTAAATAAAATTCCATCCACAGTTATTAAAAAAAACATTAACGAGCCAATAGTTAAAAAAGCAAAAGAAGAAATAAAGATTGAAAAAGAACCAAAAAAAGAACTAATTCCAGAAATTAAAACAGACGAACCATTGATTACTATGGAAAAGATTGAGGGTATAAAAGCTGACCGAGAAAAAGTTTTAGCCGAAGAAAAGAAAAATCAAGAAGAAGAAAAAATGAATAATAATTTTTTAAGGAGTAAAAATAAAGACAGAATCATGGTTCATAATGATGATAAAAAAGAAGAGTTGGTATTAAGGGGTGATGAAATGAAAAGTATTTTAGCCCCGCGCAGTCAAAAACAAGAAATGTTAACGGAAAAAAAGGAAAAAGAGAATATTGAAAAAATTGAAGAAGCTATTATAGATAATTTGGGTGGTGGTCGTTCGGTGGGCATGTATCGCAAGATCGCTTTAAGCTTTGTTGTGCTTACGGTTGTGCTGCTAGCAGTAATATTTTATTTTTCTTTTACTAGGGTTACAATTACCCTGATTCCAAATCAAGAAAGAGTTAGTAATAATTTGATTTTTGATATTTATGACTCCGAAAATGCAGATTCGGTTTCTGCCATGGGTGTTCCGGGCATTGTCCGCCAAATTACGATAGAAGATAAAAAAGAATATCAAGCATCCGGTTCAAATGTTATCGGCAAAGAGGTAGTTGGCAAAATAGATATTATTAATGATTATAATAAAAATCAGCCATTGGTGGCTACCACTAGACTAATTTCTTCTGATGGTAAACTATTCAGATTAAAAGAAACCGTAAATGTTCCAGTTGGCGGTTTGAAAGATGTGGAGATTTATGCCGATGAGGCCAAACCGGAGATGGCTACTGGTCCAACCACTTTTACTATTCCTGGACTTTGGGCAGGACTTCAGGACAAAATTTACGCCAAAAACAATACAGATATTGTTTATCGTCAAAAAGTAAAAAAATATATAGACGAAACCGATATTGAAAAAGGTGAAATGGATTTAAAACAACAGCTCCTATCTTCTGTAAAATCAAAAGTAAACGATATTTATAAAGATTATGATCAGGTGATTTTTAAAATTGATGAACAATCCATAAAGAGCAACGCAGATGGAAAGATAAATGAAGAAAAAGATAGTTTTAATATTTCCATGAAGGCCGATGTGATGGTTGTGGCTTTTGACGATGAAACAGCTTCAAAGCTTGCTAAAAACAAATTTATTTCTTCTTTGCCGGAAAACAAAGAGTTACTCAATTTTGATGAAAATAATATTATTTATTCTTTGGATAACTATAATAATTCAGCCGGAGTTGCCTCAGTCAATGCTGCTTTTGAGGGAAAGATAAGTTTAAAGGGAGATTCAAACATTATAGATGTTGAAAAAATATTGGGTTTAAATAAAGAACAGTTAGAAACTTACCTGGGAGATATGCCGGAGATTGCCGGGTTTGAGATAGAATTTTATCCTAAGTTTATTAAAAAAGTACCAAAATTAGTTGATAAGATAGATATAGAAATCAAAAAGTAAAAATAATGCGAATTTTAATTATGCGAATTTTTGATGATTGACAAATTTTTAAAAATGAGATATATATAAGATATAATAAATTTTAAGGGTGATTGCCGTGACTACCAACCACGGTCCCAAATTGGGATTTCAATATAAAAATTGAAACTAAACTAATAAAATTTATAAAAGAGTCCGCTTATTATTTTAAGCGGGAAACTGGGTGGAACCGCGAGATTATAAATCCCGTCCCAGTGTATAAAATATTTTTTATACACTGGGACGGGATTTTTTAATAATTAATAATAATTTAAATTTATGTTAACTAAAGAAGAAAAATTAAATGAAGAACTAGAAATTATGAGGCATTCATGCGCCCATGTTTTAGCGGCCGCTGTTCAAGAGTTGTGGCCGGATGTTAAATTTGCTATTGGTCCGGCAATTGAAAACGGATTTTATTATGATTTTGATTTTGGGGATGTAAAAATCGGAGAAGATGACTTGAAAAAAATTGAGAAAAAAATGAAACATATAATCAAGCAGAATTTAGAATTTGAAAAACGAGAGTTGGGAATTGAGAAAGCAATAGAATTTGAAAAAGAGAGAAAAGCAAATTATAAAATAGATATTTTGGAAGATTTAAAGAAAGATGGAAAAAAGAACGTTTCTTATTATTGGAGCGGTAATTTTGGTGATCTGTGCATCGGTAAGCATTTGGGTTCTACGGGTAAAATAAAATTGGATGTTTTTAAACTAACAAAAATAGCCGGAGCTTATTGGCGAGGGGATGAAAAAAATAAAATGTTAACCAGAATTTATGGAGTTGCTTTTGAAACTAAAGAAAAACTAGAATATTATTTAACAGTACAGACAGAGGCGGAAAAAAGAGATCATCGAAAATTGGGTAGGGAGTTAGATTTGTTTTACATTGATGAAAGAGTTGGAAAGGGATTACCTCTTTTTGCACCAAAGGGAGCCATTATTAGACAAATTTTAGAGCGCTGGGTGGAAGATGAAGAAAGAAAAAGAGGATATCAAAAAACTTATACTTCCAGTCTTGGGTCAAAACAGCTTTATGAAATAAGCGGACATTGGGCGCACTACAAGGATGATATGTTTATTACAGAGGCGGACGAAAGTCCTTATGCCCTGCGTCCCATGACCTGCCCTCATCAGTTTTGTATTTTTCAAGCTAAGCCAAGATCCTACAAGGAATTGCCGATTAGATATTCTGAAACTTCTACACTTTTTAGAAATGAGCTATCCGGCGAGCTGTCTGGGCTGATTCGTGTCAGGCAGTTTACTATCTCTGAGGGGCATTTGATATGCCGGGCAGATCAAGTGGAAGAAGAAATTTTAGGAGTTTTGAATTTGATTGAATATATATTAAAAACTCTTGGATTAAATAACTATACTTACCGTTTTTCTAAGTGGGATAGAGAAAATAAAAAAGGAAAATATGTAAACAATCCCGAAGCATGGAATAAAACCCAGGAATCCATGAAAAAAATATTAGATAAAGCGGGGGTGGAATACACAGAAGCTGACGGAGAAGCTGCTTTTTATGGACCAAAGCTGGATGTTCAGTACAAAAATGTAAATGGCAAGGAGGACACGATTATTACGGTACAGGTTGACTTTGCCATGTCCGGCAGATTTGGCCTTAAATATACAGATAGTAACGGAAAAGAGGCAGAGCCGGTGGTTATTCACCGCACCTCTCTTGGCTGTTATGAAAGAACCCTTGCTTACTTAATTGAACACTATGCCGGAGCTTTTCCTGTTTGGCTTTCACCTGTGCAAGTAAAATTAGTCGCAGTGAGCGCTAAACATGTTGAATATTGCACTAAACAAGCACAAGAATTAATGGGGGCCGGCATTAGAGTGGAGGTTGATTTTTCGGATGAAACAGTGGGAAATAAAATACGCAAGGCAGTTGCAGAAAAAGTGCCATATATGCTGGTAATTGGAGACAGGGAAATGGAATCAGAAAAATTGAATGTCCGGGATAGGGGAGCGGAGGATATACGGGAGATTGGGAAAGATGAGTTTATCAAAGAAATATTGGAAAAGATTAATAGCAAATTATAAAAAATTTATTTTAGAAAGAATGATATTCCGAAAAAATAGAGAATATTTACAACACTTTTATTCCAAATTTTTTTAATATCTTAGTCAATTTAACTAATGGCAATCCGACTACTGTAAAATAATCCCCGTCTATTTTTTTGATAATAGTAGCGCCTAGTTCCTGAATTCCGTATGAACCGGCTTTGTCTAATGGTTCACCCGATTTTACATAGTTATTAATCTCAGAAGGAGTTAATTTTTTAAAATATACTTTAGTGGCTTCATAATCGGTAATAGTTTTACCGGTTTTAGAATTGATGACAGTAATCCCGGTCAAGACAGTATGGGCTTTATTGGAGAGCATTTTTAGCATCTTTTTAGCTTCGGCGGGGGATTTGGGTTTTCCTAGTTTTTTATTATTATAAACGACAATAGTATCAGAACCGACAATAATGGCATTTTTATATCTTTGGGCTACATCACGCGCCTTGCCAAGAGAAAATGTTTTTACCATTTGTGCTGGTTTCATCTTTTGAGACATATCTTCTTCATAATTGCTTTTTGCAACTTTGAATTTTAGGCCAACCTGAGTTAAAAGTTGTCTGCGCCTCGGAGAGCTGGAAGCGAGGATGATTTGTTTTGTATTCTTCATATTTAATATTAAATATGTTATTTAAAAATTTTTAGGGGGAGCAAGGGGTTGTTTGTGGTAAATATAAAGTTTTTAAACGTATAAGTCCCAATTCATATTATAGCACAAAAATAATTTTTTGGTTTGACATATATTGTTTTTTGTGATAATATCTAAAATTAAAACAAGTACATTTACAATAAAGATTAATAAAAACAAGGAGATTTGAAATGGACGCAATGTTTTATTTTATTATTGTTATCGGTGTTTTGGTTTTTGTTCATGAAATGGGGCACTTTTTAGCAGCTAAAAAATTTGGGGTTAGAGTAGAAGCTTTTTCGATTGGCTTTGGTCCCGCATTACTCAAGAAAAGAATTGGAGAAACAGAGTACCGTCTTTCTCTTGTTCCGCTTGGCGGATATGTAAAAATGTTTGGAGAAGACTCAAACTTTATATGCAGCGAAGAAGAAATAGCCGTGTCTTTTGTTTATCAGAAATTATGGAAAAAATTTATTATTGTAGCTATGGGAGTTACATTTAATTTTTTATTGGCAATTGTGATATTTTCTGGGCTCAATATGACTTCTGAAAGACAGGTTTTTTATCCGATAGTGGTAGAATTTACGGAAAATAGTCCAGCAAAAGATGTTGGCATGCAGATTGGAGATAGGATTTTAAAAATAAATGATAATAATATTTCCACCTTTAACGATATTAGATTAGAGCTGCATAGCGCCAAAGGTGATATTGATGTTTTAGTAGAAAGGAATAAAGAAAGTTTGATTTTGCGAATCAATCCACAAATTGTTAAAGGTAAAAATATTACTGGGAAAGAAATGGATATGAAGGTTATGGGGGTTGTTTTTAAAGTTGAGACAGTTCGCTTAGGGATTATATCATCAGTTCAATCCGGAATTAAAGACACATATGAAGTTGGTAAATTAAATCTCCTTGGCATTAAAAAAATGGTTACTGGAGAATTATCTGCTAGGGATAACTTGGGTGGACCGATTATGATTGCAAAAGCATCTGCTGAAACAGCCAAATATGGACTTAAGTCATTTCTGTGGTTTATAGCTATTATTAGTGTTTGTTTGGGGGTTATTAACCTTTTTCCTATTCCCGCTCTTGATGGCGGACATTTGCTGATTTACACAATAGAGGGAGTAATCAGCAGACCGGTAAATAAAACCATTGAAAAGTGTTTGAATGTGGCGGGAGTATTGTTATTGGTTGCCTTGATGGTTTTTACGGTTGGAAATGATTTTCTGAATTTCTTTTTTTAAAACTAAGATAAAGAGGTGTAAAAACACACCTCTTTTTAAATCTATATTTTGCTATAATAAAAAAACGGGAATTTTTCCCGTTTTTTGTTTTTGATATACCTAGAAAGGCCAGTCCTTTTTGTTGCAGATTATTTTAATACTATCCATATTCTTTTTAAAACAATCTTTTTCTATAAGTGATTTTTTAATGGTACAGTTTTCTTTGTGTTCTTTAAAATTAAATCCTATAATTGGTGAATGCTTATCTTCTGTGAATTCAACCTGGAATTTACTAAGCGGAAACCTTAGTTCAAACTTTATTTTTTCTTCAAATTTTAGAACAAATTTCACCATTTCTTCTTCGGAGTCAAAATATTTTTGGAGAGGATTAATCGTATTTTCTTGGTTTGGGTTTATTTGTTCTAAATAATAATTTTGAGAAAGTAAAACATTGATCTCCCCGGTTAATTTTTTATACTTTCCGTTTGGGATATAGCGAAACGGCCATTGATCGCGGGTACAGATAACTTCAAAGAAAATAATATTTTCTTCTAATATTTTAGTAATAGGTTTTTCGGTGCTTCCTTCTCCGGTTAGTACCGCCCACCTTGACCTAAATACCGGAGTTGCGATATTGTCTACTATTTTAACCTTTAGTTTGCCGCAGGGTATGACACAAAACTGCGTGATGCCGTTTTCGAAAGTAGTATTAAATCGTATCTTGCTATAAGCATTTATCAAGTTTTTATCGCGTCCAAAACTATCGAAATATGTGTTGCTGGATAGAATTGTGTTTGAACTGTTCCTCAGAGGCTCTAGGGTGCGCATCCCCTTTAACTTTTGGCTGATTTTACTGCTCAGCACCTCAATGTTTTCGGCGTATTGACGATCAAAAGGCCAAAAGCCAGATTGTCCGGTAATCTCTATATAAATAATATTTTCTTCCATTATTTTAGGTATGTCTTTATCAACACCCTCTTCTCCCCGGACTTTCCATCTGAATTTAGCTACCGGAACACTTGGACCGTCTTTTTTTTCTATAATCTTAAATTTGGATACGGGCAGATAATGAATTTCACCTTCTTTTCGCCAGGAAAACTCAACTATGGTGTGTTGGGTGGTGTATCTACAATTTGGAACATCCGAGTTTTGAAAATAGGAAAAAGCAACATTATTATGATTGGATAAGGTTTTTAATGGATGGGTGCCGGCAATTTTTTTGCCGATTAATGATACCGCCCCATTACTTGTCTCTGTAGTTGATGCGATTGGTTTCCCTCCCTCGATTTTATCGGTCTTTGGGGGTTCTATTTTTTTTTCTTCCGTGGCGGAAGTCAACAGTTTTGGATCACTAATCATGGTTTTTTCAGTTTTTTGAACGGTGAGTTGTGTTGCTTTTTCCTCCTCATTTAGTTTTACAGCCCTGAATCCAAGAGTTAGAAAAAAGAACAGAAGAATGATTACAGCAATACATTTTTTATCTTTAAGAATTTGTCTCAAAAATTGAAAAAAATTATTAGGGCCCATAATTACCAGTAAAAACCCCATAAAAAAAATAAAAATAAAAGATGTTGCAAATAACCCAAAAATCATAATTTCCCCCCTTTTTTAAAATTATTTTGTTAATGAGCCGATGTTATTTTTATTATATTTCAAAAATTAACATAGTTTATATTTTTTGTCAATGATTTTTAAAGAATGATTTTGTTTTTGATGTTTATATGTGGTATAATATATAGGAAATGTGTATAAAATATGTTTTTATTATAAAGGTAAATATTTGTTATTTTTATGAAAGTAAAGTCTATAAAACAAGCTAAAAATATTGAGGGAAAAAGGGTGGTATTGAGAGTTGATTTTAATGTGCCAATCAAGAATGGGGTAGTCTTGAATGATTACAAGATTAAAAGACAGCTTCCCACTATTGAATTTTTGCTTGAAAAAAAATGTAAGATTATTTTAATTACTCACCTGGGCCGGCCCGAGGGAAAATTTAAGAAGGATTTATCAATTAGACCGGTAATAGATATTTTAGAGGAGGAGTTGTGTAGGGATATAAAAATTATAAAAAATATTTCCGGTTTTGAGGGCGGTAGCGTTGCGAGTTATATGAAAAACGGCGACATTGTGGCATTTGAAAATATTAGATTTGAGCCGGGAGAGGAAAAAAATAGCAAAAATTTAGCCAAAAATTTAGCCAAGCTCGGAGATGTTTATGTAAATGATGCTTTTGGCGTATCTCATAGAGCCCATGCATCACTGTCCGCTATTCAAAAATACTTGCCAGCCTTTGCTGGTCTTTTGCTTGAAAAAGAGGTTTTGAATTTAAGCAAGGTTTTTGATGCTAAAAAACCCTTTGTATTAGTAATTGGGGGAAATAAGATAAAAACCAAAGTTCCTTTAATTAAGGCTTTTTACAGAAAAGCGGACAAGATATTGGTCGGAGGAGCGCTCGCTAATAATTTTTTTCGCATTCATGATTTTGAAATTGGAAAGTCGTTGACCGATAAAGAGAGTTTGAAATTTGCTCAAAAGTTTAAAAACAAAAAAATTGTCCTGCCCGTAGATGTGGTAATCAGCGCTGTTAAGGGCGCCAAGAACCCGGTAGCGAAAGATCTTATAAATATAAACAAAGGAGATTATATTTATGACATTGGCCCAAAGACCATAAAGCTTTTTAGCGATATTATAAAAAAAGCTAATACAATTATTTGGAACGGGCCAATGGGATTATTTGAGGAAAATGGTTTCCACCACGGCACTATGGCGATGGCTAATGTGATTGCCGGCAGATCGCGCGGAAAAGCTTTTGGGGTGGTGGGTGGAGGAGAAACCATTGAGGCTTTGCAAAAAACCAAAATGATTGACGCTGTAGATTGGGCATCAACCGGCGGAGGAGCGAGCCTGGCTTTCTTGGGAAAGAAAAAAATGCCGGGACTTAGAAAAATAGTAACCAGATAATTATTTTATACATTTCTATAAAAACTAAAAATTAAGAGTGAAAAGCTAAGAATAACAGCTAAAATTTAAAATATTGATAGAAATTATTTTTAGTTTTAAGATTTATTTTACATGTTAAAAGAAAAAAAACATAAACAAGGTGATATTTTAGAAAGTATTAACAAGGCTACTGGGCCCATTGTTTCAGTTTTACAAAAAGAACCCGGCATAAAAGATGTTGATAGTTTTGAGAAAAGAATAGAAAAGCTTCGGGCTAAGGGAAAATTTTTTAATAAAATATATTCCACCTCCGGAGTCTTGGTGGTAATATTTTTTGCGGTGGTGTGCGCCGCTTTAGGCTATTATTTTTATTATGCCGATGATCAGGCTAGTTCTTTGGATTTTGTGAAAGTTTTTAAAGAAAAATATCAGTGTCGTATGGATATGAGGGTATGCACAGATGGCTCTATCGTGAATCGTATTCCTCCGGAGTGTGATTTTGCCGATTGCCCCGGTGTTCTGGGTTTATCAAAATTACCAAAAATTGAACCAACCGATAAGCTTGATTTTAGGTGTGACACGGATATTGATTGTAGTAAATATATTTCCACCAATAGCTGCCAGATGTTTTGTGCCAACCAAAATCAAAACAATGAAAATATAATTTCAAAATTAAAAAAAACTTGTGATGCTTCTCTGTGGGATCCCTCAGCTGGATTAAATTGTAAATGCATTAATAATAAATGCAGTTTTAATTATAAATAGTAAAAAACTTATGAAATTTATAAAATTACAGAAAGGTTTCTCTTTGGTTGAGTTATTGGTCACTATTGCGATTATTGGACTTTTAACCACGATGGCCGTAGTTGGCGTAAGGGTAGCTCAAACAAAATCAAAAATTGCTAAAGCCGAACATGAGGTGGATACAATTTTTCGCGCCATGGGGGTTATGGCGAATGATACGGGTTATTGGCCCGGTTTACAGCCCTTTGAGGTGGTGTGTACTGATCGACCAGGAGGTTGTCCCGCCGGCAATGAAATTTGCAGCGACGGCTGCGCTTATGGATTATCTGATCCTCGAGCAGGGCTTGAGGCAACGGATGGTAATTTTCCAAATTGGTCTGGACCATATATGGCGCAAGTACCTTTAGATTCTTGGGGAAATGAATATTTTTTTGATACAGATTACAGTGTTAATGCCAGCAATGAACCGTGTAATGGGGGCGGAGGATGCCACAATGTGGTTGTTGTCGGTTCTTATGGTCCCGATGGCGTGGGAGATGGGCAATATAATAGTGACGATATTATAAAAATAATAGCATTTTAATTTATGTTAACATTCAAGCGTGTTATCATTTTTTAAATTTTTTATCTATGAGTAAAATAAAACAAATTAAGGCAAGAGAAATTTTGGATTCTCGGGGAAACCCCACGATAGAAACAAAAATTATTTTGACTAATGGTGTTATTACTAAGGCAAGTGTGCCATCTGGGGCTTCTACGGGAATGCATGAAGCGTGGGAACTTCGAGATGGAGACAAGAAGCGTTATAATGGAAAGGGTGTTTTGCGGGCAGTGGAAAATGTAAATACTAAAATTTTTGAAAAGTTAAAAGGTGTTTCCGTTGCAAACCAAGAAAAAATTGATAAGGAAATGATAAAATTAGACGGTACTAAAAACAAAAAGAAATTAGGGGCAAATGCGATTCTTTCTGTTTCATTGGCATGTGCTAGAGCAGCAGCAATAAATCAGAACGAAGAGTTGTATGCCTATATTGCCAATATATATAAATTTAAAAAACCAAATAAGATACCAACCCCCTCTTTTAATATTTTTAACGGCGGAAAACACGCTGATACCAATTTGGATTTTCAAGAATTTATGATTTTGCCTTTAAAGGACATAAAATTTTCAGAGAAGGTGCGCATGGGTTCGGAAATTTTTCATGAATTAGGACATGTCCTGCGTGAGGCCGGATTTGATACGGATGTGGGAAATGAGGGCGGGTATGCGCCAAATATTTATTCCAGTATTCAGGCAGTAGAACTGATAATAGCCGCCATTGTAAACGCCGGATACAAGCCCGGGGAGGATATTGGTCTGGGTACAGATGTGGGGTCATCTGAACTTTATAACAAAGAAACTAAAAAATATATTTTTAAATTAGATAAGGCTGTATTTTCCAGCCACACCCTAATTGATCTTTATTATGAGTGGTTTAGGAAATTTCCGATTATATCCATAGAGGATGGCCTTTCAGAGGATGATTGGGATGGGTGGAGAGAATTAAACAAGGAATTGGGAAGCGAAATGCTTTTAATAGGAGATGATTTATTTGTAACCAATTTAGATAGATTACGCATTGGATTAAAAGAAAAAGCAGCTAATGCGATTCTTATAAAACCAAATCAAGTGGGAACATTAACTGAAACCGTAGAGTGTATAAAATTGGCGCAAAAACATAATTATAAAGTTATGGCATCACATCGAAGCGGGGAGACATGCGATGATTTTATCGCTGATTTATCCGTGGCTGTCGGCGCTGATTATATAAAAGCCGGATCGCTTTCTCGCGGAGAAAGACTCGCTAAATATAATCGTTTAATGGAAATAGAGGAGGAAATAATAAAATAAACTAGTTAATTATTTTCCTCATTACCGCCTCAAATAATTGCGGTCCAATAATAGGGGTTAATTGTTAATCGTTACTAGTAATATGAAAAAAGCAAAGAAGATAGAAAATATTCCGTTGATTTTAATTATTTTGGACGGTTGGGGTATTGATAAGCCAAATGTGGGCAATGCTATTACTTTGGCTAAAATCCCGACAATTAACGGACTTACAAAGAAATACCCATCCACCAAACTACATGCACACGGTAGATATGTGGGACTTCCTAGGTGGCAATCCGGAAACAGTGAAGCCGGCCATGTAAACATTGGTGCTGGTCGAGTAATTAAGCAAGACATGGTGCGTATTAGCGATGAAATTGATAATGGAACATTTTTTAAAAATTCGGCTTTTTTAGGGGCGATTCGCCATGTTAAAAAAATGAATTCTAAAATACACGTGATGGGTATGCTCTCTAATGGCAGAAGCCCACATAGCGACCCCAAGCATTTAGTCGCTCTATTAAAATTGTTTAAAAAAAGAGGAATAAAAGAAGTTTTTTTGCATCTGTTTACAGATGGGCGTGATTCACCGAAATATTCCTCACTTAAATTAATAGAAGAATTTGAGAAAAGCAATATCAATGGTTTTAAAATCGCAACACTTATGGGCCGTTTTTATGCTATGGACAGGAAAAAGGATTGGAAAAAAACAAAAAAGGCTTTTGATGCCCTTGTTTTTGGGAAGGGCCGCAAAGCAGAAAGTGCAACTACTGCTATTACTGAAGCTTATAATCGGGGGGAAAGTGATGAATTTATTGAGCCATATATTATAGAAAGTGAAAATGGAAAGAATACCAGAATTGAAGATAATGATAGTGTAATATTTTTTAATCTCAGATCTGATCGTAGCCGGCAGCTTGCTAAGGTTTTTGTGCAAAATCGGTTTAATAAAATGAACGAAAAAGCCTTTAAGCGCTCTAAAAGATTAGAGCATTTATATTTTGTGGCCATGACCGACTTTGGTCCTGATTTAGATGAGATTTTAACAGCCTATCCTTCTGTGGATATAGATGAGACACTTCCCATGGAATTATCCGATCTTAGACAATTATATATTGCAGAAACGGAGAAATATGCCCATGTTACTTATTTTTTTAATGGGGGCTATGCCGGAACAGTAGCTGGTGAGAAACAATTAATGATTCCTTCTCCGGATGTAAGATCTTACGATATGACACCCGGTATGAGTTCGGAAAAATTAGTAAAAAGCATAATACAAAATATTCATTTTAAGAAGAAAATATTCTGGAAGTATGATTTTACTGTTATAAATTTTGCTTGCCCTGACATGGTGGGTCATACTGGAAACCTAAAAGCCGGAATAGGGTGCTGTGAAATAATTGATAAATGTGTTCGTGATATTGTTGAGGCCTACCTAAAAGTTAATGGGACCATTATTATTACAGCCGACCATGGCAATATTGATCAAATGATAAATATAAAAACTGGAGAAATTTTTACCGAACACACATCAAACCCAGTACCATTTATAATCATTAATAAAAAGTTAAAGAATAAAATAAAGTTAATGAATAATGGCTCTCTCTCCGATATTTCTCCTACGATTCTAGACTTATTAAGAAGAGAAAAACCTGAAAGTATGAGCGGAAAATCTTTGATTATCCGCAATTCATAACCGTCCACGGTTTATGAGTTTGTAAGAAAAAATTATGGAAAATAAAAAGATAGATGTTAGTTTAGATAATAAAGATAATAAAATCCCAAGACCCATTGTTTTGATTATTCTGGATGGGTGGGGAATCTGTGAGCATTACGCTGGTAACTCCATAACCAGATCCAAGACACCCAATATTAATAATTTAATAGCAGAGTACCCATCTATGACATTGCGCGCATCAGGGGAGGCTGTCGGCTTGCCTTGGGGAGAGGGGGGGAATAGTGAGGTGGGACATTTGAATTTGGGACTAGGAAGAATTGTTTATCAAAATTTACCAAAAATTAATAAATCAATTAGCGATAACAGTTTTTATAAGAATCCAGCTTTAATGAAGGCAGTGGAGCATGCCAAAAAAAATAATTCTAAATTTCATATCATGGGGCTTGCCTCTAATGGGGGGGTACACTCATCCATTGATCATTTATATGCTTTATTGCTCTTAGCTCAAAAGAATAATTTGTCTAAGGTTTGTGTGCATGTTATTTTGGATGGTAGAGATACTACTTATAACGCCGGAATTAATTTCGTAAAAGGAATTCAAAAAAGCATCTCCAGATATGGGGTTGGGAAGATTGCTACTATTTCGGGGCGTTTCTATGCCATGGATAGAAACAACAACTGGGATCGTATAGCGACATCTTATTTGGCTATGACTGAGGGTATAGGGGAGGAAAGTAGTGATCCTGTTTTGGCTCTGGAGGATAGTTATAAAAATAAAATTTTTGACGAAGAGTTTAAACCGACAATTATTCAGGAATGCGGAGAGGATATGAGAATTTCTGATAATGATTCAGTTGTGTTTTATAATTTTCGTCCAGACAGGGCAAGGCAAATAACCAAAGCCTTTGTTTCTTCTGATTTTGATAAATTTGATAGGCCGAGATTTTTAAATAATTTAGTTTTTGTTTGTTTTACTGAATATGAAAAGGGGCTGCCGGTAGAAATAGCTTTTTTGCCGGATGATGCGCGCAATTCCTTGGGTGCCATAATTTCTGAAGCAAATTTAAAACAATTAAGAATTGCGGAGACGGAAAAATATGCCCATGTCACTTATTTTTTTAATGGAGGCATAGAAGAAAAAATGAAAAATGAAGATCATATACTCGTTCCCTCCCCTCATGTATCTAGCTATGACCAAAAGCCGGAAATGTCAGCCCTGGAGGTAACAAAAAGAGTTTTGGATGTGATAGATGACGAGATTTATGATTTTATTTTAATAAATTACGCCAACGCTGACATGGTGGGGCATACCGGCAACATTGATGCCACCATTAGGGCCATAGAAACATTGGACGGAGAAATAAAAAGGGTTGTTGATAGTGTTTTGTTTAAGGGCGGAGTGGCAATAATTACCGCTGATCATGGAAATGCAGAAATTATGTTTAATATGCAAAGCGGACAAATGGACAAAGAACACACATCCAACCCCGTTCCTTTTATTTTGATTGGCAACGAATATCGAGGTCGTACTTTTGGTTGGCAGGATTCTGTGGGCAGTGATTTAAGCTTGGTGCAGCCACAGGGAATTCTTTCCGATGTTGCACCCACAATATTAAAGCTTTTAAAATTAGAAAAACCAAAAGAAATGACAGGCATAAGCTTGTTGTAGGATTTTAAAATATTAAAAATGTTTAAGATTTTTATTGTCGTATTAAAATCGTTAATTTTTTAAATATTATTATTATGTACTATCTTAAAAAATCATCAATTTTTTTAATCAGTATCCCGGTTTTAACAACGATTATGCTTCTGGGCTATTTTTGTACACCAAAGACAGAAGCTGCTACAGATTGCTGTTATCATGAATGTAATATGACTGAACCGAATAAATGCGAAGGAAATAATGTGATGGCATGTACCCTGGGTCCCGGATGCGATGGTGATAATTATAATGACTGGTGTCTCTTGCAGGATTGCAGTTTAACCGGTCAGATGTGCGCAGGCGGTGTCTGTGGAGGAGTTTCGCCGTCGCCAACTTGCGCGGATAACACGCCATATAATCAGTGTTCAGTAAATACAGGAAAACCGTGGTATTGCAATAATAGCGGAAATTTAATAGAAAATTGCGGACTTTGCGGATGTGCCGGGACATGGGTATGTGGTCCGGCATTTACATTCTGTTGCGACGGAGCATGCAATAATACTTGTTCCAATATTAATTGTTCTATAGCAAAAGATCCGGATTGCGGTGTCGGTGGATGCTGCGGAGATGGAACATGTAATGCCGCAGAAACCAATGCTACTTGCGCAGTTGATTGTCCTGTGTGCATAAACGGTACTACTCAAAATTGCGGATCAAATGTTGGAGAGTGCCAACAGGGTACCAAGACTTGCGTGTCCGGAGCATGGAGTCCGATATGCGCCGGGGAAATAACACCAAAGGCGGAAATATGTGGAAATGGATTGGATGAGGATTGTGATGGCACGTCCGACGAGGGATGTGTCGATGTTATTGATCCAATTGTAACCTCTTTTAGTGTTTCGTTTAATAGTGCTACCAATATATCTACAGCTAGTTTTTCCGTAACAGATAATGTAAATCTTAATAAAGTTGAACTTTGGGTAGCTCCGGATAATTTGGGGGTACCAGGAGTTTGGGTTAATGTTTCTCAGTCAAATATATCCGGTTTATCTTATACGGGAACTTTATCCGACACACCTTCTTCTGGAATTTTTTGGTATGGCCTTCATGTGATAGATGCTAGTGCCAACATGGGGTCAGAACCAAATCCTCCGGGACCAATATGGATTAATAAGGTGGTTACTTTATCTGGTGCGCATGGTATTGTTTTTTATAAAACTTCAACCACAATAGGGAATGTGGGTGGAAGAAGCGGGGCTGATTCTTTTTGTCAAAGTAATAAGCCATCAGAATTAACATGTAATAATATTCATGCATTTATTTCTACAAATGCCAGTGATGAGATCAGGGATATGCCTACAAATTATACCTATCCCATAGATGCGGAGTTGTATTGGTATAATAAAAATACGAATAATTTTACGTTGTTCGCCTCTAATTGGGCGGATATGCTTGATGGTTCAATTTTGGCTAGTCCGGCAACAGGGCTTGGTGTTTTTGCCGGTAATTTTTGGACAGGATCCCAGAATGACGGATCTATAACCCCAGACGCAGCAGCAGTTGGTAGTTGTACGGGGTTATTTTGGAGTTATCAGTGTAATAATTGGACATTTAACGGTATTGGAGATTGTACTGTTGGAAATCCTTATTTTGGCACACAGGGGAATTCAAATTCGGTTAACAACTGGATACGCAATACCAGTAATTTTAGTATGTGCAGTGATAGTAAACCTTTGTTGTGTTCGTGTATATCAAATGAAGAATATGGCAGCATGGATGACATACCAGATACTAACCCCACTATAATGTATAAAGCTAGTATAACCCATAATGCCAACTTTGGGGGAAGATCTGGGGTAGATAATTTTTGTGAAAACAATAAACCCACTGGTTTAGGCTGTAATGGAAATTTTCATGCATTTGTTTCTACGAATGCCAGTGATGAGATTAGGGATATGCCCACAAATTATGGCTATAGCAATACGGACGGAATCTATATGTTTAATTCGAGTGACGGAATATATAGAAAATTTGCCAAGAATTGGAATGATATTTTGGACAACTCTTTATTGATAAATGTCGCAACGGGGTTAGGTAATACACCAGGTAATTTTTGGACAGGATCCCAGAATGACGGATCTATAACCCCAGACGCGGCAGCTACTGGCGGTTGTACGGGGTTATTTTGGAGTTATCAGTGTAATAATTGGGGATTTAATGGTACGGGGAATTGTACTGTTGGAAATCCTTATTTTGGCACACAGGGGAATTCAAATTCGGTTAACAACTGGATACGCAATACCAGTAATTTTAGTATGTGCAGTGATGATAAATACGTGTTGTGTAATTGTGCAGATACATCTGTTTGCATAAACGGTACTACTCAAAATTGTGGATCAAATGTTGGAGAGTGCCAACAGGGTACCCAGACTTGCGTGTCCGGAGCATGGAGTCCGATATGTGCCGGGGAAATAACACCAAAGGCGGAAATATGCGGAAATGGATTGGATGAGGATTGTGATGGTGTGGCGGACAATGGTTGTGTTTGTGTGGAAAATTGGACATGTACTCCGTTTTCTGCTTGTGTGGGCGGTACACAAAGCAGGATTTGTACCGATAATAATAACTGCGGGACAACATTAAATAAACCAATTGAAAATCAATTATGCTTGCAAGTTGAAATAAAAAGACCTGATGACGGATATGATGTGGCTGGTGGAGGTGTTGGTGGTGTTAGTTTTGAAGCTTTGGTTTTAGGTGGGACACCTCCTTATACATTTAACTGGAATTCTAATCTGGAAGGAGATTTTTCTACTAATCAATGGCCGTGGCAGGATGTGTCTTTGTGGACCATTGGAACGCATATAATCACCGCCACCGTTACAGACTCTGCCAGTCAAGCAAATTCCGATAATATCCAAATAAATATTTTACCGGCAGGTACTCTTATAGCCAATATTGATACTTGGCAAACGGAGTTTGCCAGGGACCCAACCAGGCCTGCTAATTTCGGTGTTCAGGTTAGTGGCGGAGCCACCCCTTATATTTTCAAGTGGAATTCTAATTTAGAAGGGGATTTTGCTACAGATCAATGGTCCAGTGTTGATGTGTCGTCTTGGACACTTGGAGATCATCAAGTTACGCTAACAGTAACCGATAGTGCCAGTAATGTGGTTACAGATACTGAAACATTTAAAATATCTGATTTTATAATTGCAAATATGGGTCCACACAATGGTCAGAATATGGAAGAAATGTTTACTGTTTGGTTTAGTGCAAGCGTTGATGGGGGTACAGCTCCATTTTCATACTTGTGGAAATCTGACAAAGCTGGAGTGTTGAATGCTTCTGGCCCTAAAATAGATAATTGGGACAGTTTTCAAAAAGATGATTTATCTTTGGGGGTGCACGCAATTACTCTTACGGTGACAGACTCTAACAATGCAAGTGTTTCTAAAACTAATTATCTTCAAATAATCCCATTTGTCCCAATTGATGTTGTAATTAATTCCCCTGCGAATAACAGCACTTTTCAACAAGGGGATGATGTATCTTTTGTGTCAAATGTTCTTAAATGGGGTGTTTGGCCGCATACCTTTAAATGGAGCTCTAGTTTAGATGGGGATATTAGCACGGAGAAAAATTTTAATGTCAATAATCTTTCAGTTGGGAGTCATTTTATAACCATGACTACAATTGATGCCAAGGGAAATACGGGTAGCGCCAGTATTAATTTAACCATCACATCGCCGTCTCCTGTTTTACCAGTAATTAATTCGCCAGCCCCCAATAGTGTTTTTAAACGTATTGACGAGGTGGTGGCTTTGTTTGGTTCGGCTACGGGCGGAGTAGTGCCATATAATTATTCATGGAATTCTAATATAGACGGAGCGCTTGGCACGGGGGATAAATTATTTAAAAATGATTTATCGGTCGGAAGCCATGTGATTACTTTTACAGTTAAAGATGCCGTGAACGCGACTGTTAATACTTCTGTGAATATCACTATTAACGGCGGATGCGCGATAAGCAATACTAAAAACAATGCCCAATATAGCGCGAAAGAAGTATTTTTTATTGCTGATGAAAATTGGCGCGATGTTTTAGCTATGGTGCCGGTTACCACATGGAAAGACGGAAACACGATTCATGCTTATCCGTCCCTTATTTATCATAAAGAGGTTGGTAATTTTGATGTGGATTCCAGTATTCACTTCATGCAGCAATATGAACCCGATCATTTAACCACTGTGGGCACCACTTTGGCCGCTATAAACAATTTATTAGTAGCATCCAAACCCGTTGGAGCCGGAATGAATGCTGTAAATATTAACAATATTAATGCCAGCGATTATTTTAGTTATTGGACTGGTTATAATACTTTGGTGGTGGTGGACTATAATGATTATAAATCAGGATTGATCGCCAGCGTACTCGCATCGGAACACAATAGCCCGATAATTTTTGTGAATAATTCTAATTTAGCGAGTTATCAAGGAATAATTAACGGTAAAACAATATATACGGTTGGCACCCTGGATGGTCCGACTCAAGCCTATATTAATAATAATGCTTCCTGTCAGGTTGATTACACCATAGAAGAGTTGCAAAAGTGGTATTCAGGAACCTCAAATAGTAATAAATTAATACTGGTTAATCCAAATGATTTAACTATAAAATATTCTCAATCCTATACAACAGAAAAGGGTACAGCTATAGC
Organism: Candidatus Falkowbacteria bacterium RIFOXYD12_FULL_34_57; assembly: GCA_001780285.1. Taxonomy (GTDB): domain Bacteria; phylum Patescibacteriota; class Patescibacteriia; order Patescibacteriales; family UBA12075; genus XYC2-34-220. The sequence continues at coordinate 3,604 of MFGN01000006.1, read as the reverse complement.
GGATATGTATACCAAAATGTCTTTGGCCGCTCCCTTTTTAGCAGCTGCCAAAGAAGAGGTGATAACCTTTTCTGATTTAGGAGATTCGGGAACCAATACTTCCTGCAGTGCCAGCGCCGTGATTACGGCAAATGCCGCACAGGCTGACACGGACGCTGCTTATGCTATAAATAATTTTTTTGTCAATCCGCCGGATTTTTTAACTATTATCGCTACCCCCAGAGCCCTGCCGGATTCTGTTTACGATGATCAGTGTACTGGTTCTTGGCAACATAGAGCACCCCGGGACTGGGTATATGGTTCTCTTGATAATGTGGATGTCCAAATAAATACCGGAAGAATATATGGTATATCCGTAGCTGATGCTTCTGCTCATATTGCGCGCAGCATTAATTATGACTATTTAAGAAATAAAATTTACGGCGCTAATTGGAGCAGTGTGTCTGTGGGGCACTCTTTTGCTTATTGTAGTAATTACTCCAAAGAAATTCGGGACAAGTTAACAGCTTCGGGTTATAACGCTAGCTGTTACACAGAAGATAGCTTGGCTAATTGCACGCAAAGTAAAAATCCACCATATAGTGTTTATAAAAATAAAAACTATATTAGTTTTGCTGATCATGGTAGTCCATATGCTTGGTATCAAACCATGGATTATAATAATATTCCCTGGCTTGATATGACGGTTTCTATCGGAACCGCCTGTTTGACTAATGATTATTGGCAATATACCAATAGAAATTTTGGCGCGCATATGATTAGAAGGGGGGCGCTTGGCTATGTTGGTGCAGTAGGCATAGCCTGGACTTCTAGTGGCAATATAATCACCAATGGAATCAAATATTTAGGAGAAGATGCGAACCTGACTACAGGAGAAATGTTTTTGAAGCTTCGTGTCGCCGGTAATTGTTGGGACAATGATTATATTCTTATGGGAGATCCGACCTTACAGCCCAAATTTAAAGCTGTTACTTGGTAATTAATATTTGGTAATTAATTTTAATTTTTAAATAAACTTAATATGAAAAAGACATTAGTATTTATATTCTTTGCATTTTTTCCACTCTTTTATGCGGGTGCGGCAAGTCCTTTAGAAATTAATTTAAACAAGACAGAATATTTTCCCGGAGATAAAATAATTATGAAAACTGAATTTATTAATACCTATACCCAGGAGGTTGTGGGGGTATTGTTTTGTAGCATAGAGGCATCAAACAATGAGATGCCCCCCATGCCCACCATGATAGAGATTAATCTAAAACCAGGAGAAAAAAGTGAAAAGCTGGAGTGCGCCATGACAATCGGCGAGGCCATGCCGGAGGGAATATACAGGGCGCAAGCAGAAGTAATGGATCAAAATAAAACAACTGTTATAAAAAACGAAAAAGAATTTATTGTATCCGGTACAAAAAAAATGTTTGAGGCCGATGCGCTGTTATGTGCCGATATAGAATGTACGGAAAGGAAAGTAGTATTTATGCAAGGAGAAAAAGTGTATATAAGGTTAGAGGGAAATTCAGGTGATATAAGTGTTAATGCATTTGTTGATGATCAGAGTATAGTTTTTGATAATAATTTAGCAATATTTGAGGCAACAAAAGAGGGGAGTTTTGCATTAAAAATTAATTTGGAAAAGCAGGGATTTGTTAATCAGGAAATTGATAAAGATTTTGCTGTAATTGCAGCTCCGGCAAAAATAAAGTCCGCCTCTGTTTGTCAGGTTGATAATAAGTGCACAGGAAAAGAAACAGAGCAAAATTGCCCGCAAGATTGCGTGATTGTAAAGTCTAAAATATTCAGCCAAGGAAATATTATATTTTCTATTGTTTTACTCGTTGCTGTTGGTTTTATTGTAGTAGGATACAAAATAATGAAGAAAAAAGACGAAAAAAATTCGGTTTGATAAATTATTATTTATATTTTAAATATGAAGAAAGAAAAATTTAATAAATTTAAATTACTCACCACCTTTTTCGTTTTAGTGTTTAGTGTTGTTTTTATAAGTGGTTTGGTTTTTGCTGCTTGTGAAGATGTTTGTTTAGACTTTGACGGCGATGGATACGGCAGTCCGGCGTCTGCTGTTTGTGATTTTCCAGCACTTGATTGCGATGATTTTAATCCGCTGGTTACTTTTGGTGTTCCCGAACTCTGTTTTAATGCCTTCGATGATGATTGTGATGGCTTGGCTGACTGTAATGATGCGGACTGCGTGGGTTCGCCGTTTTGCGTCATAGTGGGCGCTTGTAATAATAATATTATTTGCGAACCAGGGGAAGACTGCAACAATTGTCCAGGGGATTGTGGTGCGTGCCCCGTGACCTGCCCTAATGGTTTTTGTGATTTAACCTGTAATGAATGTGTTACTTGTCCGGCTGATTGCATGGGTAATGTTGGATGTTGCGGGGTTGGGGGGTGTAATACAGCTATTGGTGAATGCTCTTCTTGTGTGCTGGATTGTAATGCTATAGCAACTAATGCTTGTTGTGGAAATGGTTTTTGTGATTTAATAATCGGAGAGAACGCATTGCTTTGTCCTGGTGATTGTAATTGTGTAGATTTGGATATTGACGGATATGACACTTGTGCTCCCGGTGCTCCCGGTGCTTTAGATGCTTTCCCCGTTGATTGTGATGATAATATATTTTCTTGCGGTGCAAATTGTTTTCCTGGTAATCTCGAAATTTGTGACGGTTATGATAATAATTGTAATGGAACGAATGATGATGGCGTAGGGATGAATGAGGAGAATTGTTCTTTTCTTTGCCCAGTTTTTTATGATTATAATGCGGCCAGAGTAGGAAATTTTAGTTGTTGTGGTGATGATGGAGGCGAGGGCAATCCTTATGAGGCTGCAGAGTCTTTTTTCTGTGGGGATGGAAATGATAATGATTGCGATGGCGACATAGATATGGCAGATTCGGGTTGTAGCGGGCTTTGTAGTACTGATAATGAACGAGAATGGCCCAATATATTAGAGCCCGGAGACTGTAATCAGTGTAACGATTTATTGAGCGAAGATAATGATGGCGATCAGGGCGCAGATTGGCCCATGGCGGATATGTGCGATGCTGATTGCCAGCTTGACGGAGCCCTGGTTACTATTACCGTGCCATTTTTAAACTACGAGGTCAACGAAACAAGTTGTAATGATATTTATGACAATGACTGTGATGGTAATATAAACTGTAATGATTCAGATTGTGCAATAAATCCGATTTGCGCTTGTAGCGATGGGACTGCCAGAAATAGTTGTTCTGTTATAAGTGGAGCTCCCTGGTATTGTAATGGTGCCGGAAATTTGGTGGAGGGTTGTGGTGGCGCGGCTAATTGCGGATGCGCGGGTGCATGGGTATGCGGGCCATTTAATACTTTTTGCTGTGATAATACTTGTAACGGAGTATGTGCCCCAATTGGTTGTGATGTAGCTAGTGATCCTGATTGTGGCTGTCTTGGGGGAGATGGTTGTTGTGGTATATCTTGCGGAGCCCTGGATCCGGATTGTCCTCCAGGCTGCGTTCCTGACGGATGCAACGGAAATTGTCCTGCTGGATGTAATGTGGCGCAAGATGCGGATTGTGGATGCCAGAACGCGAACGCTTGTTGC
>MFGN01000005.1 GCA_001780285.1 Candidatus Falkowbacteria bacterium RIFOXYD12_FULL_34_57 | reverse complement strand
CATTGCAATATTTATATTTAAACCCCATTTGCATACTTATTGTCCTGCTTCGCAGTCCAATATGTATCTGAACTTATACAATAGCTATTGAAATAGTGATTTTTTAAAATTTATAATTTTAATCGCACACATTCCTTGATCTTTGCGATTTCCGAATCAAAATCAGCAAGTCCAAATCTATACTAATTAGTTAAATAATATCTGCCTTGATCCCTGAAGTAAATATTATACATTTCATCTGAAATAATCGGCATATCAAATATTCTCAGTCTGTTTAATGAAAAATCAATATTATCAGCATTAATTATTAATTTTGAAAATTGCGTATCCGGCAAATCTTTAATAAAAACACCCTCTTTGGCTTCCAGTTTATATTGTACTGGAAAATAAACAGATATTCGCTTAAATTCACGATCATAAACAATCATACAGAAATTCCATTCACCGAACATTGTTTTATGTTTTCCATATTCCAAAGAAAAATTATTATCTCCGGCAACCATATTGAAACCATTTTTATAAATATCAATTCCGCCCCGGACATCGTCTTCTTCATTCTTTAACATAAAAGATATTTGGCCGGTACTGCTGGATGCGGTAAAATACCAGAACGACAAAGAAAAACCATATTTTGTGCTGATATCAAGCGGAATTTCAATATGACCGCCTTCATTCATCCCCAAGCTATGATCCAAATATACCTTTTCCATAAATTCTCCGTAATCAGCAATCCGGTTATCGTTCCACAGAGGATTATCCAGAATAATATCATTTCCGGAAATATTGTCTTTGGCAGTATCCCCGCTTTCTTCATTCAACATCCATTCGTATTTAAAATGATTTGATAACTGGCTTTGCGGACTAGGGTTTACTTGAATTGAAAAATCATCTTTATTGTTGTTGGTGTCATAACCACCCCTCTCCAGAGAATACATATTTTCAAAATCGGAAATAACCGCTTCCCCCTCTCCATATTCTCCGCTGCCATAAGCCAATAAATCTACCACCGCGCCATTATCATCAATAATCCTGATATTTCCTCCTTCATCACTAAGACCAAAATAACCATTTTTCATAAAATCGGGAATTACATCTTCTCTAAACAAAGAACTCGCCATTAAATAATAATCATGAGGATAAATAACAACTCTGGGATGCTTAAACTCTATTCTGGTTTTCCATGTCTCGCTTTCCGGAGCTGAATTTTGCAATTTATACCCCTTAATATGGATAATGCTGTCCGTAGGATTATAAAACTCTATAAACTCGTCTGTTTTCCCTTGCGCGCCATGAGCCGATACTTCGCTGATTACCAGATGGTCAATTTCTTTCGGCAATTCCGGCGTCGAAGTAGCTTGATCTTGTGTGCCGGTTGCAGCGGCAATGGTGGTAGTAGCTACCTCCGGCGTAGATGTTCCGATCTGCGGTGTGGTGCTGGCCATGCCCGGGGTGGATGTTCCTGTTGCCGGAGTAGAAGCGGCAACTTCTGTGCTGCTAGCCGCGCTTGGCGTTGAAGCAGCCTGTGTTGGGTTGGTTGAAGAAGCTGTATATGGCGTAGAGGTAGCCGAGGAATTTGAAGAAATTGAAGTGGCTTGCAGGGTTGATGTAGCGGCGGATTGATTGATTATGGGCGCGACAATTTGCTCCTCCTTTTTTGGCGCTCCGCCGCCATACGAGATAAACACTCCCTCTTGTGATTTTGTATCTGATACTTTTTCTTGTTTAGCGCAAAAACTTGAGTATATTCCCCGTTTTGCTCCTTGTGCCGCCTTGCCTGCTTCTATAATAATATTTTTTCGCTCCATATCTTCCGCGACCGGACAATTTTCAAAATACGGCTCGCAGAAAAATATTTCCGCCAGTCCTTCCAGTGCCAATTGTTCATTTATAAACAAATTGTCCGCATAAACATAGCGCAGTGATCGGCCGTATTTGTCCTTATCCATCCCCGGGTCTAGCACCAGATTTAATTTACCAGCGCCCAGCAATTCTTTCATGCGGATCTGCGCCCACTCCGCCAGACATTCATCATCATCCTTGCCGGCGCCGTTCAGTTCCGGCGTATCCACTCCGATTAATCTGATCCGCTCGCCCGTATCCAGCACAAAAGTATCGCCGTCAATGACATATTTTATTCCAATGTCGTTCTGAGCGGAGCGAAGAATCTCGTCATTGTCTTGATTGTCACGGGATTCTTCACTGCGCTGCGCTTCGTTCAGAATGACAGAAAAATCATTATTCGCGTCTTCTTCCTTATTTGTCATGGCTATGCTTTCCCCTAAAACTTTAATACTTTCAATCCCCTCTTTAACGTCGCCGATTGCGGAAAATGATTTTTCGCCGATGGTCCGCGGACTATTTTTTATAATTTCTAAAGCCAATCTATCGCCCTCTGCGCCGAATTCATCATGCAATCTTTTTCCCTCTACCACAGCATCCCCTGTTTCATTTACCAAATATCCAAATACTGATTTTGCTCCGCGCAAAGCCATGCGGCTGCCATATAACACTTCTTTAATCAAAACTTCTGCCTTATTTTCTTTTTCTGCCCGTTTCTTTTCATCAATCTTTTCAAATTCTTTCATAAATAAGTCAATCACTCCGCCGGCTACGCCGACTGCTTTAGGGTGTAACATTCGCCAGTAGTCTTGATGAATTTTAAAATCCTCGTCTCCTTTAATCTCATACAAAACCAAGTTTGGTGTTAATATTTTTCTTGCACAAACAAACTCTACATCATTATTATCTTTACAATACACATTATAAACCCCATTCTTTCCTTCTATTTTTTCACTGCGTACTTCCCTATCCTGCACATAAAACATAGTGTCCTTGCTGAAAAAATTAAAATGCGAATAGCTGGCCAGCTGGTAAAAAGCCCGGCTTAAATTATCAAATCTAAGGATATCAATGCTGCCCGCATCAATATTGGGATTGTTTTGCCGCGCCCACGCTTCAAAAGGGTCGCCTTCTTCGTGCGCGTCCAGGCGGGTATGCGCCGGCACGCTCATATCTTCTATCAGGTGCAGGATATGCCCTATTCCGGTAAAAGCGCGCTGATAATTCCCGTTTTCATAATCTATCATAATGGCCTGAGCGTCAAAATTTCCGGTTGCGCTGCTTTGCTTTGCGGCCCAGTCTTTGGCGGAATTGTGCTCTCCCAGAAAATACAAGCCTTCCCCCGTCTCCGGATTATAAAAATGATTCAGGTATCTGGGATGCATATCCTCGTCAATTGAGCCCTGTACAATCCACTCTTTCTGCGCGCCCGAAATCTTCTTTGGCGCTTCGCGGTTATACACATCCACTGCCGCGCGGGTCAGCTTGGGATGGATTACTGTATTATCATAACCCAATACAAAACCGGCTAGCAGACAAGCCGGTAATAAAAATAAAATAAATTGTATTAGCCTTTTTTTCATTTACATATTTCCCCCCTTTATTTATTAATATTAATATGGTATTTGCTACGAATTATAATGCAAAACGTAGATTATTTTACCGATTTTTTACTATGTGGATTATGAATCTATGCCGCCGTCAACCAAGTCATGTCATTCTGGAATTTTTAAAGTGATAACGGAAAAAAATATCCGGAATCCACGCCATCATCTGCCATGTGTCCCGGATTATATTTCGCCATTACTGCAAGCCTCTGGAAATACAACCCTATACACTCTCCAATTGCCAATACCCGTCCAAATTTTTTAGTCTTATTAAAATTATTTTTTCTAATCTATTTTCCAATATCCTTTTAAATCTTTTATAAAACTTAAACTACTATCTATAATTTCTCCATCTTTTTCAAATTTAAAATCACAATATGAATCATAGGTAGAATATGTACTTAAAAAACATTTAATATTAGTTGGATAAACATTGCCCAATTCAACCAAACTCCCATTTTCTTCAATTTCTTTCTCAAATGAATCTCGATATTCTTTTTTGTGTTTATCGGTTAATAATCCCAACGCCCCTTCCATGTCATTATCAAGCAAAGCTTGTCTAAAATCGGCGTAGACCTGTTCAGGGGTATTCTTTTCCGGAGTATCTATGGAATACGGATCATATATTTTTACCCAGTCGTCTTTTTTCCACCACCTGCCCTCGTACATAAAAATTTCTCCTTTTTTAATCTGATTATTGAAGTAGATGACGAGGATCACAAATAAAAACAGTACAACCCCCAAAATAATCCCTCCAATTTTTAATGTTTTTTTCATAATGAAAATTTTTTCACTTTTATCTCCACACTTGTCATCCCGAACGAATCCGCCGGCTGGCGGAGGAGATCCGGGATCCATGCGAAAAATCAACCCAATGAATATATCTAATCATAATCACAATGACACAAAGGGCAATATATCCCCAGATTTAAAAGTAAAATATAAATTAATTTTTAGTATATCACAAGACACCTTAAAAAAAGATAAAAAAAATATAAAGAAAAAATAAAATTTTTATAAAGAAAATGTAAATTTTTTAATAAAAAATTTACTAGTTATCACGCCCGAGGCGGATCAGTCAAAAATTATTAATATTGCTGACTGAAAAATTCACAAAATCTATAATTCAAGAACTTTAAAAACTTTCGACTTTTCAACCATCAATAATTAATTTAATATTTCGGTTGATCAGCCTCGGGCTGAATAAACTTTAGGCTATACTTTTATTTTACCACAAAAAAAGACAGTTATCTAAATAACTATCTTAAATTTATGTAAAATTTTATATATCAATCCTATTCTCCATCGCGCAATACGGAATTTTTTATATCCATTTTCACATATTTACGCACTTCATTCACATCATTTTGAATACGATCATGAGCTGCCTGATTAGCAGCTTTTTCATCTTGTCCGTCTTTTATTAATTTAGTTAAACCATCAATACTGGATAATATCTCATTTTTTTCGCTTTTAGTCATCATTTCTTCTCTTAATTTTTCCAAATCTTCCTTCATTGCTATCTTATTGAATTGTTCAGGTGTTAATGTCATATATTTAAAAAAGTGTTTATATAAAAATAATTCTATTCTCCATCGCGCAATATGGAATTTTTTATATCCATTTTCACATATTTACGCACTTCATTCACATCATTTTGAATACGATCATGGGCCGCCCTATTGGCTGTTAATTCCTGATCAAATTTTTTATTATTGCAGGCGAGAGCATCAACCGCGGTTAAAACTTGATCAAATTTTTCATTCATTTTTTCTCCCATATCATTCATTTTTTCTCCCATATCATTCATTTTTTCTCCCATATCATTCATTTTTTCTTCTAACATATTTATCCTGTTATCCACATCATTAAAACTGCTGTGCATAACATGTAAAATTTCTTCATTTGTAATTTCCTTTTTAGGCATATTTTTTAACAAAATTTATTGCTTATATTTAAATAATAATTTAATTTTAAATTACTGTCAATCTCGCAGAGACGCGCCGCGGCGCGTCTCTACGTGATTGGCGCTATTCTGGATATCTTTACCATGGAGCGTCTCTACGGGGGATTATTAAATCAAATCATGCACAAAACCCCCCTCCCGAATTAACGGAAGGGGGGTTATTGCTTTTTATCTTAACTTATCAAAGTATAAGATGTATTATCCGACTAAGAAATCTTAGTTAGATGCTGTACCGCCGATAACTTCAGTAATATCAAGTCTGGTATTAGAGAAGTCGACAGCGTATCCTGATTCACCGTCATAGGTAAAGTCAGTAGCTAAGTTGTCGATCTCGGTTTGTACATAATCGGTTGTAGATACGCCAGAAATGTTACCGATAATCACCAATGTAACCTCGCCATCAACTTTTTCTGTAGTACCATCCAGGGTGCTCAAGCTGATAGTAGCTTCACCGTTGGCATCCACATTTACAGCTGTTGTTTTTGCTGAAGAGTTACCATCAATATAGGCTTGGATACCGGATACTAACACACCGGTAGAAGTAGCCACATTCAAGACTAGAGTCTTCATTTCAGCCAACAAAGCTTCATTGGTTGTAGTAGATCTGTTTAAACCATTGTCAAATACAAATTTGTATTTTCCAATAATTTTGCCGTTACCGCCAACCAATACTGCGTCGCTCATAGTATTAACAATGGATGTTAATACAGAACCGGTAATCTTGGTTTCTTTGGTTACACCTTCGGCAGCTCTTTCGTATTCATTATCAATCAAAGTACCATTATCATCCAAGGTCATGGTAATAGCATCGCCAGAATCTACACCCTCAGCTGTAATAGCTGTGGTATCGTCATCAAACATGAATTTGATGCTTCTACCCTGTCTGGCTGTACCTTCTGTATCACCTTCTTTGTTGATAGTCTTGGTCAATACACCAATGAATAATGAGGTGGCTTGATCAGCAGGCAACACATAGTTGAAGGTGTCGAAGTTTACAGCGCCGTTGGCATCTGGAGCTTTTTCAGCTACCATAGCGCCGTCCTTGTCATAAAGACGAACGTATTTTACATCACTGCTAGTGAATGTAGCGCCGGAAGCTCTTTTCAATAACAAAGTCTTAACCTTTACAGGCTCATTAGCTGTGGTGAAGATAATTTCACCAAGGTAGCGGCCATGAGTGGTTTCGGCACCAGCTAAGATGTAGGTGTCTACATCAGCTTTGGTGTCGTCAATCTCGATCTGGGCTTTCAAGGTACCGGTTGAAGCCAAAGTCAATGATCTAGAAGCGGAGGTTCCGTTGGTTACGGTTTCATCAACCGCTCTGCTATCCATGTCTTTTGAACTAACATCAGCATCTGTAGCAAGCTTCAAGCTGAAAGTACTGGTAGTCGCAAAAGAAGAGGCAAAGTCGGCAATAACTTCCAAGTTGACTTTGGTACCGGCAGCAATTCTTCTGTTTGTGGTATCTAGTGAAGTAAAGTCAATATAGTTGTCAGTTGCTGTTCCGTCAGTATCGTCAGCAATTTGATTTGACAGTGTCTTTAACAATTTACCATCTAAATATAACTTTAATGCTGAAACATTACTGTCAACAAATGAACCGGTGTAATCACCGTTATCAGCTGAAACAGTAAGTTTAACAGAAGTGATATCGATATAAGATGAAGCACCAGCCTCTAATGTAGATTTGTAAATCACTATATCAGAAGCGCCGGGTACAATTGTCTTATCTGTCAAAGCAGTAACTTCCCAAGTTAAAGCAGAAGCTTTAACGGTAGCAATAGAGCCGGTTACAGAACTTGGAGTGATATTTGTGATAGAAGCATCAGAAGTATCACCTGTTAAGTAACTACTAATAGCACCGCTCTTGAGTGTTACTTTTAGAGTGTCATCTCCGCTGATATAGTTGACAGAATCTTCTGTAGAACTCTTTAGATCAGTGCGAACCTGGAATGTTCTGGTAACACCTTTAACAAATGAAATTTCATCCGTCATAGTTAAAGCGCAAGTCCAAGAAGCAGTTCCTGAAGCAACTGTCACATCATAAACAACACCAGTATCAACATCTCTTAATTCGGTATTCTCAATTTCATTACATTCAAGACCTGTACCGGTAATAATAAAGTTATCAGAAGAACCGTTCATTTGAGTTAATGTAGCGTTCTCACCATTAGATGTTAATTTCATGGTAGCTAATACTACATCATTGTCGCCAGCTCTTACATCTTTAGCAGGAGTGGCAACTTTGTCCATATCAATAGTGAAATCACCGGCAGCCAATGTGGCTACGATACCAGAAGCAGCTGCTGCTAGTAAAGTATTTGTCATTTGGACACCATATCCGTATTTTTGACCTACAAATGAAAAGTCGATATTATCGTAAACATACAAATCAACAGTGTCTAGAACTCTTGTGGTTCCAATATCACCATAAACTTCTACATTATATGTTTCACCTTTATTCATTACAAAACTATCTAAATTAAAAGTAACATATTTATCAGAAAGACCAGCAGCTGTAGCAGCCTCATCATCATTAATCATGAGTCTTAGATTAGAAACGATAGAATCACTGTTTGTTCCACCATTTTTAAATCTAGCGGTTTCCCAAAGAATATTTTCATTAGCAGTTGTTAGGTCAAAACTAGCAAGTAGTACATCATCTTCACCAAATTCTACAGATACATCAGTCAAACCAGGGTTGCTCAAGGCAACTGTACCAATAGTAGCGCTAACCACAGCTTTAGTATTACCAATAACAGGGAAAGATCCGCTAACCACAGCACCGTTTGTTACGATGTCTGAAACAGCTTTAACACCCAAAGCAAAATTTCCGGATGTTTGTCCTGCTTCAATTGTAGCTTTCACCAACAAAGTTTTAGTGGTTCCTGCTGGAACATTGAAAGGAGTTGCAAAGTTGAATACAGCAACGCCGTCAGAATTCATATTCTTGGCATTACCAACTTTTAAACCACCTTCATCAAAGAAGGTAACACTATCAACATAAGTGGGTGTTCCTAGGTTATAAGATGTTAATGTAATAGAATTAACATTTACAGCACCATCAGCGGCGGCTGTGAAAGATAGCTTCAAGAATTCATTAGGCGAGCCTGCCGGAATATTTCCTGCAGCTGGAGTAGCTGAAGACAAGGCAACTGTAAGACCAGTTCCTGCTCCTGCTACACCGCCTGCGCCTTCAGAGGTATCAGAGATACCTGTTTCAGCACCGGTAATATCAGCACCGGCTGTTGGCATGGTTAATGTAGAAGTAACTACATTGTCCCATGAAAATCCATTAGCCATAAATGCTGCTTCGTCAGCAATCTTTCTTGCCATTCCGTCAGCATCAATGTAATAGGTGTCAGCTCCTGTACCATATTTTACTAAAGAACCAGCTGGGTAAGCAGTAGCGCTTACTTCGTTAGTTAAAGTAGTATAATTGGTAAAAAAAGCATCAGGAACATCAACTATGCGTTGGTTCCAGTTTGCACCCCAAAGAGCTGCAGCTGTAGTTTCATCAGGAATCGGGCGTAGATTGCCCCCTGGTTCAACAGCGTAAACTTTTGGGTTTGTAGTAATTTTAACTAACTTGGTTCCTGCTCTCATGGTAACATTTGCTCCCAAAGGATATGATTCTAATTCACTTTGAGGAACGGTTACTACGCCTGAGAAATCACTGTACCAAGAAAAATATGTTGCTTCATTAGGGAAAACGTATCGCTTACCATCAGCGCCAAGGTAATAAACAGATGAAAGACCATCCATTTTAATCAAGTCACCAGCCTGAGCAGCGGCGCCAACTGTTAGAGGCACCATTAACATGCTCATTGATAGCACGGTGATTGACATAACGCTAATAGCTAAAGCTTTGCGTAAATTTGTCATAATTTAATCGTTTTGCCGATAAAAGCTTGGGCCCTAAAGCACAAGTCATTTATACAGCGTTTAAAATTCTTTATAAAAATCGTAAGTTTAAATAATCCTCTGACGGTTACAAAAACTGTTTTTAAAACCCTCATTAAACCAAACCTGTTAACAAATCAACCGGAATCCCGCTTCGCCTGCACCGGTTTGTGCAGACAAGCAAATCAAAACGACAAGTTGGGCGATAAAAATATATCAAACATAATACACATATTGCCCAAGCTTAATAAAGTTTTAATATCTTAGCTAACGCAGTCCCCCGAAGGGGTGGTGAATATAAGAAATAATATATTCAACATTCTGACACTAACCCTGATAAAAACAATATTAAATCTCTTGTTGACAAGCGAGTCTCAATTGACTTATCTTCCCGGTAAGCGCTAAAACGCACAAACCGGGGCAGGGAAAAGCTTAGTTGGTTTATTAACCCGCAGACTCATATCAACATTTTAACATTTAAACATTTTAGCACTTAAAAATAAATGCTTTGTATTTAAAATATTAAACGCATAATGATCTGCGATTTAATTTAAATCGGCGGAGATTTTTTTAAAGAATCTTTTATTTTTTATTAATAAACTAATAGAGTTTTTCGAGAGACCACCTTAGTCCCTTGATCGAAAATCGACCTTTCTAACTCCATTTTATCCGCTCCACAACATTTTTAAAGGAATCTGCAAAATTCCTTTAAGAAGTTAATGCGGATTTATTGACCTTATAACAGATATAAAACCATTAAATCGGCACTAAAAATCTAAAAAATAAAAGCTGAAAGCTAAAAACAACAATTAAAATATAAAAATTTTATTTTTAAATTATTACTTTTTATATTTTCAAAAAACAATATTCATTAATTAACTGTTGAAGTAGCTGAATCACCATCTATCACAGAGTCATATTCCCCTTTTACCTCTCCGCTGTTTACCTGATCAATCATTTCCCCTATCTCCGCCAGCCTGCTCATTGTTTCGTCATAATTATCATTATCCAACAACTCTTCTACTTTTTCCAAAATCGTTTGTGGGTTTTTATTTTCTGTGCCTGCCACATCTTCACTGCTAGACCCTGTGTCGCTATTAGGATTTTCAACCCCTGGCTGATCGGCCTTTTCTGGTTCGTCTGAATTAATATTTTCTTCCGCTAGCAATCCCTCATCTGTAGTTTCTAAAATCGGTTTTTCTTTGGTGTTGTTTTCTGAAACCTGTATTCCTTTTTCTTCTTTTCCCAAACCGGCGCTAAAAACCATTTCCCCCTCTTCCTCCGGAGACGCGTCTTGACTTGTCTCCATATTTTCTTCTTCCTCCGTTTTTATATTAGTATTAGCGGCAATTTTATTATTATTTATATTTTCTAATCTTGTTTTCACCCCGGCTATTTCTTTTTTAAAATTATCCTTCAGTTTTTCCACTCTTATTTCCACATCCCCCTCTTCTGATAATACCTGGGTAATCTCTTTGGCCCTGTTTCCGGCAAACTCTATGCCTAATTTTACTTTTTTCTTTTCGTTAAATGTTAAAGCGAATTGGGTTTTTTCACTGATAATCTTGGCAATATACAGTGAATCTCCGGGCTTGGTATCCTTGGCGGCATTCAAACTGAAAAATCCCCCGCCAAGCAAAACCCCCGCAATCAAAAAAACCGCCATTACCGGTTGAGATACATATCTGAGTAATGACAATTTTTGCGCAAAAATATCAAAAAACCCAATCTTATCTACCGTGCTGGAAGAAATCTGACTAAGTAAAATCTCTCGATTACGATTTTTCCACGCTGTATCGGGTTTGATGTTTTTTAATTTATTTAATTGTGAGAGTAATTCTTTTTCCATGAAATTTAATCTAAAATTTCTTTATCGTGTCATTCTAAACTTGATTCAGAATCCATGCCATTTTGATCACTTATTGTGTGGTGGATCCTGAATCAAGTTCAGGATGAAATAAAAGGAATTAATTATTTTTTTTCACTATCTCTTTCAATGCGGTTTCTGCTCTATGAATCAACACCCGAACATTTCCCTTTTTCTTATCCAGAACTTCCGCAATTTCAGAGATAGATAATTCATTTATATATTTTAAAACAATAATTTCGCGATACTCGTCTTTTAATTCTTTCATGTGCTCCTCAATCTCTTGATAACTATCAATCATTTCCATTTTTTGCAGATTATCCTGTTTTTCATCCTCTACATCAAATCCAAGTTCCGCATCATAGCTAATATCCTGTCTTTTGCTTTTTTGTCGATAATGATCTATAACCGCATTTCTGGCGATTCGGTACAACAAAGCTTTTAAGGTCTTATAACTTTTTAAATTATTGTCCTGAATATAGTTCCAGGTTTTTAAAAAAACCGACGAGGTCAAATCCTCTGCTTCTTCTCTATTTCCAACCTTGAAATATATAAATCGATATATATCATTCAAATAAGAGTCATATGCGGAAATAAAAGCTTCTTTATCCTTCTGTTTCATTCTAAAATATAAAGTTTTATCATTAATTTTACTACTCATATAATTATACGAAAATCTTCTGAATTTGTTACACCCATACTTGTCATTCCCACAAAATCAAAAATTAAATGTTTTTGGCGTTAACCTTCATAGATTCCCGCCTTCGCGGGAATAAACAAATGAAACCGGGATGAAAAATATAATATAAATTTTACCCCCTCAAACCAAAAAATCAGACCTTTTTAATAGTCCTAGCTTTAAAATAGCAAAAAATTGCTTATATTAAATTAAAATTAAGCTTGCGGGATTCCATTTTTGCAAGAGTAATTAATACATTATTATATTATAGGTCTGTCGCCAAATCCTGTTGCGAGTCAAATTTTTTGGATTTTGCGACAGATCCATTACTATCTTAAAGACTAACATGTATCTCTAAAAAAAACAAGGCAATATCTCAACATATCATCCTTCTCTTTAAAGCCGGAAGTCTAAAAATAGAAAAATTAAAATGTATATAACTTATAAATTTTTAGATCAGGTGTATAGGCTTGTGTCGCTTAGAGGTGTGGAATTTTAGAATTTTAACTTTCAAACTTTTAACTAGCAATACTTTGCATTACCCCTCTTGTTTTTTTTTCTCCATTATGCCAAGATGTAGATACTTAAGTCCATACCATGTTGGACTTTACACTAAATAATATAAAAATTAAACAAAATTATTTATTAAAAATATCAAATTTTGTATTTTTTAGTCTACTTTATCCTAGACTAAAAATTGTTTTTTATTTTATATTAAGCATTTTTCTATTTTAAGTCTACAATTTTCTAGACTTAAAAGTTAAGAATATAGTAAAATGGATGACCAAAATCAAAAAAAAATAAATATTTTCAATACTCCTATGCTGCCAAACGAAAGCGTTTTTAACGTTCCCAAACAAGCGGCATCCACTCCGTTTATACAAAAAGAACCGAGAAGAAACAAAATAGATGATTACAAAAATATTTTATTAAAAAATGTTTCTAATCCGCTATGGATATCTGTTTCAGAGGCAGCCAAATTTGGCGGAGTTACCACCAAAACCATAAGAAGGGCAATTCAAACCGAAAAAATAGCTTACAAAATAATAAAAAACCGTTATTTAATAGATTTTCGATCAACTATCCTGTATTTACATACAAAAACAAAATTAAAAAATAAACTAAACGAATTCGGCATAGGTCAATATATTAAAAAATGGCGATAATCCTAAAAAATAAGAAAAAAGTAGGCAACTAAAGCACTATATCTATACATTTTCATCTCTGTGTCTGGGCCTATTTTTTATTTTTAAAACAACTTGACATATCCATAATTATTTGTTATAATTATAAGATTTTGTACTTTAATAATAAAGTTGTTTTTAATAAAATACAAACGGAGGTAATTAATGTTCAAAAATTATTTAAACAGGCTATTTATTAGTTTAAATGACCTAAGGTGGCATCTGGAAACTATACCGGTATCAGCATTGTCTTTTGTGGAAAAACTTGGCGGAATAGGCCAATCAGTGCCTTTTATGCGTGAATATCTAAAGGAACATCCGAAAATCGGCAAAAACGCCTTAAGTCCGGATAATCCGCTTTGTTTGGATATCGGACTACTTTCGGGAAGAAATATTGTCGGCGGCGCCAGAACAATATTTACTTCCATAAGTCCCCTCAAAACCAGTAAAAATGGTACAAATGGCATATATTTTTCCGCTGTGAGCGGACTTCTTTCCCCTGCTATGCGCAGTCAGGATATTGATTCTATTGTTATTACCGGAAAAAGCGACGAACCGATTTATCTATTAATCAAAAGAATAGGAGGAAGTATTTCAGTCGCCTTTAATCATGCTGAAGGTTTACAGGGTCTTATGACTCATGAAAAATCTAAAAAACTCACAGAAATACACGCAAATTCCGCTTGCGCCGTAATCGGCCCCGGAGGAGAAAAGAAGAGCCGAATCGCCAATATTGCAGTCGGTACATATGACCAAGCCAAAAACGGTACGCATCATATGCGTTATGCCGGCCGTGGCGGCTTGGGTGCTGTCATGGGTTCTAAGAACCTATTGGCTATTGTTGTCTCAAACAACAAAGAAAAAAAGCTTTTTCCCAAGGATATTGCCGCGGAAATAAATAAATGGATCAGCACCAATCCAGCCAGCGATAAATACCGTAACTGGGGAACATATTTTGCTAATACACCAACCTTTGATGCCTTTCGAGCGTGTATAGAAAATAATTTTTCATCCCCCGCCGGAAAGAATGATATCTATCTGGAAGACCTAGAAAAAATTGGTCTAAAAATAAAAAATAAAGGTTGCTTGGGATGCACGATTCGTTGTTGGAAAGAAGTATTGGACATAGAAAATAATAATGAGAATCTGGGCAAAATTGATTTTGAACCTGGTAAACTACTGGGAGCGAATCTGGGAATTTACGACATGCGCCAACGCATGACACTGATCCGCATCGGTGACTATTTCGGTGTCGACACCATCTCACTGGGGGTATGCCTCGGATATGAAATGGAAAGACAGGAAAAATTAGGCAATTTCAAATTCGCCCGCAAGCTTGCTTTGGCAATCTGCAGCGGCGCGCATGAATTATCGGAAGGGCTCTTCCGATATGTAAAAAAGAACGGCTTCCGACAGCATTATGCCATGCATGTCAAAGGTCTGGAACTAGCTGCATATCTCGGAAACTATAATCCCGGATATGCTTTTGCTATCGCCGGTCCGCACACCTCCCATGATACTTATAAGGCAGCTTACAATGATGATTACTCCGATACCGCGGAAGAATGGGCGGGAAACAACATGAGGGGACCAAAAATCCTTCTCTATGACATGATCTGTCTTTGTAAATTTGCTAAAGCCAAATTGGAACAAATCGCCGCTATCTATAATTGGGTGTACGACGAAAATATCAAGCCCAGGGATCTTTTGGATTCAGCGCTTGCCGTATATTTCATAATGAGAGATATCGATGAACGCCTCGGATTCAGGGAAGAAGATGACGATCTTCCTGGTCGCTGTTTTGAAGATCTTTGGGGAAAAGATGCTATCATCCCCCACTTCAACACAACTGAATTTTTTCATGCTATGAAAGAAGCAGTTTACAAAGCTATGGCAGCAGAAAAAGAACGACTTATAAAAAAAGGATTTAATATTTAAAACCAAAAAAATCCTCAGGTAAATACCTGAGGATTTTTTAATCCACGGCGTGGTGAATAAATAATGGAATATCTAAATATTAAACACTTTTACCCTTTATAAATAGTAAAAAATAATCCCCCTTCGGGAGATCCCCCACAAGATGAAGCCATATAACAGATATGGGGTTAGGGGGGAAATTCCTATACGAACACAAAACAAAAACAGCCTTCTAGAAGGGGCCGTTTTTGTTTTATGTAACTTTTTACAAGTTATAGAACTGCATCTTTTACAGCTTTTGCTAATCTGAATTTTACAACTGTTTTTGCAGGAATTTTGATTTCTTCCCCTGTAGCCGGATTTCTTCCCATTCTTTCTTTTCTGTGAGCTTTTACCAATTTACCAAAGCCTGGTAATACGAATTCTCCGTGTTTTTTTACTTCGCCATAGGCTAGGTTGGTTAATTCATCGAAGAAACCTCCCACATCCTTTTTGCTAAGACCTGTTTTCTCAGCTAAAATGTTTAGCAATTGAGATTTTGTCATTTTTGCCATAATTTTTTTTAATTAATAAATTAATTATTATTTTTTAAAAGAAAATAATTTTTCCACGTTTTTCCACTTATATTGGTATTATACCGCAAAATAATGCAAAAACCAATACAGAAGTCAATAGTTATAGGGGTAAGACTACAAATATTTATTAATAGTAGCTTCCAATGTTTCTTTTGGCTGCATGCCAACCATAGTCTCTACCGCCCTTCCACCCTTAAAAAGAATCAAGGTGGGGATGCTTATTACTCCGAGTTCTTGAGCGATTTTTGGGGATTCTTCTGTATCAACTTTGCCAATTATAGCCTTTTCTCCCATAGATTCTGCCACTTCATCAATAATCGGAGCCTGCATTTTGCACGGACCGCACCACACAGCAAAAAAATCCACCAAAACCGGCTTGGTATTAGAGGCTTCTAAAACTTCTTTTGAAAAATTTTCATCTGTAAAATGTTGTGTCATAAAATTATATATTATTTATTATTATATTTAATAATAGCATATTTACAAGCAATACTCAAGAAATACTCAAGAAAAAATTGTTTTTTGGTCTTTGTCTCCTGTTTGTTTATATTTATTTTTTTGCTTTTATTGGGATAATTTTTTATAATTAATAATATGCTTGATTTAAATTCTCAGCTTCGCAATATTCATGGAGTAGGTAAAAGTATTGCTAGTCGCCTGAAAAAAATTGGCCTTGAAACAATAGAGGACCTGCTTTTTTATTTTCCTTTCAGATATGAAGATTATAGCCGGCAAGCTAAAATATCTGAACTGCAAACAGGTACCAATGTTAATATCGTGGGCGCAATAGAACTAATTCATAACAAAAAAAGTCCCAGAAAACGTATAAGCATCACCGAGGCCATTATCAGCGACCAAACTGATCAAATGAAAATAATCTGGTTCAATCAGCCCTTTATTAGCAAAAATTTAAAACCGGGAGATATGGTTTCCTTATCGGGAAAAGTTGAGCAAGATTACACCGGCATTATTATGAAATCTCCTAACTATGAAAAAATAACCAATAATCAATCTCTGCACACTCAAGGGTTGATTCCGATGTACCATTTGACCGCCAATATCACCCAAAAGCAAATCCGTTTTTTAATTAAACAAATAATACATCTCTCTTCCCTGCTCACGGACTGGCTGCCAAAAGAAACTATAAGAAGACAGGGGTTATTAAGTTTGAAAGAGGCTATCTGGAATATTCATTTTCCTAAAAATTTTTCCGACACAGAACAAGCTAAAAAAAGACTGGCTTTCAACGAACTTTTTCTGATACAACTCAGGTCTCAAATAATAAAAAATGATATTGCTGGAAAAACAGCAGAATCAATAAAATTCAAAGAAAAAGAAACTCAAGAATTCGTAAAAAATCTCCCCTTTCAACTTACAGACGACCAAAAAAAAGCGTCATGGCAGGTTTTACAGGATATGGAAAAAGAAAAATCCATGTCCCGCCTCCTGCAGGGAGATGTCGGCAGCGGCAAAACAATAGTTGCGGTAATCGCCATGCTGAATACGGCTCTGAATAAAAAACAATCCGTATTGATGGTGCCGACTGAAATACTTGCCGGACAGCACTTTAATTCAGTTTGTAAAATATTAAAAAATTTCAATTTGAAAATAGGATTAATTTCCAGAACAGCCAAAATGGCTAATTTTGATATTAAAAGTGAGAAAAAGAAGGATATCCCCCGAAAAATAGCCGAAGGGGCGCAAATCATCATCGGCACGCATGCCCTGATACAGGAAAAAATAAAATTCAAAAACCTGGCATTAACAATCGTTGATGAACAGCACCGCTTCGGCGTCGCTCAAAGAAAAACTATTACTGAAAAATCAGGAAATAACAAGACCACCCCCCACCTTTTATCCATGACTGCCACTCCCATCCCCCGCAGCCTGGCGCTTGCACTGTTCGGAGATCTGTCCGTATCCGTGATCAATGAAATGCCCAAAGGCAGAAAACCGATAATTACCAGCATCATCACAGAAACTAACCGCGCTCAGGCCTATGAATTCATAAAAAAAGAGATAAAAGCAGGCAGGCAGGCTTTTGTGATATGTCCGCTGATAGATATTTCCGACAATCTCGGGGTGAAATCCGTAAAGGAAGAATATGAAAAACTGGATAAAAATATTTTTCCCGATTTAAAGATAAACATGCTGCACGGCAAATTAAAAGCTGAAGAAAAAAATGAAATCATGGAAAAATTCCTGCAAAACAAAACCAATATCCTGGTTTCCACTTCGGTGATTGAAGTCGGCGTGGATATGCCCAATGCCACCATCATGTTGATCGAAGGTGCAGACCGCTTCGGCCTGGCGCAATTGCATCAATTCAGGGGTCGTGTCGGCAGAAGCAATATACAGTCTTACTGTTTCCTGTCATCAGACAATAACGGCCAAAAAACTTTAGACAGGCTCCATTCTATGGTAAAATATAATAGCGGATTCGATCTGGCTAAGATTGACCTGAAATTCCGCGGTCCGGGAGAAATATACGGAATAGCTCAAACAGGTTTTCCAGAATTGCAAATCGCCTCAATATTTGACTATCCCCTAATTGAAACCGTGGATACTGAAGTTAAAACTATTATTGATAAACTGGACAAATATCCATTCTTGCAGGAAAAAATAAAAAAATTCCAGGAAGAAGCACATTTCGAATAATTTTAAATATTAAATTATTAAACATAAAAATATGAGAAGCCCAGAAGTAGCTATGCGAAAATTTCATCAACAAAAAATAAGCGAACGCCAAGAAAAACCCAGCGAAGGCAAAATATGCGAAGGCAAACTAATCGGAGAATGCACTGAAAAACATCAGGAACATCTACCA
This sequence comes from Candidatus Falkowbacteria bacterium RIFOXYD12_FULL_34_57, assembly GCA_001780285.1. Classification (GTDB taxonomy): domain Bacteria; phylum Patescibacteriota; class Patescibacteriia; order Patescibacteriales; family UBA12075; genus XYC2-34-220. The sequence continues at coordinate 188,686 of MFGN01000005.1, read as the reverse complement.
TATCATCTGGCAATAGCGCAAGTCAAAGAAAATCAACCAACAAAACTTCCTCAGTTTGCAGAAGGACTGACAGATACCGTAGATTATCTCCTACACCCGGATGAATTAGACGGTACGGAAAATATAAAATTTTATACAGCTTGCGGCAGCACTTTGGATAAAAAACATGGAATTGATGCTTTTATGGAAATTAACGACAATGGCAAAGTACACAGGATTACTCTGGATATCACTATGAATCCTACAAAAATCGAACACAAAGCTGATGTTATCATTCATGTTCCCGAAGAAGGAATCAATATGAAAAATAATCCACAATTATTTAGAAAAACCACAGAAGAAGCTGCTAAACAAATTATTAAAAAATTCGAAGAAAAAAAAGAACAATTTTTAGCTGATATTAGCATAAGAAAATATAATTGACAAATTTATAAAAATATGTTATTATGTTAAATAACATAAAATAACATTGACAAAATAAATTTTTAATAATAATATAAAAACAAATATAAGTTTTAAAAAACCATAATATAAGGAGGCTTTAAATGCTAACCACAACAACTTCCCCAACTTCCCTTTCATCAACATCAACACACCTGCCAACCAATACCGATACATGCATCTGCCGCCACTGCGGCCACACTATGAACCTCAACAAAGAGAATGAAAGATACGAGTGCAGCCGATGCTACACAAAAAAACTTATACCTCCGACTTACAATTAACCAACCGAGAGCTACTCAGCAACTCACCCCCGCCCCCCTCAAAAAGGCCGAGAATGCAAATTCTCGGCCCCTTCCTTTTTTAAATAAAAAAATCAATGGAGTGATTGAGTGTTTCTGTGCTTCAATGTTTAAGTGATTAAATACCTCCACAATTTATCCTTGTACTCCTCTGCATAATCGATTCCTATCCTGGGAGTCTTTTTTATTTGTGTGGATTTAATTTTTTCTTCACGTTCCTCAATCCACAATCCGTTCTTCCTTTCAAATATTTTTTTCTCATTAAACGATTTGTTGATATTTAAAAATTTGGTCATTTTAGCCGGACCATTGGTCAATTTTCTATCCTTTCCAACGACCTCAACCCCACGAATTAAAACCGCAGCCGGATAACCCTGGCTTTCGGTAACGATATTGAACATATTATGCATTCCATATGTAAAATAAACATAAATGGTTCCCGGTGAAGCAAACATTACCTTGTTCCTTTCTGTCATTCCCCTGCTGGCATGGCTAGCTTTATCGCGAGGACCGTTATACCCTTCTGTCTCAATAATTTTAGCTCTAATAGTTTTATTACCAATCTTTCGTATTAAAAAACAACCCAAGAGATCTTGAGCTACTTTTAATGTTTTTTGATTATAAAATGATTGCGGAAGCATAAACTATTAAATGACTTTATAAACTTTAAAAACTTTTAAATTTAAACTTATCGATAGGCTTTACTTAATAAAATTTATCGCATCGCTTAAATTTTTATTATTATTTAAATTAATATTTTTTGAGTTTAACTTAATATCCGGAATAATAGCTGTTTCAAAACCGAGCTTTACGGCTTCTTTTAACTTTTCCGCTACTTTACCAGTATTACGAATTTCTCCACCGAGTCCCACCTCTCCAATAATAACAGTTTTATGTTTTATCGGCTTATTGAAAAAAGATGAAGCAACCGCCATGCAAACCGCCAGATCAAGTCCGGGATCATTTATTTTTAATCCGCCAACCACATTCAGTATTACATCCTGATTAGATAAATTTATCCCCGCTCTCTTAGTGAGTACAGCAGTCAAAACCTGAAGCCTGTTCAAATCAAAACCGGAGGCTTTTCTTTGTGGATAACCAAATATAGTCTTGGTAACCAAAGCCTGAACTTCCACTAAAAATGGCCGGGCACCTTCCATAATACAAGAAACAGCGGAGCCGGAAATATTATTATTCTTTGACTCTAAAAAAATCTGGGAAGGATTTTTTATTTCCCTAAATCCTGTCCCGGTCATCTCAAATATTCCCACCTCATTGATAGAGCCGAAACGATTTTTAGTGGTCCTGAGTATGCGAAAATCATGCGATTTCTCGCTTTCCAGCAACGCCACCACATCTACCATATGTTCCATTAATTTCGGACCGGCCACGGTTCCGTCTTTTGTAATATGACCCACTAAAACAATAGTGATATCATTTTTCTTGGCTACTTCCAGAAATTTCATAGTACAGGCCCTGATTTGATTTATCCCCCCCGGTTCGCCCGCCACCTCCAAAGAATACATAGTCTGGATAGAATCCATAATAACCATTCCGGGGATGTGTTTTTTAATAGTAGAAATTATTTTTTCCGCATTAGTCTCGTTCACAAAAAAAACTCCTTTGCCCATACAACCCAGCCGCTTCATTCTATTTCCAACCTGCGCGGCTGATTCTTCACCGCTGCAATATATCACGCCTGTATCACTTTTATAATTTTGTGCAATTAAATCGGTAATTTGAGCAAGTATTGTAGATTTTCCTATACCCGGCTCTCCTGATAAGAGGATCATTGATCCGGGAATTATTCCACCGCCAAAAACACGATCAATTTCCGATATATTTGTTTTCATTCTTTCTTCTGTGCTCTCAGTAAAATTATTACTAATATCAGCCAAGCTAACCAAATCGCTGGGCTTGATATTTTTATCTTCTCTTTTTCTCTCATCTTGTACATCTTCTTTCAGGGTCCCCCATCCGCCACACTCCAAACAACGGCCGTTCCACTTGAAAAACTGCGCGCCACAATTACTACAAGAATAAATTGTTTGTATTTTCTTCATATTAATATTTTAACATATAAACATAAACATTCAAATATCTATCAAATATCTAAATAGAATATCTAAATAAAAAAACATTTAAGCAAAAATGCCCAAATGTTGACATGCTAATATGCTAAACAATCTACTTGCTTAGTTCGTGGGTAATCATTTGGTCTAAGGTTTCAAAATCAATTTGTCCCATTATTTCTTGGGTGTTGATATACATAAAGGGGATTCCGGCAATGTCCAACAAATCCGCTTCTTCCATGTTTTTATTTATAAGTTTTTGTGATTCTTCGCCATCTAAGCATTTGGTAAATTTATCTTTATCTAAATTTAAAATTTCTGCAATTTCCAAATATGTATCGGTATTCAAACGGTCGCTAAATTCATATAGAAAATCATGATAGGGCCAGAAAGAGTTTTGAGCTTGCGCGCATCTGGCAGCAATAGCAGATTTATATGACCTGGAATCTTTATCGTTCTTGGGGTAGTCTTTCCAAATCAACCTAACTTGATACTCATATTTTTGAAGTATTTTTTTTAAAATTTGTTCCTGGATTTGACAATAACTGCAATCAAAATCAGAATAAAAAACAATAGTCACTCTTGCCTCCCTATCCCCCATAGTCGGATCATTGTTTCCAATAATGGGACCTGCGAGCAATCTGTCAAAATCGGGATTTCTGGTTATAAAAGGATCTATAATTTTTTCTGCTTTTTTGAAATAATACTGTTCTTCGTTACCTAGTAATTCATCATTGCTATCGCTCTTATATTTATTAATCTGAATATAATCTGCCCCTATTTTTCCAAAAAGATATATCATGCTCAAACTTAAAAAAATTATCAAGGCTGAGCTAACAAGGATAATGGTGGGAAATTTTATTTTTTTAAAAAATTTAAATTTCATTGCTGTATTGTTAAATTATTTTTAATTAATCTTTATAAATACTATCTTACTTGCCAAGTTGCTTCATTTACTTTCCATATTCCGCTCTCCTTTATATAGTCAACTATTATATTTTGTGCAAAAACATCTGAAGCGTTTTCTTTTGAACCTAAAAATTCTCTTCTACGAGTTTTAACTAAAACCGATGCCGTCCCCGCATCTTCATCAATATCCTCAACTTGCGCATCTGTTGATTGTGTAATAATTCCATAATATACTTCACTCATTATATTTTCTTTATTCTTCTGAACAATATAATCATTAGCCCATTTTTGCATTTTTTTACTCATAAAGACATCCAAATCTTTTATATTATTAAAGTTTGATTGATTAGAATAACTTCCAAGTCTTTCAGCAAAAGAAGATGCTATTCTCATTAAATTTTTCTTGGGGCTGTTTTGTATGTCACCCTCAATAATCACCCCATCCTCCTCTATTATTGCTTCATTTGGGGAAAAAGCATTTAAATTAACCTTTATTTTTTTACCTTCAATAATTTTTGCAGCTACATTTTCATTTCCCTGTTCCGGTTGAATGTTTACGGTATTTACCGGAAATTCAGCTTTCAGATTACTAAAAAACAATATATATACTATAAAAGATATCATTAACAAACCAAATAATATTATAAAAATTCCTACAGCTTTTTTGTTCATAATAATGTTAAATCAAAATGTAAAATGTGTTTCGTCTGCTGCGGTAAGCGGGAATTTAAAATTGATAGCTAGGGATTCAAAAATATTTACAACCCCTAAAGCCTATCAACCCCCAAATAGACACCTTACAAATTCATTTTCATTATTTTATTAAATTATTTTAATTTTATTTTAAATGACTATTATGTGCTTTAAATTTTAAATTATTTTCTAATCCCCCTTTTCATTTTCATCACTATCCTCTCCCATCCTGGCGGCAAATTCTTTTTTTGCTTCCTCTATTTCAAGCAGCTGGCGCGGATCTGATGTAATTAATTGGTCTTCAGTATAAGAAGCAACTACCTTGATGGCCGCATGCTTGCTTCCGGCAAAAAATATACCCTCGCCCACGCCACATTCTAAAAGTAGATATTTTTCTCCTTCTGTCAGGGCAAATGTTTTTTGCACCAAATCTATAGCCACCGAAGATTGTTTTAATAATAATTGTAGGGCGGAATTGGTAACAATGGCTTGACCATAGGGTGAGGCAAGAAAATCATTTACATCCTGGGTAATAGTGGTTACGCCTAAATAATACTTTCGACAACGCTTTACAAGCGCATAAATAAATTTGGCGCTGTCCTCATATTGCATCAGCCACCAAGCTTCGTCAATTACTAATATTCTTTTTTTCCTCTCGCTTCGAACCACATTCCAAATGTAATTTACAATCATGTAAATAGCAATCGGTCGAAGCTCGTCCTCTAAATCTCTTACTGAAAAACTAACCAATTGATTTTCCATTTTAACATTTGTTGGATTATTAAAAAGGCCGGAAAAAGTTCCTTGCGTATATTTTTGAATTCTTTGGGCAAGCTCTGTTCCACCATCCATACCTTCTAAGATATCCTGAAAATCTTGCATAATCGGCGGTTCAATCTTAGAAAGATCAGAATCTGCGGTAATGTCTTTTTTGGCATAAGTCTCAAGCAGCGCGCGATCTACAATCGAATCTTCGGTATGATTTAGTTTTCCCAACATTAACCGCACCAAGCCCTTCATGGTAATTACCGCGCTGCGGATAATGTCTCCCGGTTTAGAATCCCCTTCCAGCGCCCTAGGCAGATCAAAGGGATTTATCTTATTTTCACTGGAAAGCGAAACATTAATATATGTTCCTCCTACAGCATCCGACAAATGTTTATATTCATATTCCGGATCAATAATAATAATCTCTGTTCCGAGCATTAAAGATCTCAAAATTTCAAGCTTAATAGCATAACTTTTTCCCGCACCAGATGTGGCAAACACAACCGTATTGGCGTTTTGCAAACTAAATCTATCAAATAAAATCAAGCTGTTGTTATGTCTGTTTATACCATAAAGAATTCCATTATCGGTTGTAAGTTCACTGGAAATAAAAGGAAAAGAAGATGCTATTGGAGAAGAATTCATGTTAAATGTTATAGCTAATTCATCATTGCAAAGCGGCAGGGTGGAATTAAAACCTTGTTCCGATTGATAAAAAACTTTTTTGGAATAAACCAGACGAGAGCCAAAAATATTTTCCAATTCGGATGTCATGCGCTCCAATTCTTCTTTTGAATCAGCATATAGCGTACAATAAAGCGCAAATTGAAAAAATTTCTCTATTCCCTGAGTAAGGGCATCGCGAAGAGCTTCGATATCCCGAAGAGCTGTTTCGCGCAAAGGATCGCGAGCTGCTCCTTTTTCGGCATCAGATATAATCTGCGCTTCCAGATTTCCAACTTTCTTTTTTAGTTGTTTTAATATTACAGAACTGGCAACAGGATAGAAAAACATGGCCACATCAAAAGTTGAATTCAGGTTAATAATGGGGGCAAACCATCCCACGCTAATATAGCGAGGGTATGTAATAACAAATAATGTGCGGATATATTGATCTCCCAAAACAATAAAGCTTGGGTTGACCTTCATGCTAGCAGGAGCAATTAAATCACGGATAGACACTATCCCCCTTCTATAAGCTTTTTCTTCTTCAATATATTCCTTGGTAATTTCAACTGATTGGCTTATTTCTTTGGTTTTTTGCGCATCTTCCCTTTTTTTCTTTTCTTCTATTTCTATATCCTGTTGTTTTGCTTGTTGTGGTTTAAACATAATTTTTACTCATAACTTGGAACTCATAACTCATAACTTTTATATATCATCATTGTTACACGACAATTCATTTTTTTGCCAAAGGCAAAAAATAATAGTTACGAGTTATGTGTTACGAGTTACGAGAATTTAGTCTTTCTCTACTCTTAATTGATTTACATCTGTTAAATTTTGATTAGCTGAAGTAATCGGATTATATGAATTAAAATACAATTCTATCAGTCCTTGTGTATCAAGCGGCACGGCATTAAGGCCGATAGAACTAAGACCGGACATAATATTGTCTATTCTTTTACTCAATTCCTTTTTTCTATGCTCAAATAATGATGTTTTCATTTTTATAATAGTAGCCGGCTTAAATACATCCAAAACTCTAGAAAAAAAATTCTTCTGGTTATCTGTCATGGGGTTATACGGAACCACTACATAAAATCTTTTATTCATTATCTTGCTCATAGCAATAAGTTCATTAATATACTGCAAATATTCCCCAATTTGCATTTTTAAAAGCTCATTAGTCTGCTCTTTTTCTTTTTGCCTTAAACTATTTAAATAATTTTCTATATTTGATTCGCGGGACTGAATCACTATCTGCAGGGGAAAATCTATATTGTTTAAAAATCCTACATAGGCGGCAATTATAGCATTTTGTTCATCCTCACTTTTTAAAGCAAAATTTATACTTGAAACAAGTATTACGCTGCGCAGGGTGCCATCTCTCATTATTACCGTATCTTCTTTAATTTCAGCAATATCCAGATATTCCTGGGTAGAAGACGAAATTTTATTTCTCACTAATTTATTCTGAGCCATAATATATTAACTTACTATTATAAATACAATCTGAAATATGTTTTAATCTTAACAAAAATCACAAATTAAAAAAATCAAACATTGTTTATAGTAATAATTTTATTAATTTTTATTTTGTATTTAAATTGCTATTTGTGATTTGATGCTTCTTGCTTGTAATTTTCTCACTATAAATCCAACTCTTTTACCTTTTCCCTTCCTTCCCCCCTATACATTCCCCTAGTATCCACAATCAAAGATAATTCACCAAGCCTAGAACCGCTGAATTCTTTTACTGGTATGATTTCCTTTATTTCTATTTTTATATCATCTTCAATCTCTTTTCCCCATTCTTTTTTTCTGGTGTGATCCCATACGCGCTTGGGAGCCTTTCTTAATGTTTCTAAAAAATTAAGAATAAAAAAATGCATAGCCATGCCATTGATTTTAAAAAATGCCAATGAGCCAAAAACGGCAAAAATAAGCACGGAGAATGTTAAAAATGCGGTAAAATCTAATAATTTATACAAAATGGCAACCAACATACAACCGGCAAGCATAATCAAAAACTGTCTGGTGGTAATCGGACCAATAATTTTATCTTCAACATCTATAAATTGTGGGACCGTAAATTGTTGCATAATTTTTATGTTAACACCTTAACATTTCAGCATTTTAACATGACAAGAGATGTGTATTTAGTTATACAAACTAAACATTTCAGGGCTTACGCGTTTGATAGAATTTTACGTTTTTATAGACAAATGTGTAAGTCCTGCATTTATATATGCTAACATGTTAAAATATTTGAATGTTAAAATAACTAGAATCTTAAACCTTTATTCAAATCCATTACTGCTGAAAATTCTTCAATGGTTAAATATTCCTGATTATTATTTTTTCTAATATTAATGATATCTTCTATTGGCTTCTGGATGTTGATACTTTCTCTGCCCATATTTAAATATAGGGTATTAATTTTACTTTGCCTCCACGCCTTTATACCCGCAAGTCTTTTAGCAAAAGATTCTTCTTCTAAAAATTTGATTTTATTATTAATTTTAAATATAGCCTTATTTGGATCAGAGTCTAATCGTCTAAAATTAACTAAATCTATTTCTTTTAATTCTTCAATTGGTCCCAAGAGCTTAGGAACAAATTTCACATCTTCCATTTTTACTTTTCCATCACCCGCCGACATCTTTCTGACGCTGGCAATATTCCCCCCACCGACCATTTCACTGTGTTCACTAACAGGAGAAATTTCAATCCGAGGTTCATTTGTTGGCTGTAGTGCTATTTTTTCTCTTGGAGACAAATCTTCCTGTTTATCCGTTTCTTTTTTTACAGAATTTAATATTTCAATATTTTTAACCTGAACTTGCTCTGCCTTATCATTATTATTTGTCTTGTCACGAATTTCTACCGCCTCCTCTGGAGTAACTAGTTTTTTTTGATTTTCAGTTTTATAAACCTTCAACTCTTGACCATCGACTTTCAATTTAACTTTTTGATCTTTTGACTTTTCTGCTAATTTACTAAAATCATAAGCCGCATCACGGGCACCGATATTTTTTAATTTTTCTTTTTCATATTCATCTTTTTTGTCATGTTTTAACAATGTATAATCATGCGTTTCTGAAAATTTTACTTTATCAGATATTGAAAATATTTTGTCTATCTCCTCTTCTTGGAGACCCACCCCTCCAAGATGCACAGCTCGAGCGAGTGTTTGTCTTGTATCTATTTTATTTCGTACACCCCTCAAATATGTATTTATAGCCTTCTCACACCTAGCTTTTACATCATCTGAACTAAAGCTAATATTCATCTGATTCATTATATTTAAAACCTGATTTTTCAAATTACTTTTATGATCTTCCCTCTTATCTGTATGCTGCAGGGCCTGAGCCAGATTTTTCACCTCTTCTTCATCTTCCGGAGAAAAGAAAAAATCTGAACCTTGTACTGCGGATTCTGCTTCTTTCTTTTTTGGGGTCAACGCTTCTTCTTCATTTATTTCAATAATATTAAGTTTTTCATCAAGGGCCTCCCTACCTCCAATTTCTATTTCATCTATTTCAGGTGAAACACTTTGTTCTACTCCTAAATATACCAAAGAATTCTTAAAAACTTTTTCCCTGAGTTCCTCTACTAATTTTTCAGCTTTTTCAATATTAAAATTTTCTTCAAAAATAAAATATCTTACCAAATCCACAAATTTTATATTCTTTACCATGACGCGCATTATTAAAGTGGCTAAACTAATTCCATATTCTTTTTCCAATATTTCAACCTCTTTCATTACATCGGGAGAAGAAATATTTCTTTTCACGCCTGCCGGCAATTCTTTAAATTGTTGTAAATAATTAATCATAATTAATAAATATCAAAATGCAAACATCAAAAATTAAAATGACAAGTTAAAATGTAAAATTATTTTCTACCCTATTTCAATAATTTTTTAATCTCCGATTCCAGTGCCTTTTTTTCCAAGCTTCCTTGGGGATATTTATTTGCCTCTGATTGCAAATTTTCTATTTGTTCTTTCTTTTCTACTTCTTCTTCAAGCATTTTTCTCTCTAAACTATTTTCCGCGTAATCACCTTCTTCCTGTCTAAGCTTCTCAATTTCTTTTTCTCCCTTTGTCTTTGGCGGTCCGCTTAATTCGGAGTGTTTTTTTACAACAAATTTATCTATCGGAACAATCTCCCAGTCATCAACAGGAATATCTTTCATGCTATCCGGAAAAAATTTTAAATTTCTGTATAGCTGCAGCAATTTTTTAACCAAATTTTTCTCATTTTCATCTAGTTTTTTGACATTTTCTGAAAAAGTAATATAACGGGATAATGTAACATTATCAAAAAAACCGCTTCCATATTGCTTTATAAAATCACTGAGCCAATTTTGAACATTGGGTATGTGGGCATCACCATCTAAAAGGAGTTCTTTATTGGTTAATTTAGCGCTGCTTTTATAAAGAGAATTTTCTAATTCTTTTTTAAAAATATTATCATAAACAATGATGTCAATAATATCATCATTTAAATCATACAATAAATCCTGATCATCAAATTGCAAAACATCAACTAAGTTTTCCTGAAATAAATCAAAAATTTCATCTTTTAATTGTTTATTATTATCAATCATAAAGTATTAATTTTTTATTTTCTGTATTTCCGTAACAATAAAATATATTATACTAGTACAGCTTCTGGTCCCTGCGGTTCTTTATCTTTATTCTTTTTTTCTTCTTTCTTCTCTCTTAATTGCTCTTCGTTTAATAAAGATTTTAAATTATTATTCTTTATAATTCCATCCATAATTTCTTTTCTGCCGCTGGCATATGCGGTGCGTACCAATTGTTTCATTTGATTATTATTTGCTTCTCCTGATTTCATGGCGCTATCCAATTGGGCAACGCTGATATTATTCTGAAACTGCTTTCTAAAAGCGTCTATACTATTCTCTATATCATCTGTCTTTATAACCCCGCTCTCTATTTCTTTCTTATAATTCTCTTTTGCCTTTTCAGCATCAAAATTAAATTCTTTTAATTTTGCCAGATGAATACCCTTGGCACTGCCAATGGCTTTTCCTGTTTCCTCTTGAGCTTTTTTGTTGCTATGAAAAGATGCCATACTGTCCATTGATTCAATGAAGCTTCCTGAGTTTCTGGCATTAAACAGCCTGTGGGTCATAGCTTCTTCGCTATAATCCTGATTCTTGTTAAGTTCATTAACCTTTTCCTGTGAAACCTCTTTTATCTTGTCGGCATCCCCCTTGGTTCTACCCATATTTTCCAGGGTTTTACCATATTTAACAGCGCCGACCGTGTTTCGTATTTGATCTAATACGCCAGCTGTCAGCTGTGATGTGTCTAAACGCTCCACATTAATAGTACCATCGGAAACTTTTGCTTCAAATGTTTCCCGGCTATTATTCCATATTCCATAGCTTTTATCGGCGGATTCATTGAATTGTTTAAGTAGGGTAGGAATTTTCTCAATATTGCTTTTCATGCTCTGCAAATGTTCTTGACTACTAAAAGCCTCTTTTTCAGACACTAGCATAGAGGCTGCCATTTTTCTCTTTTGCGGCGTGGCGGAGCTTGCAGCAATCTGCCTGATTTCAGCGCCCGAAAGATGCTGCATATTTGATTTCTCCTCGTTTATTTCTTTCGACATAATACTATCTTTGATTTGAGCAGCTGAACTCATCTTATCTCTATATCCGGCTTTATAATCCAAACTCTTAAATTTCTTTTCCCTACCAACCTGTTTACCGCTAGCATCCGTTATCTTGATACCCGCACCCAAAACTCCGGAAGTTTTTTCATATGTATATCCCCCTTTTGTATATGTCTCACCGGTTTTTCTGTTTCGTAAATTTTCTAAGGCGCTAAATATATGTTCTTCTGCCTCTCTCTTTCTTTGCGTTTCGCGATGCTTTATCTTTTCTTTTTCTGTTCTTTGGGTTGTTGGCGGACTTACAGCTCTTCTCAATCCTGAAAGTGCCGCACCGGGAGCTTGAGCCATTGTTTTAAGAGAAGCATATCTCTTTTGATCCGCCATCTCCATCTTCGCTTTCCTCTCGCTCTGCCATCTGCCGTACAGATCTTTTGCCCTTCTAGCTCCGCTATACTTTCCGATCACACCTTTGGCGCCACCCAGGGCTTTTCCGGCGATATTTCCGGCTATTCCCCCGGCCTGCTGAGTAACAACCAGTCCACCAACCAACAGGGCTAGGGTTATAGCATAAGTCTGAAACATAGCAGGCTCCCAGAATCCGGTAGAAAATTTACTGACAAAATTACTATTTTGAATAGATAGGGTGGTAGAAAGAGAAGTTTCTAGGGTGGTGAGCGCTAAATACAAGAAAAAAGCAAGAATCGGACCGGTAACCACCTGCTTCATAAACTCGCCCCACCACTGGGAAGAGTATTTTTGTCCGGCTGGAAATGTAGCTGTTAAAAAAGCAATCGGGGAGAGGATTACATATACCCATAGCATAATAATCCTAAAAATAAGCATCACCAACATCGCCAAAACTACTGCAAAAGCCACAACCATAACCATTAAAGCGGCTATTAATGATCCAACTACCTCTATTCCACCAACTGAAAAATCCGGATTTTCGTTTCCATTTTTTACTATTTCAATAATTTTATCTATACCTAATAATTCCGGTAATTTGTTCCAACTATTACCGCTATCCAGAATACTAACAAAAGTAAACATAATCACCTGAGAAAAATCTATAATGTAGCCGCAGATCATTTTGGAAAAATTGATTAATACGGCCATAATCAAAAGCTTAGGCAGAAGCCTTTTAGCGTTATAACTCTCCACCCGCAGAATTGTGGCAAAAGCGATTACAAGTAAAATCAAAATAAAAAACATATTGCACAGATCCCGCACAATCCCCCATCCAATAGAAACAGTCTGTACATTAATAAAGTTGTTATAAGCTGCCACCTTTGACAATAAAAAGGTAATAAAAATAAATAAAAGGCCGATAACCCACACAAAGGCATACACTACCCAGGCGAGTCCGACCAATAACTTACCCTTAACCCAATCTAATGGGTCTGGCGTTGAAGTTGGTGATGTTTGGCTTGTTCTCATCCAAGAATCACTTATACCTTCTTGTGCACTAACGATATTGGAAAATATAAAAAAAGCAAAGCAAAACACTAAAAGTATTACAAACACTCTGAAATTCTTGCTTTTTAAAATTGTTTTTACTTTATTCATGTTTATAAAAAATTATTTAGCTCACAGCTCCTTTTAATTTTAAATATATGTCAAGAAAAAACCCAAACCACCCATGTGCTATATCAAATATTATAAAAATAGTCATTAAACTTACTATAATTATAATCAAAACTGCAATATCCAAAACAATCAATGCAATCCATTCAATAATAGTAAGCCAAATGCTTCCCTGTCCCAGGCTTCCGGCAAACTGTTTGACGCTCCCGGGCACCCATTCTTCTCCCAAATTAGCAAAAAAACTCGGCATAATAAAATGCCCGAAAGCATGCAGATTGATATAGGGCAAACCGATAAATATAAAGCCGACAACACTAAAAAAGGACAACCAGGCGCTGCGCAATAAATTACTTGTCCCTATTCTGACCGGCGCCGTAGCCACATCCGCCACCACTTCCTTTAAAGCGCTTTGACTTTTATTCTTTTCCTGCTGCAGCCTGTCAGCCGCTTCTTCCTCGTCAAATTCTTGGTCATTATTAGACATATGCACAAAACAAAAAACTTAAAATGTTATTATAATTATAACACATTTTAGATATATTTTCCAAGAATTTCCCAAAAATCTTATAAGTTAACAAAAAAACTTAAAATTTTAAGTTTTTTATGAATTATTTATTTTTTATAAATTTTAATACACTTTCCTAATATTTCAGCGACCCAGACCAAACATTAAATTTCTGATCTTTTTCAGGCTTAACAATGTCATATTCCCCATCCGGATAAATTATTCCTGCATAATTTTCTTTGCCGTTTACTATAATCGGAATATCGTGATAAACAGAATTTACTCTCAAAGTATTAAAATACTTTTTTTGAAAAAAGGCGATACCCAAACCATAATACCAATCATTATTTACCGGAGTAAAAACAATCTGCGCTTTATTACTCTTTGTTTTTACAAAATTACCAGGTATCCGCGGTTCCGAACAAATCAAAACACCAATATTTAAATTCTCAGATTTTAAAACAGAAAACGGAGTTTCGCTGCGCGAAAAACCGGATTTAATATATAATTTTTGTCCCGGTTTAGCTCCGCTCAACCAATACATCCAAAACGGCACCCAATCGCCAAATGGCCAATATTCTGAGCCAATAACCAAATTTGTCTTATGATAAATATCCACCAAATTACCATTTCTATCAAAAAACAAAACCGAATTATACTTTTTCCCATATTCCCGGGTAACTATTCCCGTAATAACATTTTTATTTAAAATTTTAGCCAATTGGCGTGCGAAAACAATTATAGATCCGTTATTATTGATGCCATATTCACTAAATACTTCGCTTTCTATTTCATTTTCTCTGGTACTATTAAAAATATGCGTGGGCAAAAAAACATAATCAGCCGTCTCAGGTATTATTCCTATTATTTCCTTGGTAATTTTTTCTAAAAAAATATTTACTTTTGCACTGTCAGCATAAGCCATACTTGCTCCCAACTCTTTATATTCCGGACTGTTTTCTATAACTTTGGTAGAAAAAGAAATTACCGCTAAATTTATATTATCAGCCAGTTTTTTATTTTTAGCTTGTATCCACAAAACACCGCTAAGCGAAACCAAAAACACCAATACGGCAATAATTATAAAAAACCACTTTCTTCTGTTTTTCCAATCAATAATAATTTTACAAACCAGTAAATTTACAATAAAGACCACTAGGCCAAGTCCCCACACCCCGGCAATTCTAGCCAAGGGCAGAAAAATAGTAGAACCAAGAGTATTACCCAAAGCCAAAGGAAGACCGGGTATATAATTAAAAACATTAAATCCATATTCCAGCAACACAAATAAAACCGGCGTCAGAAACCAAAAAAACCAAGGCGAAAAATATTTTTTTGTTAAACCAAGCATAATGCCATAAAACCCAAATAATAATCCCATTAATATCCAATTAAGGGGCTCAATCACTACGAACAAACCAAGCATGGTATTAAAAATACAATAAAACAAAAAAGAGCCCAGCCATAGACGGACTAAGCTCTTTTCGTAATAAACAAACAAAAAAAACGGTACCAAACCAACAAAAATAAAGTAGTCAAAAAAACCGAACAACAAAGAACAAGCAGCTGAAACACCGGAGATTATTGGTAACTTATAGCTTGTTTTTATTTTTTCAAACGAGTTTTTATTCATAAATAGTGATGATCGGACGAAAATCCCAATGAGAACAATCGTTAATATTTACGCCATGATTACACCACCCCCAATTATCTTTTATTTTTATTCTCGGCTGAATCACGCAATGATCAGAAAAACAACAATTAACAACAAGACCTCCTCCACATGATGGTAATTTATTTTTCATATTCCAATAATCATATAGGTGATATAAAGAGTGCGGGTTGTCTGCATTTGGCTTTTCTATCATTTCTGCTCCGGAAATATTGGTGGCCGATCCATCACCCCAATCAACAGCATACATAACCATGGGTAATTGATTCTCATCAACATCGCTATTAAAGGTTAAATTTACAAATTTAAATTCTTCCTGAATGGTTAATGCAACATTTTCTCCATTTACTTTTATATTGTTATTGTTTATCACAGGTAGTATCGCGCAATAATCATCTATATTTCTAACACCGCCGACACACAAGCCATTATTGGGCTCTCCATTTGTTCCTGGGGGACCCCAAAGGTTGTTTTGAGCACCGGGATTATTTTGAATAACACAGTGTCCCCCGTCCGGACATTGAAAACATTGTTGTCCGCCAAGCGCAAGTGATAATGCTCCGCAGGTATATATATTTTCCGGAATGCAGTTACCGCCAGGGCAACAGCGTTGCAAAAAAGCATTGGGTGCAGGCGCTGCGATATCGCAAGCATTTACATTATAAGTTCTGCTTGTGCCAAGCGGATTACAAAAACCGGCACTGCAGCTCGCCTGAGGCACAATATCTCCAATATTGGCTCCGCCAGTACAAACAAAACCATTCCCCGGCGACACCGGATTGCAATAGTTGCCGCTAAATTCGCATCGGAAAGTTCCGCCGTATGTCAATAAACAATCTTCTCCTACGCCGCAAGTAGCCACTGCCTGTGAAGCACCGGCGCAGCAATTCATGTTCGGATTATCGGAACAGGCAAACAGAGGAATTGTAAATGATATCCCGCAACCGACGCCCACGCAATTATTAGTACACTCTGCACCGGACGCTGTGCCGCCATTACAGGTGCTTCTGGTTGTATCAAATGTGCAATTTTGCACACCGCATTCATTAAAATTACATGGTAAACCGCTAATACTGCAATTTCCCTGCGTGACAGAGGCAAAGGCCCTTAATATATATCTGTTTAAATTTTCGTCCCAAACCCAAGTGCCATAATTCTTAGCATACAACCTTTTTAAATTATCAATCGCATTAAGAGGAGATTGATTCGGAAATGAATTGCAAACCTCGCCGAATTTGCAGTCGTACTTACTGCCAGGTGTAGCGGGACTGATACACATTGTTCTGGATCCGCTACAAATCCCGTAAATAGAACCGGGAAAAACTACGCCACCGCTTAAACTATAAGGATATCCGGCATTCGCCCTATCTGAATTAGGGGGTATAGACACAGGTACTGGTCTTTGGGTTGAACGGGACCATTCATACGGATTACTAAGCGGCTCGGGAGGCATCATGGAACCAAATGGAGAATTGGGGGTATCATAAGAATAACCAAGATCAGCCATGGCACCAACGCCATTTACAAAATAATTACTATTCTCATACACTCTTCCGCTCCAGTACTTATTTTGGCCGCTAGGAGTTACTACCTGGGTAACCTGCAAGCAATCCGCTATATCATCGGTAATTACATTCGTAGTCGGATTAAAAAATCTAACTCCATTTTCAGCCGGAATCATAATTGTTATATCACCATACACCACCACCTCCGTGGCATCCATTATACCGTTTAAATAATCATACCATCCATATTGTCCGTCTTCGGTAGTCAAATATCTTGCGCCATCAGCTACACATGTAGGAGTGCATTGCGAATTATAACCCGGGGTTCCTTCGTCAATTGTCCAAATAATGAACTTTTTTCCGTCACTGGGACACTGGCCAGGATCAATCAATTCCAATCTGCGCCTATATCCTATCGGGCAATTGTACTCCGTATTCAGACATCCGCTATTGCATTCTCCCCAAACTATGTCCGAAGAAGCATTTCTCAGTCTTCGTCTTTCAACCGGCCGATTAGTATATGCTTCTTGACAATAATAAAGCGGGAAAGAATCCAGATATCCATAGTCACCCTCTATACCTTCTCCCTCTACCCGATCAACCGGCCACCACTGAAGGCAGGTATTTTCACTGCCCGGAAAACGATCGTATTCAAGACAATATCCATACCACCCTTTCTCGCGAGCGCCTGAATCGGTAATATATTCACATGACATAGAATCACTTTGAGGATACAACCGACAGCTCTTTGACACATATGAAGTATCCCTAATTTTAAGCGCCGGAGTTAAACGAATACTATCAAAGAAAAAATTTCCCACAGGCTCTCCTCCTCCAGGAAGTTCGGCATATAGCTCAATGGAAAGCAAATTTCCCAAAGCTGTAAATTTGCGCATACCAAATGTCCAATCCAAACCATTATTTACCAATATTTCATTATTGCCTAAGCCACCTATTACTTTTATTTTAGCAGTACCACCCGATAATTTTAAAGTATTTATGTGTCCGGAGACAAAATATTCCGCTCCGCTGACAACATCTATGTTTTCTGAAACCGCTTTATATATAGAACCAAGCTTTAAGAAATTTCTTCCCTCGGGAACATGGCTTATGCCTTCATTCTGCATTTCCGCCGGATTATCAATAACGCGCATCATTTGATCACCCCATGATACGCTACCGCCGGTATTATCTTTCATTACCCAAGCTATAGGATATTTATTATTGCCAATATCTTCAAAACTTCCATTGGGAACAAGGGTGGTGGATCCTTCTTGCGTCATGTTATTAAATTTATATGTTCCCTTCATTCCCTCTTCACTTGCGCTGGACATACCAACTTTTACATAGCCAGAAACATTTTGATATTTATCAATAGGGTTACCAAGACCTATTACTTGTAATGTGTTGTCCTCTTCATTAATAAAACTATTACAGAAACCATTGTCATTCACACTATTGCAGAGCCCGATGTCAAAACATTCTGGATTGCCGTTTTTGTCATGGATATAACTCTTACAAGCCAACCATTGATCACACACCCTGTCTGGTGCTACCTTTAATATAACATTTGAATCACATCCACCCAAAGGACAGTCTTCCGGTCCATTACTCAAATTCGGACTATTGTCTGCATCATATCCCAAACTTTTATAACTAAAGCTGCCTAAACCATTTCCACCTGTAACTTTTCTTTCATTAAACAAAACGCATCCTTGCTCAAAACTTACTCCCCCATTACACGATGTCTTATCTAAACCTTGTTCAAGGGAATACTTTACAAGTGCTTTTCTTATTCCCACTTTAGTATTGTTGCCGGTAGCTATACTGCTTAACGTGAGAGTGACCGTATCATTTAAACCTTCTGAGGTGTAGAATAAAATACTATTTCTTTCACCAATAACATTAACAACGCTAATATTGGGGGTAGCATTTAAAAATCTATTGTTGGTTTCATTAAACGGAACAAGGTCATTATTAGTGCTATTCAAACTCGCAGTCACACTTAAACTATTACTTTCGATTGACAATATATAGGGTGTGCTTGGTTTAAGTGTTAGTTCCTGTTGTCCAGCACCGTTAAAGCCATCGGCTAAACTATCACCATTTATATCCTGAGAAAAATCTCCGTTAAAGACTGCGTTGATAGATTCTCTAGAAATCGGATCAATATATTCCGTGCATCCAGAATCTGACACGGGGCAAAGACCTACCCAGTTTCCATCCAAACTGTTTGTTGGTTGTCCCACTTTTTCATTACCCCCCCCATGACCCAAGGTTTTACCCGGTACACCCGAATCAATATCCAAAACACAATCATAATTATTTGTATCCTGAATACAAGAATAGTGACACAAATTATTTTCACAACTTCCCAAAATAGGACATTGATCATTATTTATACAAGCCTCGCGAGTTGCAGAACACACACCGGCAACACATGCCTGCATTCTACAGTCCTTATTTTCAGTACATGCAAAACCATTATCGTCACAATTACTGTTTCGCAAGCAAATACTAGCTTCTTCTGGCAAACCGGCGCCACCCACATCTATTTTGCCGTTTACTACCCCGGTACCCGCGCCATCATCACATCTTTTTATTTTCTTTTTATACCAATCCCAAACATTAATACCGTTTATCCCTTCCTGCCTCCACTCACAAACCTGATCTTCTGGATATTTAAAATAAGATATTCCCTTACCCGTCAGCCATTCATCACATCCGGATCCATCTTCATTACACAAAATGTTTGTATATTGATCTGGATTATTTTCCAGATATTTATCCGTATAAACCACGTCTCCCGCATAAAAATAAGGTTCTCCGATACGCAGACATCCTTTTTCATCGTTATTACACTCATGATCTTCATTATAAACCGCATAAATCAAACTATCACCCTCTATATATTCACAATCTTGTCCATCAATAACAGTGCAAAACCCATCTGAATTTTGATCATTCCAAATTCCCGCCTCAAAACTGCTGTAATTATGAGTATCAATCATCAATTCACAGCCCACTGCCGATTCCTGGCAAAGCTCGGAAAAACTATGCAAAAAATGCACATCTCCCGCTTTATCAGTATAAGCATCACACCCCAAATTAAAAGTTGGTCCTCTGTAATTCCCAAAAATGTCATTATAGCAGGAATTCGGGGTATTCCATGAATCTTTAATTAAGAAATAACGATCTGAAATTTCCGTTAACCTAATATTATCAATGAAAAAATCTCCATCAGCCACTATAATCAATTCTTTGGCTGAAGTGGCTATATCTAAATTAAATTTATATAGACTCCAACCGGCGTTTATTACTGTTGGCAATGGGGCAAACAAAGACACATTATCAAATCTTACGGAAGTAAAATTTTGAGCCTCATTTCCGGTGGAAGTGTCTTCTTTAGCTAAAAATGTCAACATGTATGATCTATTATTCCAGGCATTTATTGTCTTTTTAATTGAACCGCCAGTTACTTTGAGCGACTCCCCTCCTACTATCAATGATTCACTGTCAACCAAGACCGAACTGCCGCCAAATCCTTCCCAATTATTTAAACTTCCTTCAAAATCATCATTCGCAACAATACGCACATTGTTTCCTTCACTTCCACTATATTCCCTACAACCGCTTTGCGAAGCCGAACATTTTATTCCCTCATTTGGTATGGCCATATAAAGACATTTGCCATGTTCATTGCTCCATACGCCATCAGCTTTGCAAAATACGCATTGATCATTGGTTGGATCGGCATCCAAATAAAAATTTCTACTGATATCTATCCATGTGCCCGGATACTTTGAAAGATTTTCACATTGAATCTGGGTATAATGATTATTTGAAACCGGATCCCGCACCACATTATTATCCGTTTTTCTATAAGGGTGGCAATTTTCTGTGCAAGATATGGTGTTACTATTAACATGATAAGAAACTTCTCCGGCTGTATTATAATATTCCAAACAATCCTCATTGTATCCAGGATCCGTGGCCGGCAAATTATATATAGCTTGATTGCAAACAAGCTGATCCCCTTCTATTACATCAGGATCTCCGGTATACATACCATCCACACCAACTACATCGTCTGCGTCTTCGTCTACTTGTAAAACATGAACTTTCAATTGAAAACCTGTTTCGGATGATCCTTCCCAAGTATAAAACTCGCTGCAATTTGCAAATGGATCATTTGGACGAATACATCTTCGAAGGTGTTTGTAATATTCCCTATTCTCTCCCCCCTCTTGAATAGTGTCTAAATTAGTAAATTCACTGCACCCCTCGGCTCCTGCGCTGCATTTTCTGGCAGTTTTTGGAATAAAATATTGCAAATTTTTTGATTCAAAAAGAGATTCCATCTGTAAATACTCATCGTATCCAAGACACTCTTCCGTACAATAATCCATCGCCTTGGTAATAGCCGGAACAGATAATTTATTTTTAATAGAAGTATAAAGATCACAGCCCCATTCCTCTTCATTGCACTTGCGATTATAATTATCACAAACTTCCGGATAATTGGTTTTTAGGCTGTAATCCATTCCCGGATTAACATAACACTCATTTTCCAAATAATCAGGCAGAAGCTTCATGTATATAAGCCCTTCTTCCCGGTAATCACTATAAGGGCTTGCTCCTTCCCCTCTTTCTATTTTAGCAGAATCAATGCGGCAACAGTCGTTACCTGCGCAATTACCATTATCAATTATATCTTCTATACCCACCCACACCTCATTGGTGCCGGGAATCATCAAATGGCTGACGCTAAAGCGCTGCCAAGTGTCAGAAGTGGAGAGGGTGGTGGAAGAGTGATTCAAGCTCCAATTTACATCTCCCCCAATTAAAATCCTGCCGGCATCACCGCAATTTTTAGCATAAATAGAAAAAGTAAATGCTTCTCCCTGCAGGGGAATATTACTGCTATCAAAAATCGGAACCACACCAGGTGCCACATCACCCGTCAACTGCAAACTACAAACACCATCCACCATATCGCCGTCGCACAACCTGTTTACTACAGGCAAACCAGATATTCCAAAATTAGTTTCAAAACTGGAATCATAAAGCAGATTTGCCTTAGCCACCGGCTTGGTTCTGATAAATTCACTGCATCCATCAGAATCCTTATCACATACCTCTGCATCGCGATCTAAATAAATTTTATTTCCAGCACTAACATTACAGGTGTAATTAGAGTTGGTATAATCATAATCTTCGCAGTATTCCCGGCAGCCCACATTATCTATACTGCAAGTGCCATATTCTAAAGTATTTTCCAGATAACCAAAAGTGTTGCCTTGATAAAACTGAAAAGCCTGGCAAGTATTAAATTCCGGCTGACAAGAATTATTGCCAAAATTCCAGGTTCGTTTTTCTTCAGTACAATATCCATACAGCCTGCAAATTCCATTCTCCTCTTTTATGCATGTTTTCTCATCGGCGCAGTAATCATCATTTCTGCTCACCACCAAACTACTATCGCCCCCCTGACCAACTATTGTCTGATACAATATTTCCGGTCCCGGGCCTGAGCGCTCGCAATAATTAAGCGGGGCCTTGAGTACCCAATTCGGGTCCACAAATCCACGGCACCAAACAGGTGAAATGTTTCCGTAATCATCGTTAGGGTCAAAACAATTTACTAAATATTCCAAATTCTGCGCTCCGCCTGTTATTTGCTGGTTATCCTTAATAAACTGGGCGGCAAGTTCCCAGCCGACAGGCAGAATTCTGAATTTTCGTAAAATTACCATGGAGCGATAAGGATATCCTTCATTATACAAAGGTTCTATGCCATTAGCATTAAATCCAAAAATGCCGCTTGGGTCCAGATAGCCGGCACGTATTGCCTCTCCTACCGTCATGTTGTTTTCCACTGCGGTTTTAAACTCTTCAGAGATAACACAGTTAGTGGGTCCGGCCTTGTTTGGATCTGGACACATAGCAAGTTCTGCTAGAATATTATAATCCCCACGGACATTAAAACTCGGTTCAACTAATTTTTTAAATTTTACTTTTGCGGCCACTACTCCCCCTGAATCGTTTTCACTATAAAAATCCGACAAGCTGCCAATATTTAAACCGCTCCAATTATAAGAGCCTGAGTATTTACTGCCCTTCCCCAACGACTCCAGTAAACGATTAAAAAGCTCTACTGCCAGCTTATTTAAAAATATATTGATAGCATCTTCAAAAGCGTCTTCCGTGTTCTCGGAAAAAGACGCCTCCCTAATCCTTTTAGCTTGCTCTAACTTGCTTTTGGCGTGTCCCGGCGGATTTTCTCTGGTACCGGCTATACCGCTAATATCCAACCAACCCTCATTTTCTATCCTATCCAAACCATCTACTTCTTTTTTTAGATCCAGAGTGCCCCAAAAACTAGTATGAATCGACAGAGCCTGGATCAAGGTAGACTCGGTCGGATCAAAAGCATTCTGCAGATTGGTTAAAAAATTATCGCTTTTTAGGGCCTGAGACCAATTTTCTTTCATTTTAGAAAAAGTACATGAGGGTTTCTTGGGCCTATAATCGTCCACGAGTCCCAATCCTATTTTGATTCTTATATCCGAACTTGGATTGCAAAGATTAAACTTTTTCCAGCCATTCTCATTTCCCAAACTTTCTAAAAAAGTTCCAGCAGCGTTATCTCCGATATTTTTTAAATATTCCCCCCACCCCTCGGTAATAAACATCGGCTTCTGTCCTTTGCCGCCGGAACCGATCCAAGTGGCGGTATCATAAGCAATCTGGTTCAAAGCGCTTTTTACAGCCGACCAAAAAGCCACCGAACCAGCCTTTTTCCAAGAAAAATTTTGAAGCCACATAAGTGAATCCTTAAGCCAATTCTTTTCATTTTGCACATTACCCTCTATTTCAGTATTAATAGACTCCCAATCAGTTGTTTGTATTGTCTGCGCCAAAATAACACTACTTGAACCAAAAAACAAAACAAAAATAATAACTACCGGCAGTATCAATTTAAGAATAGGTTTGTTGAACATAAAGTTAAAAAATTAAATTATATTGGAAAAATCTCCGCCCTCCACCAGTTGGCGGAGCGGATCAGCTTTGGGCTGAAAAATGCAAAGTTATTTTTCACTTAAAATCTCCTTATAAGCTTGGAGCAGATCTTCGTCGCTGATCTGTTTGAGCATTTCCGGATCAAAACCGGCATTAATCAATGAAGTTCTAAGGGTCTGAGCATCGCTGTTTCCGCTTAAAATACCACCCATATCTACTTGTGCTGGTCTTTCTTCGATAACGGTATTAACCAAATCTTCTGCATCCCGCATTTCATTTAAAAATTCCTGACCCAAGTCATTTTTTATGGGCGCAGTAGTACAAATCCTACCTATTGGACAGTTCGGATCATTATTGGAGTTTACCTCCTCAAAATCCGAAAAACCATCGCTATCGCTATCCTCTAAATATGGGGATGTTTTATAAATATTCAATTCATCCGCGTCCGAAAGTCCGTCGCCGTCCGTATCCTTGTTGATATCTACTGAATATGAATTTTCGTTTAAAACAGTATTATCTTGCGTTGCTTCCCGACCCAGACCCAAACCGCTTCTAAATTGAATTACCCACAAAAAAACAACCAAAACAGCAAAAAACAACAAAAGACCAACTGCTATTTTTTGATTGGTTGTAATATTATTGTTTAAATTATCCATTTAATTTAAAAAATTAATCTTGTTAATTTAATGTTATTATAACACATTTAAATAAAAAATGCCAAACAAATTTAGTATTAACCTTACTAAATATTTCATGTTATTCTGAGCGGAGCGATAGCGAAGTCGAAGAATCTCGTTTTTCTTCTATAACACGGAATTCTTCACTGCGTTCAGAATGACACTAGCTCTAGTAAATATTTTACATTATACTTAATACTTTCAATATTGCCTCCCAATCATTTATTGACAGTTCCTGCGCCCGCACCTTTTTATTCAAACCGATTTTCTCAAGTATTTCTTCTGCCTTAATTATATCAATATGAAATCCGCTAGCCAAATTATTTTTAAGCATTTTTCTTTTCTGGCTAAAACCTATTTTTACCAATCGAAAAAATTCTTTTTCTTTTTCCATGGATTTAACTCCTGTGATTTTCGATTTTTTAAGATCAATCCTGATAATCGCTGAATCTACTTCCGGTCTTGGAAAAAAATAATCTTTCTCCACTCTTTCCACTATAATGCGCGCATCAGCATAACGCTGCACGGAAATAGCCAAAACACTCATTTTCGGAGGACTGGCTACAATTCTTTCCGCTACCTCCTTTTGCAGCATCAAAACCATAAATTCCGGTTTATGTTTTACATTTAAAAACTTCCGCAAAAAAACAGAAGTAATATTGTATGGCAAATTCGCTACTATTTTATAATTTCCATTCTTTTTAAGATCTTCATCAGTTAAATCCAATACATTTTTATTGATGACCCGCACATTGTCGATTCCCTCTTCCCTTAATCTTCTTTTAAGTACTCCGGCCAAACGATCATCCAATTCCACCGCAATCACCTTTCTTGCCCTGGAAGCAAGTTCCATGGTTAAAAAACCCAATCCCGGCCCCACCTCTAAAACAACATCTCCATCATTTAAATCTGCCGCACCCAATATTTGACTATAAGTTTCTTCATGTATTAAAAAATTCTGCCCGCGCGAACGAGTTGGCTCAATCCTATATTCCTGACATAATTTTTTTGTTTTAGTTAAAATAGACATAATAATATCTAGTAAAAAGTTAAAAGTCGAAAGTTTATAAAATCAACAAGTTAAAATTTGCAAAACAAACTTTACTAAATTAAAAAACTTTCAACTTTATGGACTTTACAGACTTTCAGCTAAGTTATTTTATTCCCGCAATCATAAAATTAGCAAATTTTTTGGCTGTTTTTATAAGCAAACTATCACCATTATTTATTCCCACCGTACAACCGGTTCCTATGCATCCGCCTATGCCGGCTATTACCCCATTATCCATCTCGGTCATAGACATTCCTCCGGCTATTATCGGTCCGCCGCCGGCAGCTCCTGCTGCGCTTAAATTAGAAGTTAAAAAAATAGCATTACTGCCCATTCCGCCGGATGGCGAACCGGAAACATCAGAATACATTGCGCATCTGGCTGCATCTTTTATGTTGCAAAGCGTTCCTCCGGTACAAAGAGGGGGGGTGCCGGTAGTAAAACATTGTATCGCCACGGAACTGCTCAATCCAATCAAAAAAGAATAACCACTGGTGGCCATAACATCCTTAGCCCTAAAATAACCCGCATAATTAAAAATAAATAAATTAAAAACTATTGCTCCCACCACTAAAAATACTAAAAAAAATGAAGAAAAAAGAAATATTTTCTTTTTATTAAATTTAAACATAATAATTGTAATTGTACCCTATGTCATTCTGAATGCAGTGAAGAATCTCATTGAAACGCGCTAAGTCCAACTTCACGGGATTCTTCGTCGCTTCGCTTCTCAAAATGACAGAAATGAAATAATAATATAACACTTTAATTGTATCAAATTTCACTAAAATAGTCACTAATGATATAATAACAATAGTTAAAAGTCGAAAGTTTATAAAGTTAAAAGTAATATCCTTAATTTAGTCAAAAATTATGTACAAAATCTTTACTATCATCCTATTAATATTGTTTCTGTTTCCTATTACGCAAATTTACTCTGCTACACAAGCTTTAGCGGAAAAAATGAGCGGTAGAATTTTATTACAAGTTGAAGAAAACGGCGAAGCCTGGTATATAAATCCTGCTGACTTCAAAAAATATTTTCTAAATAGACCCAAAGATGCTTTTGATTTAATGAGGGGTTTGGGCATCGGCATCACAAATAATAATTTAAATAAAATTCCCATTGGCTTAATTGACTACACAGACAGTGACAGCGATTCTGACGGACTCGCCGATAGACTGGAAACTGCACTGGGCACCAATCCGCAGAACAAAGACTCTGACGGCGACGGGTTCTTGGATAAAGAAGAGTTAGCGGGTGGTTACGACCCGTTAAACTATAGAAAAATGCCTCTGGATGAAAAATTTACACAGCAAAATCTGGGTAAAATATTCCTGCAGGTAGAGCAAAACGGCGAAGCTTGGTATATAAACCCCCAAGATAAAAAAAGATATTATCTGGGACGCCCAATAGATGCTTTTCTGGTTATGCAAAAGCTGGGTCTAGGAATTACCAATCAGAACTTAAATCAAATTACTATCGGACACTTGAATCAAATTACCCAAAATCAAAATCAAACAAACAACATTAATAATAGTAGTGGTGATAATATATTACAGAATATAGCCGACGCGATTCGCGCCAATGATACTCAAAAAACTATTAGCTATTTCATTCCTCAAATGCATGCCTCCATTGAATATTCTATGGAGCATCTAAATGCTGAACAAAAGTTTACTCTGGCCAACATTCTTTCGGGAAGCACTCTTTTGGAATCCGCTGATAACCAAAAAACCTATTCCACCAAAATATATTTCCAGGGTAATTACTATCCGGCTTATTTTTATGTCATTAAAGAATTAAGCGGGGAATGGTATTTATCCAACTTGTAGAAAATTTATAAAATCAAAGGTTGATATTAATCAAAAAATCGGTAAATTTTACCGATTTTTTTCAATATTCAATATTATAAAATTCTTATAGCAAATTAACAAACAGGGAGGCGAGAGCCGCTAAGACAAAAGTCCAATTTAAACCGAGGTTTAAAGCTATTAGGAGTATAAATAGTAATATCAAAACCTTTCCGAGCTGTACTGCTATTTCTTTCAAAACTGTATATTCGTCCACATAATGCCCATGATCTGCCATAATTTCATAATTCAAGGCGTCAAATGGAGTATCTTTAAAAATCTGTACGAACTGATGATATGCTCCGGCAATAAAAATTTGAAAAGAAGTTAAAACAAATATCTTTCCCACCCATCCCAAGGCATAAAAAATACTGCCCCAATGGATTATCTTTCTTTTATTAAGAATATCCGTGTATTTACCAACCATTAATTGTAAAACAATGGTAACCACCACTATCAGAGAAGAAAGAGCGCCCACAGCAGCATAATCACCTTCAAGCAATTTCCAGATAAATATCGGCCAAACAATAATACCCACGGCATTTTCAGCCCCATTTGCCATATTCGCCAAAATCAACGTTCTATTTTTTTTCTTAAAAAAATGTTTAAATGTTTCAATGTAGCCCCAAGAATATTTTTCACGGGTATGAGGAATGGTCAAAAAGGGAATAATAGACGCCATATAAACCACAATAGCTAAAACAAAAACAAGGTTGTAGCCAAATCTGGCGATTATAAATCCGGAAGCCAACGGCATGATTACGCTTAAAAATGTTTTTGATGCCCACATTAAACCTATCCCTCTTCCCCTGGTATTTGGAGCGGCAAATTTAGCCATATCGGTATGGTATGGTATCCAAAAAAGTATTCTTCCAATGGTTATAGCAAAAATAGCCAATACTGAAAAAAACAAAACATCCGACACGATAAAGTAAATTGCCACATAATAGCCGGCTAAAATGGGGATGCTAATCTGCAAAGAGCGTCTCAACCCTATTTTGTTTAAAAACTGAGCGCCCCAGGGCAAAAGAACCGCATAAATCAAATGTCCAATTAAATAAAAATAGATTACTTTCTTTATATCGTATCCATAGGCGATAAAAAGATAAATGGGTAAAAACAAGCCAATTAAACTGGTTCCGGCGTGCTGAATCATTCTTCCGGAAAACAAAGAAACAAATCCGGCAGATAAATCTTGATGAATAATTTTTTTGAACATGTAGTTTGGTTTAGTTTGTAAAGTCGAAAATGTACCACCCTGTCATTCAGAGCGTAAGCGAAGAATCTTATCAAATTAGGCTTTGCTATCATCCATTAGATTCTTCACTCCACTGCGTTTCGTTCAGAATGACGCTAAAATTAGTTTAACCATGTTCAATAAAGAAGCCTACGACAAATTCCAACCTTCATTCGTCCAGACTCAGCTAGACTGGCGAGAATGACATAATGACATGTATTTTATTTAACAACAATATTTATCAATTTTCCTTTTACAAAAATCACTTTTTCAATCTTTTTTCCTTCTATCCATTTTTTTATTTTTCCACTTTCTAATGCAATTTTTTTTGCTTCTTCCTCCGTGATATCTATAGATACTTCAATTTTTTCTCTTAATTTTCCATTGACCTGAACAATCAACTCAATAAATTCGTCATGAGCTAATTTTGCATCATATTCGGGCCACAGCTTGTCGCTAAAAATTGAATTCTTATTTCCCAGTCTTTCCCACATTTCCTCGGCTATAGACGGAACAAAGGGGGATACTAAAACCAAAAAGGATTTCCATGTTTGAGTGGAAATTTTATCTGCTAAATTTAAAACATTAGTTAATTCCATGAGTCTGGCAACAGCTGTATTATATCTCTGGTCTTCAAAGTCATCTGTTACCATTTTTATAGTTTTATGTAATTTGTTTATAATTTCATTTTCGTCTTTATGGCTATTTTTAATTTTTTCTTCCAGTCGCGCAATTTTCTCCACCCATCGTTTTGTTCCGCGCACACCCTCATCGGTAAATGAACGATCTTCATTTAATGGCCCTAAAAATAATAAATATGTTTTCAGGGCATCATAGCCCACCTTTTCCCCATATTCTTCCGGATTAATAACATTACCTTTGGATTTGCTCATTTTTTTTCCGTCTTTAAGTATCATGCCGTTAGCGCGAAATTTTTTGAAGGGATTATCAAAATCAATCAGATCGATATCGTGCAGCGCCATAGTGATAAATCTTGTATACATTAAGTGAAGAACTGCGTGCTCATTTCCCCCTACATAAAAATCAACTGGAAGCCATTTTTTACCAAGCTTTTGATCAAAAATTTTATTGTTATTTTTAGGGTCTATATATCTAAAAAAATACCAAGCCGAATCGAGAAAATTATCCATCACATCCGCTTCGCGGCTGGCCGCGCCTCCGCATTTTGGACAAGTTGTATTCATAAAATCATCAACATTGGCCAAGGGCCCCCTTCCGTCTCCCACGGGCTCCCAGCCCTTCTCTAGTTCGGGCAGCCTTACCGGCAAATCTTTTTCGAAAACAGCCAAAGCTCCGCACTTCGCGCAATACACAATCGGTACAGGAGGGCCCCAATATCTTTGTCTGGATATACACCAATCCCTTAAGCGATAATTCACTACTCCTTTGCCAATTTTCTTTCCTTCCAGCCAAGATATCATTTTTTCTTTTGCTGTCGAAGTTTCTAAACCGTCCAAGAATCCAGAATTCACAGCTATGCCATCGCCAACCGTACAGCCTTCAATATCAGGAATTAATTCCAGTATCTTATCTATGCCGAATTTTTCCGTAAAATGCCCCCTATTAAAAAATATTCTTTTTTGCGGATTTAAAACATCTGAATATTTTTCAGTTTCTATTTCAATATAGGGATCATTGCTGGACAAATATTGAATAGTGTTTTTAACCAGTCTTCTTACATTTTTCCAATCAACCCTCTCTTCTCCGAATTTTTCGCTATGTTCGAGGCTTTCTCTGGGCAGTCCGGCCTCAACTAATTCCTCAATCGTCTTTCCCTCTTTTTCACTTGGCCCCACTAAAATTAAATTATTTACTGCAACATTATATTTATCAATAAACATGCACGCCGCTTGTGTTCCCAAGCTAAAACCAACAATGGTCAAATTCCCGCTTAAATCATCTTTTAATTCTTTTAAGCAATCCATCCATCTTTCTACGCGAGGCAAATGCGGATTGGGCATATCCGGAATAATCACATTGTAGCCCCTGCCACCAAACTCCTGCTTAAACCATGGAAACCAGTGTTTGGAAGAATCATCGCAAAGTCCGTGAAGCACTAAAATTGTTTTATCTTTTCCGCTATTTTTTGGTTTGACCACTTCTTTAATCGAAATGTTAAATTTTTTTGCAAACTCAAAATCGCGTTCATCATGCGCCGGTACAGCCATTATAGCTCCGGTGCCATATCCCATCATTACATAATCCGCCACAAACACCGGGATTTCTTCGTTATTTACCGGATTTACAACATAGGCGCCGGTAAATTCTCCTGTTTTTTCCTTGTTTTCCGTTCTTTCCAATTCAGACTTCGCTCCAGATTTTTTAATATAATCCTCTATTTTTTCGCTTTGTTCTTTTGTGGTTATTTCCCTCACTAACGGGTGTTCAGGAGACATTACAAAATAAGTCGCGCCAAACAATGTATCCGGTCTAGTGGTAAAAACTTTTAATTTACTTTTTCCAAAAACACCGCTAAAGGCATCAATCTGGGGCTGAAATTCTTTTTTCCATTCTTCCTCGGTCTGATTAAAAATATCTCTGCCTGTCGCTTTGACCAGATACAGGCTTCTCATCGGAAAATAAATATCAAGCTCCCCCTGCAATTTATCTGTCATAATGTATTCTCTGCGATATTTTAACTGCTTAATTTCACCATTGGGAAAAAGAATTGTCCAGGCATCCTCAAAATAAAATTCTTTCCGACCTCCGTATTTCCTGGCAATGTCTATATAAAAATCCTTTATTTTTTCCGCAATTTCCCTCTGGCTAAAGCCGGATTCATCCTCGCCCCCCAGAGCAACCCTCTTGACATGCGTCGGATCAAAATCTTCTCCTTCAAAAAATACAGAAGTATCACAAGAGACAACCGGATAGTCATATTTACCATGATAAGCTAAAACTTTCTGCTTAGAATTCTCCAGTCCATTATCGCTTTCTTCCGGAACATCAACCACTTCCGGAACTTGTTCAATTTTAATATCCGGATTAACATATTTAAAAATTTTTTCCAGTCTTTCTATTTTTGATTTATTACCTGTTCCAAGATAAATTTTTTTTATATCATTTCTTTCGTTTTTTATAACAAACTCTACTTCCGCTCCTTCGCTGCGGCCAATCCAATTTCTTTGCGCCGACTTGGTGATATCCGACCAATCCATCGTCTCAAGTCCGTTTAAAAGCTTCTCGGCATATTTGGTGATTCTGAAAAACCATTGCTTCATTGTTTTTTTTTCCGGAACAGTCTTGCATCGTTCGCAGACCCCATCCTCAATTTGCTCATCAGCCAATACTGTTTTGCATCCGGAACACCAATTAAGCAAAGCTTCTTTTTGATAAGCGAGATCTTTTTCAAAAAGCTTGGTAAAAATCCATTGTGTCCACTTGTAATACTCCGGAGTGGTGGTATCTATTTCGCGAGTCCAATCACAGCCAAGTCCGGCTGAGCTAAGCTGCTTGCGAAAATTAACAATAGTCCTATCCAACATTTTCCGAGGAGTTTCCCCTATTTTTAATGCATAATTTTCACTATGAATTCCAAAAGCATCAAAACCAACCGGTTCAAACACGTCCATTCCCTGTAATTTCTTATATTTAGCCATGACATCAACACAGGTAAATGCATAAAAATTGCCGATATGGAGCCCTTCTGCACTAGGATAAGGAAACATAAACAAGGCATAATAGGGGTTCTCTGATTTTTTTAAATCAGGCGAAAAAACCTTATCTTTTACCCATCTTTCCGCCCATTTCTTTTCAATTTTTTGATGGTTATATTTATTAGTCATAAAATTCATCTTAACATTTTAACATGTTTTTACATCCCACTTTTCATAAATATAATTTTTGAAAATAAATCCCGCTTTATATAAGAGCGAGATTTAATGGACCTGTCGCCAAACACTGTTGCGAGTCAAATTTTTTAGATTTTACAGCAAAAGACTAAAATTTGGGCCGTGACAGTGTTTGGCGACAGACCCTTTATATTGAGAACTATAAATTTTAAACTGTGTTGATTTTTCTCTTTTTAAATTTTCGTTTGGCTTCTTCGCGCAAATCATCCACTTTATCAAACTCATCCACAATTTCCTCGCCAATTATTTCCTCTAATATATCCTCAATGGTAACAAGCCCCACAACATCTCCAAACTTACTGACCACAATAAACAAATGATGCCTGGTTCGTTTAAAATCATTTAACACCTTATCTAAATGTTTTTCATTATTCACAAATATCACATCTCGGCGAGCAGCATCGCCGACTTTTTTCCCGCGCCAATCTTTTTTTATCAAATCTTTTACATAAAGAGTGCCGATTATCTCATCTCTGTCTTTTTTATAAACCGGTATTCTAGAGTGTCCACTATTGCTAATCTCTGAGATTGTTCTTCTGTTTAAAGTCTCTTCATGGTGCAAAGCAAACATTCCGGTACGCGGGGTCATTACAGACTCCACCGTTTTATCAGAAAAAGATAATGCCCCGCGAATAATCCTTTCTTCATCGGCATCAATCTCGCTATTTTGCAGTTCTTCATGATCTTTTACCATTTTAATTAACTCCCTTTTAGAATAAACGGTCGGAATTTCGTCTCCCAGAGCTTTATCTAAAACCCATGCCATGGGCCTACAAACTGGATAAAAAAACCAAACTGTCAAATGAACCAACCAAGCCATTTTCGAACCAACCTTCAGTGCATATCTAGAAAATACGGCCTGTGGAATAATCTCACCGAAAATAACAATTAAAATAGTGGCCATAATTCCGGCTAAAACTCCGGAAACAATAGACCCTAGATAAATAGAAATAGCGGCATTTACCGCTACATTGCCAATTAATAGAGTACACAAGAGTAAATTTCCGTTTTTTCGTAAATTGTATACCTTTTTAGCTTTTTTATCTCCTAATTTAGCTTTGCGTTCCAAGTCTCCACGATTCAAACTAAAAAATCCCAAAGTCGAGCCGGAAAAAAATGCTGAAATTAAAATTAAAATAATGACTATAAAATAATCCATGAATATGCAGTTAAAAATTTAAATTTAATAATTATTGTTATTTAGGTTCTTGAGAAGCGGTAGCAACAAATTTTATTATTCAGCCGCACAACCCAAATATCTCTTAACTGCATTTTTATTATAAATTAAATCTTTAAAAAAATCAATACCAAAAAACGGATTATTTAAAAATAATCCGTTCAAATTTAAATTTTTCATTATTTTTTAATACCCACCAACAATTACCTTATAAAGAAAAAATATTATGGGATAAATAAATGGGATACCAAACATTACAAATATTAGCACTAAAAACATACCATATCTTTCCAATTCTGCAAATTTTAACTGCCAATTATATGGTAAAAACGGCATTATAACCTTTGAACCATCTAATGGGGGTATAGGAACCAGGTTGAAAACCATTAACAATAAATTAATAAATACCACTGAATGAAAAATACCAAGAAGAGATAAGGAAAAAACCGGTGTGAACCTAATTAAAATTCCAAAAAAAACAGCAGTAATAAAATTTCCCATCGGACCGGCAATTGCTACTTTTGCACCTCCGTACTTCGCATCCCTTAAATTATAAGGGTTGAATGGAACCGGCTTGGCCCAACCAAAAACAAAACCGGCCTTGGATACTACCAAAATAAAAGGAAGGAGAATAGAGCCAAAAAAATCAATATGATGTATGGGATTCAAGGTAAGTCTGCCGGCGTTTTTGGCCGTAGGGTCACCCAATCTGTCAGCCATCCAACCATGCATATACTCATGTATAATTGCTGAAAAAATTAATATTACTATAGAAAAAATCTCTGTCATATTTTGAAAACTAAAAACGAAAAACTAAAAGCAACAATTTAAAACTCAAGAAAAGCCTGAAAGGCTTTTTGAAGTCTCCGCCTTAAATTATTATTAAAATTTAATATTACAACAAAATTCTTTATAAATTATATACCAATTCTAAAAAAAGTTTACCACATCTTGCAAATTTTATCAAAACATGATAGAGTAGCTTATAGCTTTTGGGTGTTAGCTTATAGAATTAACTTTAAAACCTATTACCCCTAAAAGCTATTTTGCTATAACCTATAAGCTAAATAACAAAATATATGGCTAAACAATGTGATATATGCGGACGCAGCTCAACTAAAGGAGCATCTAGATCTCACTCTAATATCAAAACAATAAAAAGACAATATATAAATTTGCAATCAAAAAAAATCGACGGAGTTAAAAAAATAGTATGCACCGGATGTATGAGAACTATGGCAAAAACAAAATAATTCCCATATTACAAACACCTTCAAAAAGTTTCTAATTTATTTAGAAACTTTTTTATATTTATTTACAAATTTCCTAACCCCTTTTAAACTATATACAAATCTCCGTGTCCCGGATATACTTTCATCCCTGATTTAATCAACTCTTTTAACATCGCCAAAGACCTTTCCATTTGTACTTCATCTCCTCCCGGTAAATCGGTTCGGCCATATCCGTCAAAAAATAAAGTGTCTCCGGTAAAAATAAATCTCCCCCCTCTATCAAACAAACATATACTACCGCGCGTATGCCCGGGGGTCAAAACGACCCGAAGCGCTTCTTCTCCAATATTAATAAAATCCCCATCAGACAAATACTGATCGGGAATAAAATTTTCTACAAAACCCTGATCGTTTTTATGAATCAGGGCTACTGCTCCGGTTTGTCTTTTTATGTCTTCGGTAGCCAGACAATGGTCATAATGATAATGAGTATGAATGATATACTTTAATTTCGCGGAATGTTTTTTGAATTCAGAAATTATTCTTTCAGCTTCATCACCCGGATCAATAACGGCCATTTCACTATTTGAAATCAAAATATAACAATTCGTTTCTATCTGGCCGACAACCAATCTTTTAATTTCCATACACTAGTTTAGCTTTTAGATGTTGACTTTTAACACAAGAAACACTCTATAAGCTATAAAAACTATAATACAATCAATAAGAATCCGATAATCCCCAAACCCACGAATTCTAAAACAAAAATTTTAACAAAGCTGACTCCTGCCTTACTGGAATTAAAAATCATATGTTTAATTTTTCTTTTGCTAAATTAATAATATCATCAATCCGCCAATCAGTTTTTACTAGAAAATCATAAACATTATACTTGGCAACACTGGATACGCTTTCAGGATCACTCAAATTAGAAAGCATGATAATTGGCACATCACTGCCCCAATTATTGTCACTCCTTATCTCTTTCACAACAGAAATTCCATCCATCTTTGGCATAATAATATCTAAAATCAATAAATCAGGAGATTCTTTTTTGGCGATACGAACACCTTCTTTTCCATCTTGAGCACTCAAAACATCAAATCCGGCTTTTTCAAATTTACTTACCAGAGCATTGAGCATGGCTATTTCATCCTCAACAATTAATACTTTTTTAACTTTTGACATATTATTAATATTTAAATTTAAATTATTATAGGCTGGATAATTTTTTTGTTCCTAATTTCTTTTTCATTCCCTTAAGCGGTATAGTAAAAAATATAGTGGTACCTTTATTAGCTTTATCGGGGGTTATTTTTTTTCCTTTATATTCTTCAGACAAAAGAAACTCCAAGCTTGGGGACTCAAACCAAATCTTGCCTCCTGATTTCTCAATAACAGCCTTAGCAATATAAAGCCCGAGGCCCGTACCAACCGACTCCATTCTCCTGACATTATCTGCCCGAAATAATTTAGAAAATACTTTCGGCTGCTGTTCACGGGGAATGCCACATCCAGAATCTGAAACCTGGGTTAGTATGTTGTTCTCTGTTTTTTTGATTGTAATTTTTATCATTCCGCCTTTGTTCGTATATTTCACCGCATTGGAAATCACAATATCAAAAACCATTTTAGTAAGTCTGGGGTCCAAATTAATCTTTGGAATATCATCATAAGCCTTTTTCAAATGTATTTCTTTTTGCTTAATCTGCGGCAAATATTTTCGCAGAGCATTTTCTGCTCTTTCCACGATATCAGTCGGCTCCGGTTCTATAGAGAAAGTACCCACATCTATCCTGGAAACATCCAAAAGCGCGTTTACTAATTCTATCAACCTTTCATTGCTAAGATAAACTTCTTCTAAGTACTTTTTTTGCTCCTTGTTTATCTCTCCTGCTTCTCCGGTTACCAAAAAATCAACATACCATTTTATAATAGAAAGCGGGGTGCGCAATTGGTGCGAAGCCAAAGTTACAAAATCGGTCTTAGCCTTGGCAAGCTCCGTATCCTTGGAAACATCAATGGCTACATTGGTGCGCAGCCTGGAAAGCAAATCATTTAAAGCACTGGCTAGCTGCCCAATCTCATCTCGACTGTCTATTTCTATTTTTTTAGAAAAATTACCGGCAGCCATCTCTTCTACATTAAAAGAAAGACTTATTATTCTTTGGCTTAGCTTGCGACTAATCATAAAAGAGGTAATAAAAACAAAAATGTATACGGCCTGACCAAGAAGAAGTACCTGCTGCAGCGAACCACCAATTAAAAGTGCGACCACCAGAACCAAAACAGTGGCTAATACAAAAACGATTAATAAAATTTTGTCTGATATCCTCATGTAAAATATTTGGATTTACTATTTTATTATACAATATTTAATACAAAGGGTAAAGAATTTTTCAAAAATTAAAAAACCGTTGTATTTATCACAACAGTTTGATATTTTTATTTTTTTTCTCCCCATTTTCCAATTTCTACATATATCATTTTTTTTCCAACTTTTAGAAAATCCAAAATAACAGATACTCCATCTTCTCTTTTAAGAATAATATGAAAATTTTTTTCTTTTAATTCTTTTAAGCCACTCACCACAAAATAAGGGTCTCCGCATCCGCACTCACAATAGGCATAAACCTTTGTACATTTTTTTAAAATTTTTATAATATCACTTTTTTCCGGAATTTGCTCTATGTTTTTTATACCTTTATAGGGGTTATCAAAATTAAAATTAAAAAATTTAGGGGAACACCCAAACCAAGCCTGAATAAATTCTTGTTTTTCAGGAAGCTGTTTCTCTGCCAATTTCACAATCCATGAAGGATTATATAATTGATGTTTAATTTCATTTTTTTTCTTCATTTCGCTCTTCACAACACCCCCCGCGTATATCTAAAATTAAAATCCAACACCCTTGTTAAAAATCAATAAAATTTAAACAAGCTTAACACAAAAACAAAACAGTGTCTAACTCAAAACTCAAAACCCCAAACTAAAAATTACAAAATAAGATATGGGGCAAAGGAGGAGTTGACAATTTTTTTTCTCTTGCTATAATTCAATTTACAACTTACCGATCGGTAAGTAATTACAAAGAACACAATATATGCCCAAAACAACAAAGAAACAAATTATTACAACCGCTAAAGAACTTTTTTCCGTTTATAACTATGATTCCGTATCCATGAATGATATTGCTCAAAAATTAAATATTAGCAAACCAGCATTATATCATCATTTTGCTAATAAGGGGGAAATTTATTTAGGGGCTGTACAAGATGTTTACGGTTATTTTATAAAAAATTTTGAAAAAATAATAAAAAAGAATATTAAAACCAAGGAAAAACTAAAAAAAATACTATCGCTGTTTTTGGAATTAAAATTATGCAAAAACAAAAAAAACGAATGTCATAATATGATAATAATGCAAAAACTTTCTAAACATGATGAAAATGCAACTATTTTTCTAAAAAAAGCAAAAAACCAATTATATAAAACCCTCTCTCCTCTTTTTGACGAAATTATAGAAAAAAACAATAATCTAAAAAACATAAAAAAAGAATTTCTATTTTTATTAATATTCGGCACCATTAATTCATATGCCCTAAATAAAGCCATGCTAAATGAAGAGGTGCTGAACAAAAAAGAAGTTATCAATTATATTATAAAACTAATATTGAAATAATATGTTAAATAAAATTAAACAAATATTCAAAGATAAAAAAATCTACAAAAAACCAATCGTGATAATTATTTCTATTTTAA
Organism: Candidatus Falkowbacteria bacterium RIFOXYD12_FULL_34_57; assembly: GCA_001780285.1. Taxonomy (GTDB): domain Bacteria; phylum Patescibacteriota; class Patescibacteriia; order Patescibacteriales; family UBA12075; genus XYC2-34-220. Next base: position 150,033 of record MFGN01000005.1, on the reverse strand, counting down.
TTATGTCTAGCGGCATTTTTGCTTCTTTTAAAATAATACAAAATAAAAACAATCAAGAACCGCAGGAAGTTATGGCGCAAAAATTAAAAAAAGTAGAAACAATCATATTAGACATGAATAATGACGATGCTTTTATAGAAACTATCGGTGCCATAAAACCGGAAACACAAATTGATGTTACCGCAAATATCGGCGGTTCTGTTAAAAATATTTATTTTAATATTGGCGACGATGTTTATGTTAATAAATTATTAGCATCCCTATATGACGGGGCTGTGCTTACCGGACTCAACAATGCTCAAACCAATTATGCTAATATGCAAAACAACCTTTCTTCAACGGAAATCTTGGGAAACGAAGCCATAAGACAAGCTGAAATCGGCGTACAAAGCGCAGAAGAAACCATAAAATCAGCTGAAATCGCTCTTAATTCCGCCCAAGACAACCTCGCAAACATTAAAACATTAAAAGATAAAAATAAAATAGATGTAAAAACCAATGCAATCATATCTTTTAACAGCTATCTCAATTCTATTTTTAACGCCCTAAACCAAATTAATCAGATACTAGATGTGGAAGATGGGACAGCGCAAATTACCGGTATAGAATATGTGCTGGGAGTAAAAAAATTATCAACGGTGCATATAGCCGAAACCAGTTACCGTGCAGCCAAAAATCAATACGACATTTTGAAAAAAGCAACACCAAACACTGAAGACATAAAAGAAAAGATGCTTGATATGATTAATTGTCTTTCGCTTGTAAAACAATCTATTGATGACACATTGGAGGTAATCAACAATACTATATCCAGCTCGGATTTCAATGAAACCGCTTTAAGTAATTTAAAGCAGTCTCTTATATCACTGCATGCATCATTTACCGGAACCCAAACCGGAGCAGAGAATACCCTGCAAATACTACAAAATATCAACCTAAGTTATAATCAAGAAATTATCACTCTGGAAAATTCAGTAAAAGCTGCGGAAAATAATTTAATTATTGCCCAAACTGGATACATCAACGCCTTAGCATCGCTTGAAACAGCTCAAAGGGGACAAGATCAAAAAAAACTATCTTCGCAAATTTCTTTAGATAGTGCGGGGGGGCAGTTAAATCTCGCTCGAACTCAAGCCGGGGATCTTTCAATTAAATCTCCAATTGCCGGAAAAATAACAAAAAAACTAATAGAGGTTGGAACAGAGGTGGGTCCCGGACAAAAAATAGCCGAAGTCTCTCAAATTGATAATTTAAAAATTGAAGTAAGCATATCCAGTGAAGATGTATATCGCATCAACAAAGAAGCGGAGGTAATCATTGGGGATGGCTTTGTGGGAAAAATTTCTTCCATTGATCCGGTAGCCGATCCTATTACTAAAAAAGTAAAAATCACCATTCTCTTTAATAATAAAAATAAAGAATTAATTTCCGGAACATTTACTGATGTCTTACTTCCGATTAAACATCTGGAAAAAACACACAGTGAATCAATATATATCCCATTGCGCGCCGTAACCATTACTCAAAACGGGAGTTTCGTATTTATAGTTAAAACAAATGAAAAAAACATGCCAACAGCTCAAATAATACAAATAACCACCGGAAAAACCGAGGGTAATTTAATAGAAGTAATAGATGGTTTGAACGCGCAAGATGAATTAATAGTTGAGGGCGGTAAAATTTTAGAAGATGGGGAGCGAGTGGAAATAATGAATTAAAAAAATTCAAAATTATGAACAATAAAAATAATTACTCGGATAATTATAAAAAGATAATGGAGGAAGGACTGGAAAAAGAAAAAAAATCTTTTTTTGGTTTTTTTATTAAAAATTTCAGGCTTACCTATCTGCTTCTGATTGCAATCACATTTAGCGGTATTTATTCTCTTTTTACCCTCCCCAAAGAAGCTGAACCGGAAATCCAAGTACCATATGCGATAGTAACAACAGTTTACCCGGGAGCAAATCCAAAAGACATAGAAGAAATGATCACAAAAAAACTGGAAAAGAAAATTGAAAACTTGGATAATGTCAATAAATTTGAATCTTCTTCCGGTGAAGGATTCTCTTCTATCTTTATAGAATTTGAAGCCAGTGCCGACCTGCGGGAATCTTTTCGCAAACTCCGAGAGGAAGTAGATAATGTCGAGTCGGAGCTTCCGGAGATGGCTGAAAATCCGATAGTTAGTGAAATAAATTTTAACGATCTTCCCATTATCACATACTCACTGCTTGGGGATTATACAGAAGAAGAGTTAAAAAAATATGCGGACATCTGCCAAGAAAATTTTGAAAATATCAAAAATGTTTCGGAAAGCCGAATTATCGGCGGTATAGAAAAAGAGTTTCAAATCATGGTGCATCAAACCAAATTAGCTTATTTCAACATATCCATGGGTCAGATTGTAAATGCTATTCACACCAACAATTTCAGTCTTCCTTCGGGAAACATAGAAGTAGACGGATTTAAATATGATGTGCGGGTTAAGGGTAAATTCTTGGATGCTATAGATTTAAACAATGTGGTGATTACAACATACAACAACTCCCCCGTATTTCTAAAAGATATTGCCTTAGTTAAAGAAGGTATAAAAGAAAAAAATAGTAAATCAAGAATTGGTCTCAAAAATCAAGAATCAAAACAAACCATTTCCCTGCAAATATACAAAAAAACCGGCGGAAATATTTTAAATATCGTAAAAGATTCTGGTGCAAAAATTGATGAACTATACGAAAAAGGAATAATTCCGAAAAATCTGCAAATCATAAAAACAAACGATAACTCAGTTTTTATAAAAAAAGATATTCATACTTTGGGGTCTAGCGGACTTCAAACTATGGTGCTTATTGCCTTGATACTAATGCTAATTCTAAGCTTGAACGGAGCTATAATCACCGCATTATCTATACCCATCGCCTTTTTAATTACTTTTTCAGCCCTAAAAATACAGGGAATGACTTTAAATAGCATGGTGCTTTTTTCATTGGTGCTTTCTCTTGGGTTAATGGTTGATAATGCTATTATAGTTATTGAGGGAATAAACGAATATATATCCCAACATAAAAAATCTATATTTGAAGCGGCCATTCTTTCTGTTTGGAACTTTAAATGGGCTATCATCTCTGGCACCATGACCACCGTTGCCGCCTTCCTGCCCATGCTTCTTGTCTCCGGCATTATGGGAGAATATATGTCTATCTTGCCAAAAACCATCACCACCACCCTGCTCTCCAGCTTATTTGTGGCGCTAGCAGTGGTTCCTGCGCTTGCCACCCGCTTCATGAAAGGAGAGCAAAAACATCAAGAAAATTCAAAAAGGAAAAAAAGAGTAGAAACTATTTTTAACAAAATTCAAATCAAATATATTAATTTCCTCCAAAAAACATTACCGCACAAAAACAAAAGAAGAAAAGTTATCACAATTTTTGTTATCCTTTTTATTTTAGCTGTAGCTACCCCCATATCCGGAATTATGAAAATAGAGATGTTCCCAAAGGTAGATATTGATTATTTTGTAGTAAATATCGAGCTTCCCGTGGGTTCTGTTTTAGAAAAAACAGAAGAAATATCAAAAGAAACAGAAAAAATAATATCCAGAGTGCCGGAACTGGATAATTATGTTGTAAATATTGGATCTACTGCGTCTCTGGGGTATGGTTCGGGGGGCGGAAACGGAACCCATCTGGCAAACATTACAGTTAATTTAGTTGATTCTGAAAAACGCAAAAGAAAAAGTTTTGAAATTTCAGAAAGCCTTAGGCCGGAATTAGAAACCATACAAGGCGCCAAGGTAACCGTAGAAGAATTAAGCGCAGGACCCCCAAGCGGAGCACCGATTGAAATCCGCATTTTCGGAGACGAAATGAAAGACCTTTCAAATTTAGCTAGAGAAATTCAAGGCTTCCTCTCCTCTGTGCCTGGCGTAGTTAACATTAAAAATAATCTAGAAAACGCTTCTGGAGAGTTCACTTTTGTAGTCGATAAACAAAAAGCTAATTATTATGGGTTAAGCATTAGTGGTATTGCATCCACTCTAAGAAATGCGGTTTTCGGAGCCAATGCCGGAGACATAACTCGCGATGGCGAAACTATTGATATTACAGTAAAATATGAAGAGCAATCTTTTAATACTGTAAACGACCTAGAAAACATTCTGCTTTTTACAAACACGGGAGAGACAATTCAATTGAAACAAGTCGCCTCAATAAGCCTGAACCCATCCCTGCTCTCTATTAAACACCGCGATGGTGAAACCGTGGTAATAGTTTCGGCCTACACCAAAGAAGGGGTAAATCTGCAAAACATAATGGGCCAATTTGATAAATTTCAAAAAGAATTAAATCTGCCAAAGGGCGTATCTATTAAAGTTGGCGGGGAAACCGAAGATATTCAAAAATCATTCAGTGAAATTTTTTACTCTATGATTGTGGCAGTAATCTTAATTGCCTTTATATTGGTTTTACAATTCAATTCGTTTAAACAGCCGTTTATCATTATTTTTTCTCTACCGCTAGCCATCATCGGCGTAATTATCGGCCTGAATATTTGCGGGCAGCCATTTTCTTTTCCGGCATTTATCGGTATTGTCTCATTGGCCGGCATCGTAGTCAATGACGCCATTGTGCTGATCGATCGTATAAACAAAAACATCAGCCACGGCATGGAATTCTTCGGAGCGATCATCGATGCCGGCGTCACCCGCATGCAGCCGATATTCCTGACATCCATCACCACTATCGCCGGTATTTTCCCATTGATCTATGCTGATGAAATGTGGCGCGGCTTAAGCCTTACTGTAATTTTTGGATTAATTTTCTCTACTATCCTTACCCTGGTAGTAATCCCCATCATCTATATCGGCCTATGCAAGGATAAAATGAAGATATCCGAATAAAAAGTTTTCTTCAATATAAAAACCGTTCTATTTTAGAACGGTTTTATTATTTTTATAAAAATTTTTTTATAAACTCCAAAGAATTCTGTAATACTTCTTGCTTCGAAACAGAAGCATCAATTAATACTGAAAAAGGTAATTTTTTTTGTATTTCCAGAAATTTTTCCCGATAATATTTCAAATCATCCAAACAATGATATCTTTCATTCAAATCCTTACCGGCTTCCAGAAGTCTCTTTTGAGAAATCTCAACCGAAACATCCAGAATAATATAAATTTCATTTTGCTTTAATTCAGTATTTGGATCATCGGTCATGATAGTGGGAAGTCCTCTGTCAGAAACCTCATATCCCAAATCTTTCAAGGAAAGCACCAAAGTACTCTTCCCTACTCCGTCATTACCATCAATTATAATTTTCATTTTTTCAAATAAAATCCCAACCAGGCTTTAAATTCATCCAAAACCTTTTTTCGATGACTTCTGAGATTCTTTCTCATGTTATCAAGTTCCGCATAGGTTTTACCATGAGTGTCACCCCCAACAAATATCGGATCATACCCGAAACCATTCATTCCATGCATTTCCGTACTAATCCACCCCGTACTTTCGCCGCTTGCCTTAAAAAGAATATTTCCTCTTTCATTAGCCACAATCAAAATCACACAAAATTTTGCTACTCGCTTGGAAAAGGGAACATCTTTCATCAAATCCAATACCAATTCATTGTTCTTACGATCAATATCTTCACGGGATAAAGCACTTTCATGATATTCCAGAATCCGATAGATACCATTTTCTTTTTCCAGTTTACAATCACTAAATCTGGCTGACCAAGGACCGGGTAAATTATTCAGAGACGGAATCAGAATTCCGGAATCCTCTGAAATAGTGATGCCTCTACTGGCTTTTGCATAAGCTAAAGCCTTAATAATAGCGTTGCCTTCAAAATTATCTTCAGTTTCTTCCGGATCTACTGTACCAATGGGCTCAAATTCACAACCCGTAGATCGCAGTATTCCACCGATTTCCCTTATCTTGTTCGGATTGGTCGTACCAATAAAAAACTTTTTCAATTTATTCCCCTCCTTTGTCGGTAATATATTTTAAAAGCAAATCCCACTTTTTCAAAACTATCTCGCTTGACCCTCCGGCACGCCAGGCATCTTTATCCAGAGATCCAAGGTCAAAATGACGATACCGGCCACAATCCTGACTAATCTCACCAAAAACAGTTTCACCGTCTTCTGTAATGAACAAACAAAGGTCATAAAAAACAATATCATATTCATTTAAGAATTCGGCCACAACATCTCCCACTTTAAGGGCTGTTCCTCTGGCCTTTTTAGTATTAATATACCAGTCCGCTAATTCATCAGGTAGAATCTCATCTGCCAAACGGTTACCATTGTTATCTTTTAAAGGATTACGCCAATCAAAACGAACTACTGTCTCCGGATAAGCGCCATCTCCTTCAAAGGTAAATCCAGGATAAAAATTATGACTTTTTCTAATCGGATGACCGATCATTCCATAATAACGATGTTTGGATGTGCCGGTATGCATATTCTTTACAACTATTTCAATCGGAGCAGCAACAGCTAGTTTAGCAATTTCTTCTTTATTCATATCATCGGGTCTGAAAGGGTGGGGATTCAGCTCTGTCCCGGGTTGTAATATTAAATCAGACAAGACCCACTTATCATTAATTTCCCGATAAGCATGTTTAATCCCTTTCTGCCGAAAAAGCTCCAAAAAAACCTTACTAGCCCGAAGTCTTAAAATATCAGATCCAGGAACCACACCGCAACGATTAGCAGTAAAACTATAAATCGTAGGTTTAAAACGAATAACCACCAATCCCTTACCGGCATAACGAACTTCTTTACTTTCACCTTCAGCTACTGAGGGTAATGCTTTAAACTCTTCTTCCGTAAGCTTATTAATATCAATCATTTTATCTCCTCTATGAAAATTTTAAGGCTTACGCATTTTCTACGTAAGCCCTTTTATTTTGTTTAACAGTAAAGAATCTGTTTACGGTCAGGACCGACTCCGACAGCAGAGATCCGTACACCAAGGAAATTTTCCAAAAATGCCAAATATTCTTTTGCTTCCGGCGGGAGTTTATCATATTCACTTACTTTCGAAATATCGTCTTCCCAAACCGGAAATACATTGTATACTGGTTTAGCATTTTCCAAAACATCAAGAGTAAGTGAGGCGTATTCATCCACATCTTCATATCCCACGCAAACTTTAATTTCTTTCAGACCGGTCATTACGTCCAATTTAGTGATCTGCAATTCTGTTACCCCCCCCATCCGACAAGCGTATTTAAGAGCTACCAAATCGAGCCAGCCACAATCTCTGGGCCGACCAGTGGTAGCACCGAACTCTGCTCCGACAGTCCTGATATTTTCACCAATGGAATTATCCAATTTTGTGGGAAAAGGACCGGCTCCGACACGAGTTACATAAGCCTTAGCAATCCCGATTACTCGATCAAAATTATAAACTCCGAAACTGGCGTTAACTGCAGCCAAAGTACAAAAGGAAGAAGTACAATAGGGATGAGCTCCATGCAGAGCGTCAAGCATAACTCCCTGCGCCCCTTCAAAAAGAATATTCTTCTTTTCGGCAATGGCTTTTGCTACAATAGCCCTGGTATCTCCCAAAAAGGGTTTGATTAAATCATAGAACTTATCACCCCATTCCAATAACTTTTTATGACTCCAAGGATTTTCGCGCAAAAATTTAACCTGAGCTGTCTTTTCTTGAAGATATCCGCTCTGAAGTAAAGCTTTACTAAACCTTTCTTTACTCACCAGATCACCCAATTTCACAAAACGACGAGACCAAAAATCTTCATAAGTCGGACCGATGCCCCTCTGAGTCGTACCAATAGCACTCTTACCGGCTAATTTTTCACGACCCCGGTCAATCTGCTTATGAATCGGTAAAACTACCGGAGCAGAACTATCCAGAATAATTTTAGCGCCACATTTTTTAGCAATTGCTAATTCCTCTTCCAGAACTTCTAAATCCATCAAGACATAAGGACCGACCAGATTAACAACACTAGGACGCATGATACCTACCGGCAAAAGATGCATAATAATCTTCTCTCCGTCAATTACCAAAGTATGCCCGGCATTAGCGCCGCCCTGAAAACGAACCATATAATCTGCTTTTTCCGAAATAATATCGCCGTGTTTCCCCTTACCCTCATCGCCCCACTGGGCTCCGATAATAACGTTGATGCTCATTTTTTTCTCCTTTTTTGTCATAATTTTTAATTTAGTTAATTAGTGATTGCTCCTACGTATTTTTTCCACAACTTCTTCTATCTGTTCACTTAGATATCTATTACGAAGAGAAAATTTATTAGCCACTAAATGCGTAGTACTATCTAAAATCTCATCAACGATAACCAAATTATTAGCTTTCATGGTAACCCCTGTTTCCACACAATCAAAAATAATATCAGCATGTTCCGGAGCATATGCCTCGGTAGAACCATGGGTCTGAACAGTGATATGGCTCAATCCTTTTTCGAAAGCCCACCTAGCAGCCAAAGATTCATACTCAGTGGCAATAATCAAGGGACGCTCGGGGGGATAATCCAGAATACCTTTCTGAGATTCGTGGACAGCGACCATCAGCCTTACCGGATTAAGACCCAAATCATAAATCACACAAACATTTTCATAATCTTTTTCCCGAACCAAATCCAGTCCGCAAAATCCCATATCGACTTTTCCCAAAGATACAAGTTGGGGAATTGCTCCGGCCCGAAACATTTTAGCTTCAATCCAGGACAAATTGCAAACAGGGCGATAATCACGATCATTTTTAAAGGTAAAAGTAATTCCGCTTTCTGACAAAATCCTAATAATATTTTCTTTCAGGTGCCCCTTGGGTAATCCTACCTGCATAATTTCCTCCTTTTTGAATTAAAAATTTAAATTGTAAAGAACAAAAATTTTTCTTTCATTTCTCTCTTAACACAAACACTATAGCGCACTTTTTAAAACTTGTCAACCTTTTTTGGTTGACAATACTTGACAACTAATCATTTTTGATATATACTAATACTATAATTAGCTAAATAATAATTTTATTGTCAAAAAAATTTAGACACCCCTAAATACCCTTTAAAATCATTACTTTTTTTAGATTTTTTTCAAAAAAATAAATTTTTAAAAATTACCCCCCTTCTCTGTCATTCTGAACTTGATTCAGAATCCACATAGTAAAACTTTTTGAGCACCTCATAGATTCTGAATCAAGTTCAGAATGACACAAAAAAAATAATCTGTGATTTGTATGTATTCGTTATAGAATCCGTACACATCCGTACTACTAATATGAAAGAAGATCTACAAAAAATGGGGCTAAGCCATAATGCCATATTGGTTTATCTCAGTCTCTTAAAAATTGGTGAAACATCGGTAGGCTCTATTATTTCTGACCTCAAACTACACAGACAAAGTATTTATAACGCCCTGGAAGAACTGGAAGACCGCAATATGGTCTTTAAAAATATCAAAAACAAAATCAGCCATTACAAAATCATGAACCCTGATATTTTGATTGAAAATGCCAAAAAACAGGAAATCATAGCCGTCAGATTGGCAAAGACCATAAAAGAATCTATGAAAAAAAGCCGCCATGAACATGAAATCAATGTTTATGACGGAAGAGAAAAAATTAAAAGATATATTATTAATAAATTCCGCAATTTTCCCGCAGGAGAAACAGTTCATATTATTAACGGCTATTCCGGAAAATTCAATGATATTATCGGTAATAAATTCATGGATGAAGAATACGAAAAACTGCGCACTAAAAGAAAAATTTATTCTCAGCACCTAGCTAATGAAAAATTTAGAAATGAGTTCGGGAATCACCAGAAAAACAAACAATTAAAACAAACCCGTTTCCTCCCCTATAATCTGACTCACCTCTCAACTACTGTTATCTGGCCAAATTGCGTAAACATCCAATCTTTTACTGATGATCCCTTTATTATTGAAATAAAAAATGAGAAACTGCGCATTTCTCATCTTGAACAATTCAAACTTCTCTGGTCTACCGCTAAAAAATAAAATACTTACAATAATTTCTATTTATTTAGAATTAAAAAATTAAAACCAATTATCTAAAATCTTTATATTTTGCTCTTTATCCCATTGCTTCTTAATTTTTTTATTGTTTGAAGAATTATTACTAAGAATATATTGAAAATTTAAAGGTAAAAACAAATCAACATATTCTCCATTTTTAACAAAATATTGTGCATTACTGATATTCCCTTCCATATTAATTTTTAATTTTAAATCTGGCTTCATATTATGTATGTCTGCTATGCTAATTATTTTGAAATTCTTTAAACTCCGGCTGCCATTTTTTCTTTTCTTCTTTTTTATTTCTATTCTGCCAAAAAAATCTGATTGCCCAATAAAAAATAAATATCCATATCAATTGAATAAATAATCCTCCTACTCCCACCATAATATCAATTTCCCGCAAATAAAGCTGAGTAGGGACAAAAAATGAATATGCGAAAGGTAGAGACAGGCTGATATTTAAGAACACAAATCCCAACATACTTAAAGGAAAATATCTGCCGGCAAAAATATTTTTTAACCTGACGATAATATGATAAATGTCTTTGGATTCAATATTCGTAATAAACAGAATCCTAAACAGATAAAACATTAAAAATTCAGAAATTAAAGATAAAAATATCATGATTAAAATAACCACCCAATAAAACAAGTTAAGATTGATAATTATATTCTCCACCAAAAAATACAACAATATGACCTGCAAAAATACCGCCGACACAAAAGGAATAAACATTTTATCCAAACTTCTTTTAAAAATTTTTAAAAAGTATTGATAGGGGTCTTTAATTAAGAGTTCAATGCTTTCATGGCTGATGCCGTGTATGATTATTTTAGAAAGCATATAGCCCCCGAAAAGCCCAATAATGCCCCCAACCAAAATATAGGTAATTATTTCTTCACGGCTAAATCCTTCAAAGCTGGCGGTATTATTAAAAATAAGCAACCAAAAAAATATGATCATCGCTATTTCCATCGTTCCCCCGAGTTTATATATTAATATTTTCAAATAATCTCCAAAAGTCTTTTTGGTGTTTGGTTTATCTATAGAATTAATTTCCATATTTTAAAAAAAACAAGGCTTTTGAAAAACCTTGCTTTTATATAATCAGTTCATAAATCCTTATGCCAAAAATGCTACTGCGCACACCATATAAAACGAATAGGTTACCGTGGTGGTGATAGCTATTAATAAGAAATTGGCGTTAAAAATATGTGTGTGTTTTTGAGGTTCGCAAGATGCGCCACCGCATCCGCATTTTTTTACTTTTTGCATTTTTTTGTTTTTATTTTCAGCCAGCCCACAATTTAATTATGGGCTGATTATTAAATTAATTTATTAATAATATAAAATTTTTATATTTTAAGTATATCATATGAGACTGATTTTGTCAATGTGAATAACTTAAAATTTTAACTAATATTAAATAAATTAATCATCATCTTCATTATTTCTACATTCATCTTGTATATTTTTATCAATAATTTTATCGCAAATTTCATAATTTTTTGTGTCCATAGCTAAACCTTTATAACATTTATCTCTTATACTTAATGTTTGTGGGCTGTTGCAAATATCAAAATTTTCTGTCAACAAGGCAATTCCCGAATAACAATCCGCCACATTCTCTTCTGACATTTTTGCGCACAAATGAACGTCTTTTTTATTTCTGGCTACATAGAAAAAACAAGCGTCTTTTTCTTCTGTTATTTTTATATATTCGCATAAATTATCATCTAAGCTCTCCCGGGCCTTGTTTAGGAAGCATAAATCTTTTAAATCCATGGTGCTCATATGATCACATAAATCTGCGGATTTGCCATTCATGCACGAAATTCGAAATTTATCATTCTTAATTTTTGAACATAACTCTGTTTTATTTGTTGCCATGGCTATTTCCGCATAACATCCGTCGCGAATACTACTGTCCCCTATTTTTGAACACAATAAAAAATTTTACTATTTAACGCAAAAAAATTAAAACAACTATCCTGTGTTGTGAGATCACCTATATTTTCACATAAATCAATATCATTATTTTTCTGAGATAAGGCCAAATAGCATTCATCTTTTTTTTCCGCTTTAACATCCACACACAAATCTAAATCTATTTTTCTACTAGTCATTTCTTTTATTTCTTTTGTGCCAATAGATCTGTTTGAGATATCTTTTAATTTTAATGACCCCGATGCCTTGTAATTAAGCCTATGAAATATAAAAAAATACAAGTAATAATAAGGATTGATATAAAAAATAATAGAAATTAGTATTTTTTTATTGTTCATGAAGAAAATTTTTCCGCTATCGCTTAGAAGTCGAGAGTCGAAAGTTACTTTAATATGATATAATTTTAGCACAAAATCATTTATTTCGGCAAAAAACTAATAAGCCATGGGATAAATTGCAATAATGCCAAAAGTCCCAAAACTATCTGAATACTCAAGGATAGGCGCCACTTTATTTTTAAAATAAAAATTATCAATATAATATCCGTTGCCACCCACAACTCCTTAATTACCGCGCTTATCTTCATCCAAAAATAATAGAACAAAAAAACATTAGTAACAATTAAAAATAACAAAGAAATAAAAAACAGGAACATTCTTAATTTTTTGTTTTCTTTGTCTTTTTCCGTAAACCATTCCCGATGTTTCTGTAGCTCCTGATTCTTTTTATTTAGTTCTTTTCTTTTTTTAGAGAGTTCTTTGCTTTTTTCAATTAACTGGTTGTGTTTTTTTTCGAATTCTTTACCCCTTTTATCGTTTTTAACATGCTTATTTTCCCCTTTTCCCCGTCTCAACAGCTCTTTCTTTTTCAAGCTAGCTTCCAAATCCATTATTTTTTGCTCTAACTTTTTTACCTTATGGGACATAGCATTGTCTATATGTTCCTCTATGGTTTCTAGTTGTATTTTTTTTGATTCTTCTGATAGTATTGCTTCTTGAAAATTGGCATCCATAATAATATCAATCGCCACATTGGTCGGTAAATCTTTATAACTGGAAATAGTAGAGAGAATTCTCTCGGCAATATCGTGCGGCAATATCCCCTCCGATGATTTAATATGGGGCCTGCTAAAAAGTTCAATAAAAGTTTGGTCAAAATTGTCAGTCCTCTCTGTAAATGGACGAAGTATTTGAAAAATCTGATGTGGAAAAATAATAAATGGCGACTCATGTTCATTGCGAGTTTCAAGACTGTATGGCAAAAGTTGACTGTCAAATGTCAAAAACCAATAACGCTTGTCACTTTTTTCGTATTTTGCTTTATCGCGCAGATATCTAATTAATAAACGATAAAAAACATCATGTTCTGCTACCACCTCTGCCTTGTTTCCGGCGCTCGTGTTCTGAAGAATTTTTATTTCTTCCAATATTTCTTCTTCTAAAAATTTATGATACTGATACTCTATTTCAATTCCGCGCGCCTTTAAAAGTTCTTCAATATAATTAAATTTTTGAATAAAGTCTTGTTTCTTAATTCCGGTTTTATGGAACAGGCGCCAATAAGCGGCAATAAAACTATCCTCTGAAACCAAATCGGCAGCGGCTCCGGCTAACTCTCTTTTAATCGGCTTACTGTTCAAAAGTTCTCGGCTTTTGGTTTTTATAGACAACTTCATCTCTGTTATTGTTTTTTCGGTTACTGCTAATTTGATGCCAAAATGCTCACATTTTTTTAAAACATTTTCAACAACATTCTTTCCCTTGGGGTCGGTTAAATCAAAAAGGGAATATAAAATGTTGGTATCCAAATAAAATTTATAATTTCTAAAATTCTCCTTTAAATATTTTTTGGTATGCGGATCAATCTGAATCAGGTTATAAATAAAAGTACCGTCCAACATGCCGGTAAAATACCGGCGTTTCTCAATATTGCTATTTTTAAAAAATAGCGGAAACTCGGTGCGGCGAACACTCATCACATAATTGGTGCGTGGCGGCAAATATTTATTTATTTTTCCCTCTGAATATTTATTTATTAAATTATTTATTTTTTGATTATCAGGATACAGAAGAACTGCACACTCAGCTCCGTGTTTGCAGAACATGCGATTGATATAAAAATGCAAATCTTTTTCTAGGCTCAGTATTTCTTCTTTAGATAATTTAGAATATTTACTTTTTATATAACCAGCCCACTCGGAAAATATTTTCTGTTCTGTTAATTCAATATTTTGGTGCAGCTCTTTAAATTTAGAGACATACACATCTCTTAAAGAATATTTATGCGAACTGGATTTGATAATATGATTTTTTTCTTGTAGCTTCTCTAGGATTTCTGATACTTCTTCGGAGGAAAATTTGAGTAAAAAAATACTGCCAATGCCGGCAGAAATTTCTTTTAATGTCTTATTTTGTCCAAGTTCAAATAATGTTTGTTCAATAATAAATTCTATCACCTGCCCCGTAACCCCCTGTTTGGTGGCCGGTAATATATGAGCTAATTTATTAAGTATATTCTGGCTCAATCCAGAATTATTATTTGTATTAGACATAGTAAATTTTTTCGTTCTCACTACAAAATTTACAAGTAACAAGTCTATAAAGTTTGTAAAGTCGAAAGCTATTTAATCAAAATATATTATTATATTTAATTTTCGATCACTTAAAACTATATTTACTATAAAACCTATATATAATCTACCATTTTTTAAAGAAAAAATCAATATTGACATAACTAGTAAAAAATATTAGTATGATAAATTATATATGCTTTTTTACAATAAATCTGGGGGAACAATGATTAATAAAAAAAGATTAAAAGCTATTTACTGGAACAAATTTTCTCTGGCGGGCTTCATGGCTCTACCGTGCTTATTTTTTGTAATAATTTTTACAAGCCCCTCTCCTTGGTCTTCAGTCTTAACCGCATTTTTATTTTTTATTATCATACTCACGCTACCATTAACTCATTTTGGGGAGGATACTTATCAAACCTATCTTGTGTGTAAAGAAAAATTTAAAAAACAAGGTTTATTTGAAAAAAGATATCCATGCTATTGCAATCGAGTAGGATATAAGATGGCTTTAGCAGAATATAAAAAGGCGCATAAATCATAAATAAGGAGAAAAAATGCTTGATAGATTTATTAAATTTTTATCCAGAAATAAAATTATTGTTGCAGTAAGTTTAATAATTGCAATACTGGGAATAATTATAGGGGCTTTAGCTCCTCTTACCACCGTATCAGTATTAACCGCTATAGCAATAATTATTTTTATTTGTTTAAATGTACCCTTCTTACCGGGAACAGGCGGGAATGTAGCATTTTTTATAATGTCTATTATTGTGACTGCGGATTTTTGCATACCGATGTGGATAGCAAAATTAATATTTTAATTACAAATAAAAAGTTGTGTAATGCAACTTTTTTTTAATAAACAAATCGTACTGTCCCATCTTTATCATTCCGAAAAATACTAATATTCATTTTCTCAAGCCTTCTAAGTATCCTCAGTGTCGGATGGCCGAAATCATTTTCAGCGCCAACCTGAATCACGGCTTCCTTTGGACTTATGATCTGCAAAAAATATTCACTACTGGCATTATTCGATCCATGGTGGCCGATTTTTAAAATATCCGCTCTTAAGTCCGTTTTTTCTTCCAATAGTTCTCTCTCCACTTCTGCCTCCGCGTCTCCCGTAAACAAAAATTTTCTACCCCGGCAGTCTAGCTTAGAGACTATGGAAGTATTATTCAAATTTTTTTCTTCTTTGCCCAAAAAGCTTGTCCGCGGATACAAAATATCTAAAAAACAATTCTTTCCCAGGTTAACAATCTGCGGTCTGTCGATAATTACCAGGGGTATTGCCAGCTCTTTGATTAAATTCTTCCAGGCATTATATGCAGCGGCCCCGTCCTCTGCTCCAGTATATAAAACTTTCTTCACATTATATCTTTGTAAAACATCTATTAGTCCCCTGACATGATCATCGTGGGGGTGGGTCAAAATCATCAGGTCAATAGTCCGATCCCAAAAAGGAAACTCTTCTGATAAGCAATCTATCACTTTCTTATCCGGTCCTCCGTCAATCAAAATATTCTGCCCTTCAGGCGTCTCAATCAATATAGCATCTCCCTGCCCCACATTTAAAAAACTTACCTCCAGACTGCTTGAATCTGCCAATGCTCTATTAAAAGCAAAGTAAAAAACTCCGCTTAAAATAAGGACTATTCCAAAAATTATTAATATTTTATGTAATTTTTGCATAAAAATATTATATCACAAAAATAATAACCTTTCTAATTTTAGAAAGGTTATTTTTGATAAATATTTTGTTTAATCTATAATTCTTTATTAATTTTTTTTTGAGAAATTCTTTTGAAATCATCTAAATGATTAATCAAATTTCGATTATAGAAAATAATATTTTTATCCCGTACATCTTCAAATTTATACTCTTTGAGTATATAATCGAAATTAAAACCAATAACCTCTTCCCGTCTGCGAGTTATGTGCCTGGCTATAATATTCTCTCTGAAAAGTTTTTCCATAAAAACATCATAGGCGCGGAGAGTAAGGTCGCAATCTGTCAAATGATTAATCAAATGAATTTTCTTTTCTTCTTTGAGTCTGTCAATGATATCAAAAAGTAAATTATCAAATTTATATTTATCTATCATTAAATGCTTATTTTGAGCCAGCTCGTAAATAATCCAGGAAATTACCTGATTAATATTAATGGTGGTTAATAAGCCTATTTCGTGAGTTACCTTTTTCATTAACTTGGCCTGCAGGCTTCTTTTTAGCTTTATCTCGTCGCTGAACGGATGAAATGGTGAATAAAACCTGTCTATAAAATCCTCTTTAACATCAATAGCTCGGCCAAATTGTACGGATATTTTTCCTGTTTCGGAAAGTGGCACTCCCGGAGTGGGATAATACGAGATATTCATAGGAATTATCTTGATCTTCTCCTTATAGTTTCCGCTTTTAATATCGTTTAGGGCGTGGTATGCGCGCCAGGCTATTTCTGCTGCGCCAAACTTTCCAGTAATAAATTCTCCATCATGCGCAATTTGCCCCTCTGGAAATATAAGTATTCTCTGTTGGCGCAAAAAACACTGAAAGCAATATTGCAGGGAATTTTCTCTTTGCGTATACCCGTCTTCCTTGCCGTAGATCGGGAAAGAAAACAAGCTGACCATTATTGGCCCCAGAATCTTATGTTTTACATAGGTCTTATAAGCCGGAGCTGGAATAGGGTTATCATTTTGACTGGCCAAGACTATGGCCATTTGCGCCAGAACCGGATCAGTATAATACAGATGATTACACAAAAATATTTGAAAACAATCTTCGCGTAAATTTTCTTCTCCGCTCATTTCAAAAGTATTTGCCAACACAGTGTTTAATAAAAAATTACTGAACTTCATTAAATTTTTATAAATACTTTCATTGGGCTGGCCTGAAAGCCCTAAATCTTTCAAAGTAATATCCATGATTACATCCCCCTCTTTTCTATGGCTAACTCAAAAATATTAAACAAAATATTTAAATTATAAAGAACAAAAATTAAAAAAAGTAAATTTATACTTAAATTGTGCTTTAAAAATTATCAATTGTCAAAATCGCTGTCAAATGATAAAATGAATATATGGAAAGAATAAATGAAGAACAATTTATAAGAACTAAAGAGGTTCCCCCTCCAAACAACCTCCCTGTCAGAGGAAACAATTTTGCACCGGAAAGCATGTTGCCCGCTATCACCGATCATGAACATAGCAATCTTCCGGCAATCAAAGAAAAGGAGGAGCTTGTTATTATAGAAAAAAAACTACCTGCAAAAATAAAAAGGAAAAAAAACGCCGAGATACAAGTTGAAAATGGAAAATCCACCCAAAATGATGAGCGGGAAAAAATTAAAAAGGAAGATGTTGCTCCTCCGAAATCACCCCTTGTTGAACACGCAAATAATGAAGAAAGGATATTAAAAAAAGATAGAATATTTATAAGCGATGAGGATAAGAAAAAAGTGCCACCAATCATAATATCCAATGAAGATTTATCTTTTCCGCAAAAATCAAAAATACGAACCATTCAACCTTCTGACCACGAAAAAAAACTAAAAACAAATAGAATTATCCCTATAGAACACCCGGATGAAACAAAAATCAACCTTAAACACCACAATCAACCTCTAAAAAATAATCACGAAGAAAAATTAATTGACCCGGATGACATCCAATCCAATTTTATAGATAGGCTCAAACAACTTGGAATTAATTAAATTATTACATTATAAAAAAATCGGCAATAAGTTGTCGATTTTTTATTATTAAATATTAATTAATTGAATTTTTCTCCTAATGATGTCCCAGGGTAAAACGAAGCCTCATTTCTTCCTTTTGTTCTTCGTAAAGCTTCCTAAAAGTATCTTTATTCCAATTTTGTGTTTTAAGTATATTTGCCATCCAGTGTCCGCTGATCAAATGTGGCATCATTACATAATCGGCTCCGGCGCCGTATAAATCATCCAAAAACTTGATATGCGATAAATTCGCTATAATTAATGTTTTTTCGTTTTCTATTCTTATATGCTTTATAAGGGTGCTTTGACTATCAGCTCCCGGCAATGTAGAAATAATTAATTTGGCCTTATTAATAGGTAATTCGCTTAAAAATTCCACATCCATAGCGTCGCCAAAATAATAAGGTATTCCTCTGGATTCCAATTTATCTGTTGCTAGCGGATCAGAATCAACAACCACAAAAGATACATTCATCTCTTTTAAGGCCTCGCATATCTTCCAACCCAAACGATGATACCCGAAAACAAAAACATCATAAACAATATTTTCTTCTTTTGGGGAATGAAATTTATCTCTTCCAAAAATGCGAAAAAATGGAAGAATAAAATCGTAAACTTGTGTATTGTAAGTAATTAAATAAGAGGAGACAAAAATCGTAATAAGCGCCACTACCGTAAAAATAGACAATATATTATCATCTATAAATCCAAATTGCTTGGCCACAAACAAAAATACAAAACCAAACTCACTAACCTGTGCCGCCGTAAGTCCTGCCAAAAAACTGCTTTGTCTGGTAAATTTCATCCTTCGGTATAATAAATAAAGAATTAGTGGATTGCCCACCAATACAAAAATGGAAAGAATAATCCCTGGCAGGATTATTGTCTGAAAATTTTCAATATACATTTCGGAACCCAAAATAATAAAAAACAAGGCTATAAAAAAATCCCTAATCGGTCTAACACGGCTACTGATCTCCATTTGATATCTGGAAGACCCTAGGGCAAGGCCGGCCAAAATTGCTCCCACCTCAAGTGATATTCCGGCCATCTCGCCAAATCCGGCAATTGCAAAGCACCAAGCCAAAGTAAACATCAGCAAAAATTCACCGGATCTAGCCGCTCTATTCAATATCACCGGCAAAATCAAGTTCGCCAACAAATAAACAGCAAGCAGAAACAAAAAAACTTTTACAAAAAGAACAAAAACGGTAGCTAAAATCGAATCGCTATTTTGAAAAATCGGTAACATAATCATAATCACAATAGCGATAATATCCTGTACCAACATAAGCCCCACTGTATAACGCCCATATACCGTTTGCAAATCTTTCTTATCAGAAAGTAGCTTCATAATAATGATCGTGGAAGAAAAGGTGATGGAAATTGCCAAAAAAATAGCTGGATACTTATCGAAACCAATCGCAAACAAAATAAAAAAACCGAACAAAGAAGTAAAAATAACCTGGCCAATACCGGTTATGGCCGCCACTTTTCCTATTCTTTTTAAATAACCGATATTTAAACTTAAACCAACTAAAAATAAAAGTAAAATCACGCCGAAATTGGCAAAAACATCAAAAAATTCCTGATTGCTGTTAATCAAATTCAGAAATACCGGACCGCAAATAATTCCGGTAATAATATAAGAAATAATCATCGGCTGTTTTAAAAGCTGCACCAAAAAAGCAATACCAATAGCAATTCCCAAAATAACACTGATGTCAATAAAAATAGAGGTGGTCATAAAATTTATAAACTTAAAGCTATATATTTAAACTTATTATAACAAATATTATGAAAAAAATATATAATAAAAAAGACAAATTAGGCCCCTTGACCTAAAAATAATAATTCTATATACTCTATATTATTATTTCTTGAGCCATAAACAATGGTTCAAAATTTTTAACACCAAAAAAGGAGGAAAATTGGGATTACTTAAATTAAGATTTCAAATCAAGGCTCGCGAACAAAGAGAATTAGAAGAAAAATACAAAAATAAAAAATCAGAAGAAAATAAACAGCAAACAACAACTCAAAACACGGAAAAAGAAAAGGGAGGCGAAAAAATTGGGGAAGAGTTTTTAGACAATAAAAAATAAAAATAAAAAGAGGTAAATAGTTTACCTCTTGTTTTTTTATTTAACCCACCACTATAAAAGTATAACTAAAAGTATATTTTTCAATAAGATAATTAGCATATTTTATATATGGATTATTGTCCGGAACAATACTGGGAAAAGCATAAATAAATTTTTCCAACTCAGGTGCCAGTTTGTTGTTTTTTATAGCCCTTCTTAAAAGCTCCCTTAATCTGGTTAACCGTTTTATAATTTCTTCAAATTTCTCTGTCTTAACTTTAAAAATAAACTTTTTCACAAAAAATCCTTTTTCTATAAATTCTTTAGAAAAATTCAAAGAACAAACTAAACCCACTCCGCTAATTTCATAATCTTCTTCAATATCTTTTAAAAATTTTTGCTCGTAATCGCGCAAATCCGGCATTATGGTTTTTGCTGTACGCTCATAGCTTCCGTCTTCATTTTGAATAATAAGCCTGTTTGAATCTAAACAAGCTAAAATTGCTACAAGTTTATCACAAAGATACATTTTTTCTTTTTTTGCATAATGCATCAAGCACAAAATCTCTATCGGCTTAAGATCCTGGATTATTTCAGTTAAATTTAACTCGCCCATTTGTTAATACTCCTTGTTTTTGTTGGGTTAATAAATTATAATATAAAAGATCTGTTTATTTTTATATTTTTAACATAAAATATAAAAAAGGTCAATTGCCTTGACAAAAAATTAAAAATATTTTATAATTAAAAAATACTATTAATAACTTTTGCAAAAAGTATGATGAATTTTGAAAAAACCTTTAGCAAACCATGGCCGGAAAATAAAATAAAAAATGCTACACAGGTATTGGCAGATATGTTTTTGTGCAATAATAATAAACCATCACAAGAACAACTGGAAGAAAGGTTAAAAAAATTAAAAATAAATCCGGAGCTGTTTCATCATGTAATTGAATTAGCCAAATTAAGAGTTAAAAACATTAAAAAAATGGAAAAAAATTATACACCAGAAGCTATTTCCAAGCCAACTCCCCCAACAGAAACAATTGACGATATTCTCCCAATTCATAAAAAACAAACAACACCCGAAGAAACATCTCCAATCCAAGAAACAACAAAGTCAGAACCAAAGAATATGGATGAAATTATAAATGACTTGTCGGCAAGATTTCAAAAAAAATAAAAACTTATTAAGAATATTATTAAAAAAATCCTTTACGGGATTTTTTTATTTTTAAATAAAAAATTAGTAACAAAAAATAATAACTTAAAAAATAAAAAATATTCACCTGGTTTAAACTCGGACAGACAAAAGGAATCTTTTCCAGAACCGAAGCCACCACTACTATATATTTTAATAAAAAATATACCGGCACAAACAACAAAATAGAAAAAAACGGCAAAATCCAACTTAAAAGCAAAGCAAACATAGAAAACACGATTATGGCGGGTAGCGCCCACAAGACCAATAAATTAGAAATAATCGACACAATAGAAAAAAAAGAAAAATAATAGACTATAAACGGCCAAGTTAAAATCTGAGCACAAACAGTCATATTCAAAATGTCGCGAATGGGCTTATATTTTAAAAAATTAAACCCCGCAGAATATTTTTCTATTATCGGATAAAAAATAATAATTCCACTTATCGCCAAAAACGACAACTGAAAACCAATATCATCACGCAATAATTTGGGATTAATCATCAGCAAAACAAAAGCGGTAAACAGTAAAACATTCATGGCCTTGCCGATCCGACCGATTAGAAAAGCAAAGCCGACCATAGCCCCCATAAATCCGGCGCGAACAGCACTCGCTGGCGCGCCGATCAGTACAATATAAACAAACAACAAAAACAATACGACCCAATAAGCACACTTGCGCGAAAATCCGATCTCAACCAAAAATATTATCAATAAAAATGAAAGAATGCTAATATGCATTCCGGAAATAGCAATAATATGGCTGAGTCCCGTACATGAAAAAATCACGCGCAAATCTTCGTTGATTGCTTTTTTCTCTCCCAAAATCATGGCGGAGAGAAGCCCTGCTTCCGGTTCTTCCAAGCTTCGATTAATTATATTCTGCAGTTTATTTTTTATTTTGAAAACTTGGGCATAAAAAACGTTTCCCTGGTCAGTCTCCAAGGCATCAATCTTCGGATAAAAACAAATTGAATATAAATTATATCGAGCCAAATATCTCTGATAAGAAAATCCCTCAAAATCACTCGGCTCCTCAAGTGAACACTTAAGCCTAAGCCTGTCTCCATAATTAAATTTTGGATACAAATCGGTGGCAACCAATAACTTACCATTGATATTTTTATTATTAATATTAATATTTTCAATTTCTAATTGTTGGCTTTTTATGCCTCTGCCCGGATTTTTATTTATAATTCCCTCAAGAACAACATTTTGTCCGTTATAATACTGAATCTGATCTATATTGTTTATAGGTAAGCTTATAATATAACGCCACATGCCAAAAAACAAAGATAAAACAAATAAAAATAAAATTACTAAATTTTTTTTATTCTTTAAAAAAGTAATACCTATTAAGCATAAAATGATGCAAACAAATAAAATAAATTCAAAAGACATTAAATTAAAAAAGGAAGTTATTAATATCCCCAAAATAAAAAAAATCAAACAAAATAAAAAAATTTTATATTTTGATAAGCTAATTTTCTGCATCTATTTAACTTCTTCGTAATTCACCTTTTATGAAAAAAAGGACTTTTTGGTCCTTTTTTAGGTTTATTTTATTTGTAATTTACTTTTTTGATTTTAATTTTTATATCCCCTCTTTCTACTGCCTGCAGCAGCTCTTTCCATCCCATTTCCGGGCTGTCAATTATTGCTTTGTCCTTGCGAATCACCAGCGATTCAACTTCTGCTATAATTATCAGATTAAATTTTTGTTTTTTATTTTTAACCATTCCCCCCCTATATTTTACGGCATTAATTATTGCAATAATATTCTACAACTTTTAAGATTAAGTGTCAAAACAAAAAGCTTTATGAACTTTTGACTTTCAACTTTTTACTAGAAATTTATTTTCTTATCCATCTCAAATATTCCTCCATAAAAGATTCTAAGTTTCCGTTCAATACTCCGTCTATATCTTGTGTTTCATGATTAGTGCGATGATCCTTGACCATTTTGTAGGGTTGCATCACATATGAACGAATCTGCTTGCCCCATTCGGCTTTTTGCGCCTCGCCTTTTAATTTTAATTCTTCTTTTTCTTTTTCCTCAATCTGCAATTTATGTAATTTAGATTTTAATATTTTTAGCGCTGTCTCGCGATTTTGATGCTGTGATCTTTCATTCTGGCAGGATACTGTGATTCCACTTGGAAGATGGGTCATTCTCACGGCCGAATCCGTAGTATTGACGCTTTGACCTCCTGGTCCGGAAGATCTGTAAACATCCACCTTAAGGTCAGAATCGCTGATTTCGATTTCGACCGTCTCCGGCAACTCCGGAATCACCTCTACCAGCGCAAAAGAGGTGTGGCGCATCGCTTCTGCATCAAAAGGCGATATTCGTACCAAGCGGTGTACTCCTGATTCGCTTTTTAAGTAGCCATAAGCCCATCTACCTTTAATATGGATCATTGTATTTTTTATTCCGGCTTCACTGCCCGCAGTCCTATCCAGTGCTTCTGCTTTCCAATTCATTTTTTCCGCAAAACGCAAAAACATCCGCTCTAGTATCTCGGCCCAGTCCTGGGCGTCCACTCCTCCGGTTCCGGCATGCACGGAAATAATCGCGTTGCTCTCATCGTATTTTTCCGAAAACAAAACCAAAAATTCTAATTTTTCATATTTATTCTTCAATTCCTCGTATTTTTTATCCACTTCCTGTGCCAATGAATCATCATTTTCCTCCTGGGCCATCGCCACCAACTCTTCCAAAGACCTGATTTCTGATCTCAATCCATCCCATTCATTGATCTCTTTCTCTCTTTCGTCGATTTCTCTGGTAATTTCCACGGCTTTTTCGCGGTTATTCCAAAAATCAGGATCGTTAATTTGCAATCTTCGGCCTTCGATCTTTAATTTTTTTCTATCAATATCCAAAAGCTTCCATGTTTCCAGGAATTTTTCTCTAAGGTCTTCGATTTTTTTAAGTAAATTCTCCATACTTTTAACTTTTATAAATCTTTTACCAAAACAATTTAACTACTCCCATTATACCCAATAAAACCAAAAAAATCTATTGACAAAAATACTTAAAAATGCTAAGTTACAACAATATTTTGCACTATAACAACTAAATATTAAATCAAACAAGCAGTAAAGGAGTTTCAAAATGTTTACTAATGAAATTTTGAAAAAATACGCAGAAGTAATGATTTGGGGACTTGGTGAATCGCTTAAAGAAGTCAATGGAGAATTTAAAAAGGGCGATATTATTCAAATTAATTTCGATGCCAAAGCACTATCGCTAGCAGAAATAATATTTACAAAATTAATTAAAATGGGATTTCATCCTATCTACAATATGCTTTCTACTCCCATAATGCAGCTTTGGTTTTATGAACTGGCCTCGGAAGAACAGCTTACCTTTATGCCTCCATGGGCAAAAATGCAAACAAAAAATATTAAAGGCTCTATCAATCTTTGTGCTCCCGCATCCCTTGACCATCTCAAGAATGTAGATCCGCACAAAATTGCCTTCGGCGCTAAATCAAAAAAACCTCTAAAAGATATTCGAAAAAAACTGGCACAAAAAGGAAGTTACTGCTGGACACTGGCCACGCTGCCCACAAAAGCTCTGGCTGATATGGCAGGATTATCCTTAAAGGATTATACAAATGAAGTTATCAAAGCCTGCTATCTTGATATGCCTGACCCGATTGCCAGATGGGAAGAAACCAAAAGACAGTCTGGAGAAATAATCAAATGGCTCCAATCCATGGATATTGAAAAACTGCATATTGAATCTGATAATATCGATCTTTTTGTTTATCCCGGCGAACAGAGAAGATGGGCCAGCGGCCGCGGCTGCAACATACCCAGTTTTGAAATTTTTACCTCTCCGGACTGCCGGAAAACCCACGGTATTTATTATGCCAACATGAAATCATTCCATGGCGGAAAACTAACAGAAGGAATGCGCCTGGAATTTAAAAAAGGTAAAATAATCGATGTTTCAGCTGAAAAAGAAGAAAATTTCATCAGAGAAATATTCTCTGCCGATAAAGGAGCTGCCATGCTTGGTGAATTTTCCCTGACTGACAGGCGCCATTCCCGCATTTCCCATTTTATGGCCAATACGCTTTATGACGAAAATACCGGCGGCGAATACGGAAATTGCCACATCGCCCCGGGATCATCCTTTACCGACCTTTATACCGGGAAAGAATCCTTGACCAAAAATCTCATGAAAAAAATAGGCTTCAACGACTCTGCTATTCACTGGGACCTGGTAAATACAGAAAGAAAAAGAGTAAGCGCCTATTTAAAAAACGGAATAAAAAAAGTAATTTACATAGATGGTGAATTTACATTATAAACAATAAACGGAGGTAAAAATGGAAAGAGGGAAAAGTTTTATTGGAGAAATGTTCAATTTTGTAAAAACCTTTACGCCTGAACAGAAAAAATTATCCATTATGGTTGCTATACTGCATTTAGGGGTATGGTCTCTTGTAGCACAAGATACATCGACCATGATTATCGTTTCTGCCTTTGGATGGCTATTTTATCACGCTTTGAACACTTATCAAATGCTTAAAAAAAATAACAGGTCCGCAACTAATCAGGAACATAAAGAAATCCTAGAAAAAATAAAAGCATTCTGGAAAAAACACTTTACGCAAATTACCGCAAAAACCGCTTGGTTGATATCCGCTATAATTATTGCGACTAATTTTTTAGTCCAAATAATCTTATCCCAATTTTCACTGATTAATATAATAAACATTCTAACATTGGTATGGTTATTTTGGATTGCAATCTTGTTTGTTCTAAAAAAAATTTTCAAAAAAGAATATTTGATGAACAAGGCAAAGTAATCTAGTATAAATCAAAAAACCCTTCGTGCAAATTGAGGGGTTTTTTAAATTTTGTAAAAATTTACTTATTTTAAATATTTCTGGACTTCCGGCGGAATATTCTTTGTATTAATCGGGATATTCTTATTTACTTCGCTCGATACCGCTCCCGTGATGCTGTTTACCAAGCCGCTAAAAATAGAATTATTAAAAAGTATGTTAGGATCTTTTTTAATATCATTTATAACGCGCGGTGCATAAAGCACTATCCAGGTTATCGGAACCAAAATTATTAAAATTTTAATTACACTGAAAATCTGCGAAAAAATAATATATCTTTTTATATATTTGGTATTCTTTTTAATCTCTTCAGATATAGCAATATTCTGCTCCAACATCTCCCGCATATTCTCATGCATCCGCGCATCAGTCGTTTTATCTCCAGACTTCACGGGGGTGGTGGTTTGTGATAAATTATTATTCATACATACAACACGAAAATTATTTAAAATTTATATAAAATGTTTTTAAAATTTATAACTCTCCCCCTTCTTACATCCACACCCTCTTTTCTTAAAATATTTATTTTCTTGGCTACGCCTCCGGCATACCCGCCAAGTGTTCCATTGCTATTTACAATCCGATGACACGGGACTTTGGGGGCCCAGGGGTTTTTATGCAAGGCATTTCCTACCGCCCTGGCAGATTTCGGCGACCTAATTGCTTTCGCCACCTCCCCGTATGTTGTTACTCTTCCTTTGGGTATTTTTTTTATAGTTTCTAATACTTTAAATTCAAACTCCGTCATAATTAACGCGTACTACATTTTTCAACAAATTTCTCGCCAATTTCCCGCATTTCTTCTAAAATTTTAGTAGAATACGGAATTACTTCTTTGAAATTATTATCAAGTAAATCTGTGTCAGATTTAAAACTCTGCAAGAACCACTGATTAGCCCCTTCTACCACCCCCCCTATTTCCTCTATGTCGTGCTTTTCTACTAATCCAGGAATAACAGTAGTGCGAAATTCATGCTGAATTCGGCTATCTTTTATTATTTTAACACTTTTTAACACTTTTCTCAAATCAAATCTGGCACCAATTGCCTCTTCGTATTTTTTTGATGAAGATTTTATATCCATGGCCACATAATCAATCATTTTATTTTTGATTAATTTACTCAAAATGTCCGGATTAGTACCATTGGTATCAATTTTTACTTTAAAGCCCATATTCTTGATTTTTTTGATAAATTCGGGCAAATCACAATGTATCGTTGGTTCTCCTCCAGTCACTACTATTCCATCCAATTTTCCTTGACGCGTTTTTAAAAAAACAAAAAAGTCATCCTCAATTATTTGGGAATGAACTTTTTTGCCCTCTTCGCATATTTGCAAAGTGGAATCTATTTTATCACTACCCGTTTTCGGGCAGACAAGCATAGGGTTATAACAAAACGGGCAACGGAAATTACACCCTTGCGTAAAAACAATTGCCGACAAACTTCCGGGATAATCCAAGGTGCTGAATTTTTGCAAACCGCCGATTACCATAAACAGGTAACAAATAATAAGTAACAAGCAACAAGATAAAATGTTACTTGTTACCCGCTATCTATTACATGTTTTATTTACAATCACAAACATTAAAAGTCTTACGATTCGCATATTCTGCCTGTTTGCCGTCGTTCCATTGGCTTACCGGACGCAAATATCCGGATACGCGGCTATAAACCTCGCAAGCTTGTCTTTTTGTTTTTGTTGGTGTCATAATATTTTATAAAACTTAAAATGCAAAACTAAAAGTTAAAAACTTTAGGAGTCGCCTGCGGCGACAATATTTTTACACTCTGTTTTTTTATTAAATTAATATATAAACCCCTCCCCCATAGAGGATTAATTGGTTCTAATTTTAAATTTGTTGTTTGTAATTTTTACTAAGCTATTGCCTGTATCAAATTCCTTTCTATATCAAAGGCTGGTTTGGTCAGAGAATCAATGTTTTCATTAGATGCAGTTTCAATATTCATAGCTTGACTTTCGTTATTTATAACCCCTTCTTCATCTTCTTCAAATTTTACCTCTACTCTAGTTTTACTATTCTTTTCATTATATCCCATCTCTGCGTCGCACTTTGGACAAAAATGATGTTCTCCGGAAATATATCCGTGTTTGGGACAAATTGAGAATGTTGGCGTAATAGTAAAATACGGCAAAGTATAATTAGTGGCAATATTTTTCACTAATTTTTTTACAGATTCAGAGTTAGGCATAGCCTCTCCTAAAAATCCATGCAGAACCGTACCGCCGGTATATCTGGTTTGTACATCATCCTGCAAATCAAGCGCCTCGAACAAATCATCGGTAAAACCGACCGGAAGCTGGGAGGAGTTAGTATAATAGGGGGTAGCGCCCTTTTCCCGCACATCCACCTCATTGGCCACAATAATATCCGGATATTTATTTTTATCAATTTGCGCCAGCCTTCTGGATGTCCCTTCAGCCGGAGTTGCTTCTAAATTGTATAAATTATTAGTATCATTTTGAAAATCCATCATTCTTTCCCGCATATAGTCCAAAACTTCTATCGCAAACGCTT
This sequence comes from Candidatus Falkowbacteria bacterium RIFOXYD12_FULL_34_57, assembly GCA_001780285.1. GTDB lineage: Bacteria > Patescibacteriota > Patescibacteriia > Patescibacteriales > UBA12075 > XYC2-34-220. Next base: position 121,063 of record MFGN01000005.1, on the reverse strand, counting down.
TCCCTTCCGGAGTGGTAATATCTTTGCCAATGAGTTTAAAATTGAGCAAAGCTTCATTCATTCCCACTATACCGATAGTAGCGAAATGATTCTGCCAATAAGTACCAAACCTTTCCTTTATATCGGATAAATAATAACGCGCATAAGGATAAAGCCCTCTCTCGGTCAAATCCTCCAAAACCTTTCTCTTCATTTCCAGGCTTTCTTTGGAAATCTGCATAGTATTATCCAGTCTTTTGAAAAAATCTTCCCGTGTTTTCGATAAATACCCAACTCGGGGCAAGTTCACGGTAACTACGCCGATTGAACCGGTTAAGGGATTTGCGCCAAATAACCCCCCGCCTCTTTTCCGAAGCTCACGATTATCAAGACGCAAACGGCAACACATAGAACGAGCATCATCCGGATCCATATCAGAATTAATATAATTAGAAAAATAAGGAATACCATATTTAGCAGTCATATCAAAAACTTTTTCAGCTACCGGAGAATCCCATGCAAAATTTTTAGTAATATTATATGTCGGAATCGGAAAAGTAAAAACCCGCCCCTTAGCATCTCCATCCATCATTGCTTCAGCAAAAGCCAAATTCAGCATATCCATTTCTTTCTGAAAATCCTTATATTTTTCTTTTTGCAGCTCTCCTCCAATAATCACATATTCTTCTCCAATCAATTTAGATGGAGTAATATCCATGGTGATGTTGGTAAAAGGTGTCTGAAAACCAACCCTGGTCGGCACATTGATATTAAACAAAAATTCCTGAATACCTTGTTTTATTTCTCTATAATTTAAATCATCATAACGAATAAATGGTGCTAAATAAGTATCAAAGCTGGAAAATGCCTGAGCTCCGGCCACTTCTCCCTGAATAGTGTAAAAAAAGTTGATAATTTGTCCGAGGGCAGTCCTAAAATGCTTGGGCGGCTTAGACTCTATCTTGCCAGAAACGCCTTTAAATCCACGTATTAATAAATCTTTCAAATCCCAACCGGCGCAATACGGTGCGAGTAATTGTAAATCATGAATATGAATTTCCCCATTTTGCCTAGCTTCCCTAATATTAGCAGAATAAACCTTAGAAAGCCAATAATTAGAAGAAATAACTGATGCTAAATGATTATTCAAACCCTGTAAACTATAACTCATGTTAGAATTCTCTTTGACGCGCCAATCTGAGCGTTTTAAGTAGCTCTCCATAATATCATTAGAATCTATGCGGGAATCCAATTCCCTAATTCGGGCTTTTTGATCACGAAAAAGAATAAATGCTTTGGCTGTTTTTATTTCTCTATTAGAAATAAGCACTTCTTCCACTATGTCCTGAATTTCTTCTACGGATGGAATAGTTTCTCTGTGAAATTTCTTATTAAGAATAGACACTACCTCGTTGCTATATTTTCTGGCGCGTTTTTCATTAGAATCCAAACGCTCTACGGCGTTAAGCGACTTCAGAATAGCATTTACGATTTTTTCCTGATCAAAATCGACTATTTCTCGATTTCTTTTTTTAATTTGTTTTATTTTCGACATGGGAATTTATTTAATAGGATAATTAAGATCATCAAGATGTTTGGGATATTTAAAAATTAAATACAAATATTTTAACTTAATCCTAAAGATCTCAAACATCTTAAACATCCCAAAAATCTTATTTATTATTTCTCTTTTTTTTAGAAACTAGTTTATCTAATTCTTTCCTAAAAGTCTCTATATTGTCAAAAGCTTGATATACACTAGCGAAACGGATATAGGCGATTTGATCTATTTTTCGAAGATGCTTCATGATAATCTGCCCCACTCTACTGCTGGTTACTTCTGCTTTTCTTAGTACCTGCAAGTCGCGCTCGATAGAACCAATTAATTTTTTAAATTTATCTTCGGTAATCGGTCTTTTTTCCAAAGATCTTTTCAAGCCGCGAATCAATTTATCTCGATTATAAAGTTCTTTACTACCGTCTCTTTTCACTACTGTCAAATCAAGTATTTCTATTGATTCATAAGTAGAAAATCTAAACCCGCATTTCAAGCATTCTCTTCGGCGCCTAATAGATAATCCGTCGCTGGCTACTCTAGAATCAATAACCTTAGTATCTTGATAATAACAAACTGGACATTTCATAATAAGCCTAAAATTACTAAAAATTAATTAATTTTTTAATCAAAAACTGTTTTTTGGGGACAAAAAAACACCTAAAAGTTTACAAACCATTGGTTATTTCTGTTGGTTTTCTTAGGTATTTTAAATTTTCCCCCTTCCACTACATGTTGTGTCTCTACTATTATTATACCACAACATGTTGTAGGGTCAACCCTTTTATTTTTAAGCTTATTTTAGTAAAATACTTACTAGATATTTATAATAATAACACCATTTTTTAAAAAATCAATACTTCTCTCCTGTGTATAAGTGGATAACTCTGATTTAGTGTTAAATATAAAGTATTAAGTATAAAAAATAAAAAATTCCGAAAATTATTTCCGGAATTTTTATTTTATTTTTATATTTTTCTAATTTCTAAAGGTTCTGACATTTTTTTGTTTTCTTTTTCTATTTTGCTATCTGAAGATATGACCGCCAAAGAACGATTTTGAAAACCTCCTTCAGTAAAATACTTTTTAGCCGTCATGATAATATCATTCCGGGTAACACTTAACAGCCTTTTTTTATATTCTTTTCTGGCCTCATCCGACAAACCGATTATTCTGCGATAAAAATCGCTGAATGCTTCTGCGTGCGGAGAAGATGGCCGGTCTAAAACAGAACAAACCTGCAATATAGCTTCCTTAACTTTTTCTTCCGGAAAATCTCCTGAGCAAATATATTCCACCGCCCCTTCCCTGAACACACTTATAGTTTTAGAAATATTGGGATCGCGATAAGACTGAAAACTGAATATGCCGGTCGCTTTATCATAAACAGCATAACCGCCGTAGGCTCCGCCTTTTTCCCTTATTTCTTTATGTATAAAACAGCTTTTCATGACCTTGGCGATTACATCCAGTACCGGAGCATCCTCATTTCTCATATCTGCAACACGGAAACAATCAGCTACAAAAGAAACATTGGTTGGTGTAGTCCAGCATTCTTTCATATTATTTTGTTTAAAATCTTCAAAATGATAAATTTGATCGTATCTCAAGGGAATATTTTTTTTCAGCCTCAATGCCAGTTCGGAAAGTTCTTTGATGTCCTGATCGCGGCTAGCCGCCAAAATAATACGCATTTTTTCTCTATTGATTATTGATCTGCCCAAATACACCAAATCTTCCGCAATATTTTTTAATTTCTGTTCGTCTAAATCACGCGCCAGCTCTTTTAAAAATTTTAAATTATGGACGCCGCTCCACATTTCCTGTATTTTAAATTCCTTATCGAATCCTCGTTTAGCCAAAGAATAAGCAAAACCATGGCCGTTTCCGACAATTGCCTCCTCCATCCTGTCTTTCATTTGCAAAATAATGGTTTTCAGCTTATCTAAATCTGCAAAACAAAAATTATTCAAAAGCTCTTCAATGATATCAAATGTGTTTTTTTTAGTTTCCGGCAGACACTGCACAGCCAATGAAAAAAAGCTTACAAGCTCCCGGGAAGAATCAAATTTCCGCATAATGCTCTGTCCCGCGCTGATGCCTCCTGTATATCTAGATATCAGGCGCACCATATATTCGCTGGAAAAATTTTTCGTTCCCATTATCGGCAGCGCCCTGCAAAAAATAGGAAAAAGCGGCCAAACAGTAGTATCTATCATTTCAATATCAAAATCGAACAGAATATCAGCATAACACAAGCCGTTGGTCGGCTTTTTATATCTGACGATCCCGGCATCATGGGACAGGCGGACGCCCTTGCTGGTTTTAACGGAAACAGGAATGTCTGATAACGACAAAGTCGGCAAACAGGATAAATCTTCATCAAAATCCTGCAATTTTTCCAAATCCTCAGCTGTTTTCATGATCCGCAATCTATCTTCGTAGCTTAATTCATCTTCAATGCGGGCAAGCCTTTTTTGCTCCTGCTGTTCTAAAAAATCGTTCATTTCCTGATCGGGAACAAACAGCAGGGATAACATATGCTTATTATTAAGAAAATATTTTTCAATCTGCTTCTCCAAAAATCCTTCTTTTATTTTTTGATCAAGCTTTTCCATATCTTTATCCGAATCCAGACACAGCAGAGGATCGCTGCCATGAATCCAGGAAGAAGCAAATCTGAAAAACAAGCTGATAAAATAAGGATAATGGCTGCGGGAAATTTCTTTTCTGGAAATCTTAAAGTTATTAAAAGCAGCCGCGATCAATTCCTTGTTGATTCCTTTTTGCGCTAATCCGCGCAACGTATCCATAATTATTTCTTCCACTTTCTTAGCGTCTTTCCTTTTGATGCCTTTAAGTCCGCAGACAAAAATCTTATCAAAATAATCGTCATCAAAGCCTCCGCCCATAAAAGAGGTTCCTAGTCCTGAATTGACTAAAGCTTTATAAAGCGGAGCTTCGGTATCTCCTAAAAGTATCTCATTTAAAAATTCCAGACTCAAAACCTCGAATGGTTCATCGGTTCTGGCGGTAAGCCAGGCTAATCCGGCCTGATATTTTTGTCCGGGGTCTTCATCTTTTCCCAAGGGATAATAAAATTCCATTTCCTTGGAATTTTTCCATCTCGGCTCAGGCGGCACTTTTGCGCGCGGATCTATCTTTTCAAATCTGGACAAAACCCTATCAACTACTTCCAAGTGCTTTTCCAACGGGAAATTGCCATAAGAAAAATTATAGGAATTTGAAGGATGATAAAACCTGGCATGAAATGCTTTTAACTGCTCATGCGTCAAATCGGGAATCACATCCGGATCGCCTCCGGAATTATAGGCATAAGTGCCGCTCGGCAAAAGAGCAGATTGAATTTCATGGGCGATAATGCTGTCCTCGGAAGACATGGCGCCTTTCATTTCATTATATACTACCCCCTTGAATTCCAATTTGCCGGTATCTTTATTGAATTCCAGACGATGGCCCTCCTGCCTGAAATTAAGTTCAGAAATATTCGGGAAAAAAGCCGCATCCAGATAAACATCCAATAAATTATAAAAATCTTTTTCATTCTCCGATGAAAAAGGATAGGCTGTCCAATCGCAGCTGGTAAAAGCGTTCATGAAAGTATTAAGGCTTCTCCTGGTCATGGAAAAAAACGGATCTCTTACCGGATATTTTTCTGATCCGGTAAGCACTGTGTGCTCTAAAATATGCGCCACGCCGGTAGAATCCTGCGGAATCGTCTTGAACAGGGTGCAAAAACCATTTTCAGTATCCCTGTTAGCCAAATGTATATATCTGGCTCCGGTTTTTTCATGTTCCAATTCATAAAAAATACTCTGAATATCTTTTATATTAGCAATACGTCTCACAATGAATCCATGAATCCTCTGACCATTTTTTATTTGTTTTTTTGTCAATTTTTATCTCCTTTTCGTTTTAAGTGATTATAATTATTTATAAATTTAAAGATTTCTTTTGGATCATCCAATATTTTAAACAAACCCAAATCTTCTGCGGAAATATTCCCGTGCTTCAAAAGCGAAGATTTGATCCAATCAAAAAGCCCTTGCCAATATTGGCTACCCACTAAAACGATCGGACATTTTTTCATTCTTTTGGTCTGGATTAGCGTTAGCACTTCAAATAATTCATCTAAGGTGCCAAAACCTCCGGGCATAACAATAAAAGCTTTTGAATAACGCACTAAATTAACTTTACGAATAAAAAAATATTTAAAATCAATCCTGATATTCGAATATTTATTAGGTTTTTGTTCAAAGGGAAGAATAATATTCAGGCCCACTGATTTTCCTTTTGCTTTATGCGCACCGCGATTTGCGGCTTCCATAATACCACCGCCGCCGCCGGTCACAATAGCATAATTATTTTTAGCAAATAAAAATCCCAGCTTTTGAGCTGTCTTATAATCATTATTCTCCGGACTAGTCCGGGCTGAGCCAAAAATAGTAACAGCTTTTTCAAGCTCTAATTCATTCAATTTGTTTACTCCGTTTACAAACTCCGCCTGATAATTCAAAACTCTCCAGGCATCCTTCCCAATCTTAAATTCCTCAATTCTGTGTTCATTTTCCATGACAACTATCTCCTTTAGCAGTTTTACATAAATTTTTAAAGTACTTTTTTCGTGCCCTATTTTTACCAAATTTAATCATTTTTGTCAAAGTAAGGTGTCAATAATTTTATTGAATTCCTATAAATAGGAATAAAAAAATCAACGCATACCATTATCGTTGATTTTTTTATTTAAATTCAATTTATGCTCTTAAATTTTTCAATCTCTGATTAAGTTCTTTGTCTATGCTGATTCCTTTTCCCCTTAATTCTTTCGACTTACTTTTCATTATCTCTATAAAATCTTTTCCTTTTTTTACTTCTTTTTCTATGTCTTCCGCCACTAAATCTACATATTTGTATTGAAGGTTTCCGGGAAAAACACCGCCCTGTTCATTGTATATCTGCTCAAGCGCCGCTATTACTATTTTTTTGCGGGACACATTTATACCATGCACGGCTTCCATTTTTTTACACATTTTTTCCAGCTTGCCTTCATTGCTTATTAATCCATCGGATATTTTGAATCCCTGCTGCTCAATCAAACCAGCGACTTTCTGCACTATGTTGCTTATTTCTTTTTCCTGTTTAAAATTTAAATCTTCTGTCTGTTCTACTTCCATTATTTCACCATGATTATCTTCTAATTCTTCCGTTAAATCTTCGGAAGATGAATCAATAACACCCTCTCTTCCAAAATTTATATTATTTTTCATAACGATTTTAATTTAATAATTATAATTATAATTTACATCTTAATTAATAAAAGGTCAAATTAAATTAAAAAATAAGACAAAATTGTCTTATTTTTCATATTTTAGTATACAAATATTTATCTTACATCATCTTCTTCCGAATAAATGCCGGAATTCCCAGTTCTTCGTCCTCTTTCTCAATAGAGTCTTTTATTGTTCTGTTTTTTATAGCTGGTTCGGCTTGAGCTGCTTTCAGGGGAGAAACTTTATTTTTCTTTTTTTCCATCATTACTCTTTCTTCTTTTTTTTCTTTTTTTTCTTCTTCGGCAATAAAGCTATTTTTTGTATAACTTCTTTCATTGTTTATAGACTCTCCGCCGATTCGCCCATCAAAACCAGTAGCCACAACGGTTATTTTAACTTCATCTTTCATTTTTTCATCAATTACTGCCCCAAAAATAATTTTAGCATCATCATCGGCTGCTGCAGTAATAATTTTAGCGGCTTCGTTCACTTCATTCATTCCCAAATTAATTCCTCCGGTTATAGTAAACAAAACCCCCCTAGCGCCATCAATAGACATTTCAAGTAAGGGGGAATTAATAGCGGCTTTTGCCGCCTCTATGGCCTTATTTTCTCCTGATGCCTGCCCGATACCCATTAAAGCTGATCCAGCATTAGCCATTACTGCTTTCACATCGGCAAAATCAACATTAATAAGTCCTGGGATAGTAATAAGCTCTGCAATTCCCTGCACCCCTTGATGCAAAATTTTATCTGCAACAAAAAATGAGTCTAGTAATGTTGTTTTTTTATCAATAACCTGTAATAATTTATCATTGGGAATAGTAATAATAGTATCTACTTTGTCAGTTAATTCGGTTAAACCGCGCTCGGCAATATTTCTTCTCTGTGCACCCTCAAAAGCAAAGGGTTTGGTAATTACCGCTACGGTCAATGCTCCTAAGTCTCTGGCAATTTCTGCCACAATTGGCGAACACCCCGTACCGGTTCCTCCACCCAAACCGCAAGTCACAAAAACCATATCAGCATCTTTAAGCGCATCCCTAATCTCATTTTGTGATTCTTCTGCTGCCTCTCTGCCTAAATCAGGATTCATGCCGGCACCAAGTCCGCGGGTAATAGATTTCCCAATATGCAGCTTTGTAGTCGCTTTATTATAGTGCAAAGCCTGCACATCCGTATTTACAGCAATAAACTCTACTCCTTTTACACCGGCATCAACCATGCGGTTAACCACACTGCCGCCTGCTCCTCCACAGCCAACAACCTTAATTTTAGCAAATGTTTCTACTGCTGGTTTTACTTCTGCCATATAATTAATATACTAAATATTAGTTAATTAGTTGCCTAATTTTACATTTTACAAATATAAAAAACTAAACAAATTTATTACTCTTATTTTACAATATTTAAAAAAATATATCAAGAACCCCTTGCAATTACTGTATAAATTTTTTGTACACCTATAAATTATAAATTTTATGGACTTTTAACTTTATACCTTTAAATAATTTACGGGATTAAAGAGGAAAACCAATCTTTTGCCTTTTGAGTCATCTTACCCACAGTGTCTTTTCCAAATATTTTAAAACCGTCCTTGGTATTGTCTTTCATTACCTGACTACCCCAAACAACTAGGCCTAAGGCATTTAAAAATTCAGTTTCATTTACTTTGTCAATAATGGTCGATATTTTTTTATTAGCGCCCAAACAAACAGGAAGTCTAAGTTTCTTCTTGGCCGCATTAACCAAATCGTGAAGCCTGGTTCCACCACCTATTAAGAAAACTCCGCCTGGAAGCATTCCTGAACGATCTATTTTTTTAAATTCTTCATCAATTTTTTCAAATATTTCTTCTACGCGGGCCTCTATTATTTCTGCTAAATATTTTTTGGACACCATACCGATTTCCTCTTCCTGCTCCCCATCTTCAAATAATTCGCTTGTATCAATTTCATCTTTTTTATTAAAATTTTCCGAACTTGCTGAACCATATTTTATCTTTATTTTTTCAGCTAAATTAATCGGGCAACGAAGTCCGATAGCTATATCAGAGGTAATATGACTGGAACCGATAGGAATAACCGCAGTATGCAACAATTCCCCCTCTTCAAAAACCGCTAAACTGGTGGTGGATAAACCAATATTTACAAGCGCTGAACCCAATTCTTTTTGCTCTGAATCCATTACCGCCTCTGCGGCAGCCAAAGGAGATAAAACTAAATCTTCTATATCAAGACCTGTTCTAAAAACAGCTTTGGTTAAATTCTTAATTTGACTGGAGAGTCCCTGAATAATTAATGTTTCTACTTCAAGCCTAACCCCGGTCATGCCTATTGGATCTTTTATATCGTCCTGGCTGTCTACTGTAAATTTAATAGGAATAACATGCAATATCTCATAGTTAGGCGGAACCGACAAAGCCCTAGCCGCTTCTAATGCTCTTTCTACATCATCTTGGCTTATTTCTCCGTCACTTTTACCAACAGCTACCACCCCTCGGCTTTTCTCACACTTAATATAGGGACTATTAATACTAATCCAAACGCTTTCCATGGGGATACCAACCAATCTTTCGCCTTTTTCTAAACACTCTGAAATAGAAGATGTAACATCCTCTATGCTTTTTACAGCCCCCTTGATGATTCCTTTAGCTTTAACGCTTACGGCGCCAATAATTTGAAGCTGATTATCATCTTTCACTTGTTGCCCGACCACCAATCTAATTGATGTAGAACCTATATCTAATCCGGCTATAATTGTTTCTTTCATAAATTTATCATATTAGCATATTAGCATATTAAAATAATAAAAGATTATTTTATAGTTAAATATCCATCCTCTATCATTTTAAAATGTTAAAATGTTAAAGTGTTAATATACTTTAGTTCTATTATATCATTATTCAATAAACAATTCCACTGTATAATTTTTTTATACACCACTAGTTATACAATTTGTCTTTTACGCTTTTTTATATTTTTTATTAAATTTTTTTCTTAAGGCGGGTATAGTATAAAAATACAATTAGTGTGTTATATAAGGATAAAAAATTAATACGCCCACCAAGATAGCTATTATAGATGCAAACATAACAGCTGCTGCAGAAATATCTTTTATTTCTTTTACATAATTATCAATACGAGGTTTTAAAGCATCGGAGACCCTTTCAACAGCACTGTTTATTATTTCCATTAAAAATACTAAACTAATTATCAATATTAATATAATCCAATCAAAACGCGAAACATGGAAGATAAATCCAAATATAAGCACCGCTAAAGTTATTAATAAATGAACTTTTAAATTTTGCTCTTCATTAAAAATTTTTAATAATCCACGGAATGCATATTGAAAACTTTTCATGAGTCTTAAAAAATTAATCATAGCAGTTTAAATAGCTTTTTATTATCTTGACAACTTTATATTTTTAAAAAAATTATCAGCAAGCGCGTTCATCTTTTCCCTTCCTTTCTCAGTGTCATCCTCGTAACCCAGTAAATGCAGGAGGCCATGAACCAATATAAACAATAATTCTTCTTTTATGCTGGATGAATATTTTTTTGCTTGTCTTTTTATTTGATTATAATTTATAAGCACTTCTCCTAAATAGGTTTTATTTTCTTCTTCGGAAAAAGATAAGATGTCGGTGGTTTTGTCGCATCCCCTGTATATTTTATTCAACTTTCTCATTTTAGCATCTCCAATAAAAGCAATGGACACTTCCCCTTTTTTAACTTTAAAATATTTTAAAAAACCTAAAACAGTTTCTTTAATTAAATTATTGTTAATTTTACTCTTGGTCTGATTATTTATTTCTATCATAACTATTATCACTTTAACACATCAATAACAAAAACTCTTTTATGGTTAAATATATAAAAATTATCATGCTAAAATGTTTATAAATCCAAATACTTGAATAACTTTTATTCTTCCAACCTCAAACTCTCTATCATCATTTTAAATATATTTTTATAGTTCTCTGTTGCTTCCAAGCCTAAATTATAAGATAAAACAAATATATTATTACTCATTGGATGCATCAGGTAAACAATCAAACCATCATCGCTTTTTATTCCGGTCCAACCCTTTTTGCTAACTACTTGTTCTGGTTTAATTAGTATATTATTAAATTGTTTTTGGTACCATTCATTTATATTTAACTGATCTTCATTGGGCTCTATTATGATATTAATAAACTGATTATTATTCAATTTAAACATAATAGATTCTTCCCCTCCCATAGTTTCTATTGGCCAAAAAGAAGAATAATATAAAGAATATTTATACTTAGAGTTTGTATATTTCTCAATGCTGGAATTAACTAAAATATTACCTTCTCCTGCCGGATTATATAAGCCAAGTGTCTCTGTTAAATCTGCATAACCATCCCCGTCGCTGTCTTTTAAATTCGCATTACTTCCAAGTATCACCTCCTCTATATCTGATAATCCGTCTTGGTCGGTATCCACCACTATTCTGTTTTGTGTTTTTGGAATTGTGGATGTGGCTTTTTGGGGCGGGGTAGAGGTGGTAATTTGAGGGTTCTCTGTATTTGACTCTAAAATCTCAAGGGTAGAGGTGGCTTTTTCTTCTAAAATCTTACTAACTTCTTGTTGATTTTTCTCTGGAATTACCTGAGAAGCGGAAGATATTTCTTTGGGTGTTAATTCTTGATCTTTTCCTGTTGTAGCGGGTTGGACATTCTTAGTAATTTCCAATAAACCCTGTTCGTTTATTGTTATTTTTTCTCCTTTTGTTAAAAAATAATAAAAGAATCCAAGTACACAAATTAATAAAAAAATTCCTCCAATTAAAACAAACAAACCCACACTTTTAGCCTTTTCTCCTGATTTATTGACACCAAAAACAGAAGAAAATATTTTCGGCATAGTATGAATAACTATATCTTCTTCCTTTAATCTATTCTGGCCTAAGGATATGTTTTGATTCATGTTTCCCTGTAATGTGTTTTCCATAATACAAATATATTAAATAAATTCAAAAAATAAACAAAACTAATTAATATCGTATAATCTACCAGCCCCATTAGGATTAAAACCATTTTTTACCTCTGCTCCATCCAAATAACCATCTCCGTCCGTGTCTTTATTGAGCGGATCTGTTTTGTAAACTCGAAGCTCTTCTCTGTCAAATAAACCATCATCATCACTATCATTTTTATTAATATTCAAACCCAAGCCAAGTTCCTCCTCATCGGTTAAGCCATCTTGATCAGTATCTAATAGAGCTTTACTGCTCTCAATTATTTCGTTTTCTTTATTTTTTTGTTCTGTTTGTCCTGACAGCGGTTCTATTTGAACCTGTTTTTGATTTGTAGAAGTATTTTGCATTGATTCTATTGGAGCATTTTCTTCTTTTAAATCTTCAAAAGGAATTTGCTGTTCTTCTTGTTTATTGTTAAAAACTAATTTATAAGCCAAAAAAAATCCACCAATAATTAAGATAAAAATAATTAAAAAAGACAACAAAAACAATATTTTCTTTATTGATTCTTTTTTGTTGTTTGATACATCTTCTTCCTTCTTAAAACCATTCTGTGTATTTTTAATTTTAAGAGTATCCGCCTTTTCTATATCAGCAAAAATATCTTCTATTTCTTGTTTGTCTTCATGTTCGTTTTTATGTTTAGATATATCTCCCTGATTAATCAAGGGGGGGGTAGCAGGGGGCGATATTTGAGTTGAATTGTTTTTATTAATTTGCTTTTTTTCAAGTTCTTCAAACATAAATATTATCATTTAAACATTTAAACATTTAAATATGACAAGATAAAGGTATATATATTTCACTATAAAATTACCTTAACATGTTTAAATGTTTAAATGCTAATATGTAAAATACTAATTAGGTATTCCGCTTACTTCAAGTGAATAAACACTTTCATTATCATATTCATCTAAAGCGGTGACTACAAAAAAATAATCTTCACCGGTTGTGAGTCCTTCTATGGAAACAGAATTAATTAAACCTTCATTTACTGATCCTCCGTAATTACCAGATGAAACTCCGTAGTAAATATTATAACTCACTACATCCCCTACCACATCTAAATTCCATGATAATTCTATACTTTCATCTCCAGCTACAGCCGTAAGCCCTATTGGAGGAAGCGGAGCGGTTTGATCTGTTGGAATTCCGAATATTTCTCCGTGATAAGCGCTCTCTGCGCCAGTATTAAAATATGCTGTAATATTAATATAATAAACTGTATTATTAGTAAGTCCGGAAATAGAATAATTATTCACATTGCCCACATCGGCGTATTCACTGTAAATACCGCTTGCACTCCCCCAATACAATTTATATCCGTTTGCTCCAGCGACAGCTGGCGCCCATGAAACATCAAGCACTCCTCCGGTTTGAGGGTCTACAATGGTAAGTGTGGTAGTTGCCACTGGTGCTGGATTTCGTAAGAAATAAGCTTCTTTTAATATTTCAGGGTTATTATCGCCTCTAATAACGGCCCCACTTGCAATAGATGGTAAGTCATCATATGTTCCCTCTCCTCCTTTGTCACGGCAATAATAAAATTCATAATTAGTATTATGACAAGCTCCTGATCCGGCAACACAACTAGCTGGCGCTGAATAATTCGCGTCGCGCCACGGCTGCCAAGTTCCTAAAACAATAGGCGGCCAAGGATTTGCGCACACAAAAACATATATATCGGATGTGTCACTAAAAAAAGTGCCTATCGGAGAACCAGGAAGACCAAAAGTAATGGTGGCCCTAGTGGTCAATTCAGTATATCCATCCGTCTCCCCCGCATCTGCTACAATTAATCTTTTATAATCTTCTATTACTGGTGTAAATGGATTTATGGCGGCAAAATTAGCTACAGTCGGATCAGTCACTGTCCATGTCCAAGCCCAGTCATAAACACCTGCAATAGGAACAATTATTTGACCTGATAAACTTTTTGTAGTGGCCACAAAAACCTTGTCTTGATCGGCTAAGGTATCAAAAGTAGAATCATTTTTATTAATATCATTTTCTTGTGGATTATTTTTAGTGGTTTTAAATAAATAAGAATATGGATTAAGCTCTACTTCTCCCAGTAGACAGATTCCATCATTGGTTGCTGTCTCTGGTAGGGTTCTAAATGACCAAATATGGGCATTGTTATAAACTATACTATTAAATACATTATTAGCGTTAAAGGGGCCATTCATGCCTATTCCCCAATTATTTAAAACCCCCTTGCTACTATCCAAAGACTCATCTCCTTTTATAATCACATAATATAGTCTATCTGCGTCTAGGGCGTTTTTAGGAGCAAACTTTATAACACTGTTACCAAGACCATTTACCTCAGAGCTTACTGTGCCGGCAACTGCGCAATAGTGATTTAAAGCATTTGGAATTGTGTAAGCATTTGCAAACTTACCAGGCAGAAAGCTAGCTAATTTTTTAATTTTTAAAACTATAAATTCAAATATATTATTATATTTTTCTTCTTTTTTGGTAATTAAGTATTCTGTGCCGGCCGGACATGTATTTCCTCCATAGTCTCCTATTACTATCATATTTCCGGAAAAACTGGCAGTATCCATTAATTGGTCGAATGTAGCTGAAATTAAAGCATTGCGACATATCCTACCCATTCCCGGAAGTCCGGGCGGTTCATCTGCGGGTACTTCGGAATTCGGAACTACGCTTGGTCTTTGTCTGCAACAAGCATCTCGGCCACAACCCATCATCGCCACATTATTACAATCTATATCTGCATCACAACCACAACAAAGCCCGCGTCCAGCGCCAGAACATGGCGCATTATCTGGGTCACAGGTAAGTAGTGGTCCGCACACATTACCAACCGTTGGATCACAACAACAAAAACCGCAATCATCCGGTGGTGTAGCTCCGGCGCCGGAAGCATTTAAGCATTCAAATGGAGGATTGCATATTATGGTATTACAAACATTAGAAATGAAGGGGTCAGTGGAAGTAGAAGCACAGCTAAGCCCGAGGCCAGCGGGACCGGGAACGCACTTGGTGTTACAAGTTCCTAAATCTCTAAAATCCCCGGAATTAACAGGATTCACATTACAAACATCATTATTCGGTTGAACACAATTGTAATAAGCGCAGTCTCCCAAAAGTCCTGCCACAGCACCATCTCCTCCGCGACAAGCGCCTCCTTGCATAGCGTCCGTGCAGCAAGTATTATGCAAATCACATTCCGGCTCATTTGAAAGACGGGTACAGTCACGGCAAACCCCATTTGGAAAAGCAGGATCAGTTGTTTCGCAAAATTTGCCGATATGCCCCGAACAATTACAAGCATTGTCATGATCAGCTTGTGTCACTCCGGCATTAGCACATCCGGAGCACTCGCCAAATCCAGCGCCATCATCAACTAAATCATCACCGCATGTCCCTTCGCAGGTTAAAGGAGAACAACAATCACGGGCATCCTGACCAATCTCACAACAGCACTCACATGCAGCAACATCGCTTGCAACACATTCATCAGTGTTATTACAAATACTGCTTGCCGGACAAATATCTCGGTCTACCGCACATAGGCCGCCGGAACAAACAAATCCGGCATTACAGATATCACAATTCGCAGCAAGATTAACACACCTTCCGCCAAATATTTGGGTCCAGCCTAAGGGGCAGCTCATTGGAGTATTTATGTGCCATCTGCCGACCCCTCCGTAATCTGCACAATACGAAGTAATTGGATTTAATAGAGCATCTACTGCCGGCTGAGTCATATCACAACTTAACCCTGTAAGCACGCATCTATCTAAAACATTGTTATAATCACAAATAGCGGCAGTACACCCCCCCACTCCCTCGCAGCTAAAAATACAAGAACCGATTTGCTCTGGCTGCCCCCCGGGATAAGTCGAGCACTGCCCCGGAGAATTCGGACAAAATGTTACCAAATTACATTCAGAGAGCCCCACCCCGGAACATGATTCTCCTGGTGCGGGCTGGCAAGTACATGTTGTAGTATTACATTCAAGCGGCAAAGCGCACATCGTGGAAGAAGCCTGACAGGCGGGCATAACCAAGTCATCATCGCAAGGATCTCCGATTTGTCCTCCGGTAATATTGGTACTAAAATCCCATTCATAAACAGAAGTTTCAAAACCCAGATTACAATCATCAGAATTAACTACACATTGTCCTTCATTATAACTTCCTGTGGGGCAACAAACATTACCAGCTCCACAAGCTTCATTAGGATTAGTCTCCTTATTACAGGAACCCACTCTAAAATTAAGTCCGTTTCCAACCTGTTCTGGAAAATCCTTTACGATTCTTACCGGTCCGCTTACAGCCAACTGATGCACCAATACTTCCACCTCATAATGATCGCCATTTAATTGCCATTTTTGTATTGGTCCTATTGGCGCAGGTATTGCGGGACCCGTCTGATCTCTATTTAAATGAAACCTTGCCTTACTATTCGCATTATAAGCATCAAAATATTCCCCAAACAGGCTCACAGAACTATTATTAGGACCAATTTTTGGCTCAATTTTACACAAACTAGGCAATAAAGGAAGTGCATTATTAAAAGTAAATACATTAGGACTTAAAAGAGTTGTATCTATTGTTGGCCCCGAATCTAAATCAATAAAAATAGTATAAGGACCATTTGCGAGTGCTGGAACTTTTACGATAATTTGAGTATCACTCCATAAATTATCACTGCAAACATCGGGAAAATTAAAATCAGCGTCCACTAAATCAAAACGCACATTGCTTGTTCCGCGGCTACCACCAAAACCTTCTCCGAAAATAGTTACATATTGACCTTCATTTCCCTGCACGGGCTCAAATGATATAATCCTAGGACCCGCCTCAGGCTCTGCTGTTTTACGAAATCTTAAATAATTACTGCTAACAACATCCGGACCAGGGCTCACGGTAAAAGTTGTTGTATGTCCGTTCGTAATATTCGGCACATTAGCCTGACCTAATAAATTAGCTGCAAATATATTTGCAGTCGCTGGCACATTTGTATTTATATTTCCAAAAAAAGCTGAATTATTATTAAGTCTCACTCCATTATATTGAATCACATCCCCTATTTGTCCGTTATCAGGATTTATTAAACAAAGTCCGGGACGAACAATAGTGTTAATATTAAAATCAACGCTTGGTCCCCGAGCATCATTATTAGCATCTTCTAGTAAAGCAGAATTTCTCACTAAAACAATTTGCGCTCCAAGTGGCAGACCGGCCGGCACCTCTACTATAATTTGATTATCAGTCCAACTATTTACACAAGCTGGATTTACTACTGAGGCTAAATCTGCATTTACTCCCCCGATTTGCACTATGCCCGGCACGCTCCCAAACCACCTTCCTCCTATAGTTATTAAATTACCCGAAGCTCCGTTAGCTATATCTGTATTACAAATTCCCCCGAAAGCGGCGCAATTTATTGTTTCATTATCCTCGGTACAAGAGATATTTTCTCCGCCCACACCATCACAAAAACCGCCAATCGGAGTAATCCAATCAATAATCGGTGCTTGTTGACACAAGCAACAATCATTGATACCAGCAGCATATCCGGCTGTCTGGCAACCAGGAGCTGCCGGCGTAGTACAATTACAAAATTGCGAAGCACAAAGATTATTATTGGCGCTACAGTCACCAGCAACACAAGCATCATTAAGGCTTGCACCGCAAGCAGCCCCGTTACAGCGAGCACAACTTCCTCCGCAATCTACTCCTTCTTCATCCCCGTCCAGAATGCCGCTACAACAATGCGCCGGCCTTAAAATTGTATTTTTAGTATCAGATGAACTATGAGCATCTACATCGTAGACGGTTGCCCTCAGACTAAGTGTATCCCCTGGAACAAAAACAGTACCATCAAAAACACTGGGCATAAACAAAGCCCTGGTATTAAAAGCTCCCGGAGCTGGAAATGGATTAATAATCGGATTGGGACCGCTTATGGGGGGATTGTTTACAATCGGCACATTGTTCACAAAATATTCTATCTGCCATACTCCGGAATCATCGGAAGAATTAGCATAAATTTCATTGTTGGGGATAGAACAAATTTGATCAAAATCAAGGCTAATATTAGGGTTATCACAATCTACCACATTACTGGTGGTAAAAGTTATCACGCAAGGATTTAATATGTTGCAAGTTAAATTATTGCCGCCCACGCTAAGTATGCCGTTATCGGCTGTAACAGTTATAATTTCACCTCCGGGCAAACACTCTGTGGCTCCGCAAATATTAGCAGGACAAGCGCCGCTTGGAGTATATTCTATAATTCTGCCGGTAATTGGGGTAATGTTTCCTGGTATATCAACACCTCCGCCGTCTACCACATGAAAAGTTCCCCCCACCCCCAAACCAACCGTACCGGCATTAATTGGTAAATTGGTTCTAAATCTAATTTTAGCATTTCTGGGCAAATTTATGCTTCCGTCTGCCGGAGAAGTATTGGTAATTACAAAGCTGGGCGGAGCGGCGCAATCTGCAGCACAAAAACCGCCAAAACAACAACTTTCCCCAACTATACAATCACCACCGAAACAAGCATCCCAAGTGCCACCTGCATTACAGGTTTGAGTACCCATTCCACCGCATCCACAATTCTTAAAATCACCAGGAGTACAACCAGCGGTAGCGTCATATAATCTATTTAACACAAATTGAGCTATACCAAATGCGGACATAATAATAACCAGGCCGATAATCGCCGAAATTAAAATCTTTTTTGCCTTTTCTATCTGATTTGCATCTCCCTGGCTGGTCATCCAAAGCCATCCGCCATACAAAATAATCACTACAGCCACAATTCCTAAAAAACCAAGAATAATATTGATAATTTGAGAAATAATTATTCTGGGGTCTGTTGTACCCAAACCGGTGTTAGCCTGAATATTTCCAGCTTGATTTCCCCAAAGCAAAGTATTAGCATCACCAGCCAAAGTAAAATCAACTACCACAAAAAATGATGCTATAAAAAATACTATGAATATATATTTTTTTAAACTAAAAATCATAATTCATAATTCATGTTAAAAAATTATTAAAACCCAGGACAACTCTCTGCTGCTGTTGGCACTTCCCCACAACATGAAACCTCTGTCGGGATTCCAGAGCAAGTATTACTCCAACTAGGCTTGAAACAATTTTGATAAATAGATTTTATTCCTGATCCGATTTGTGTGCGATAAGTAGTGGACTGGGCAAAATCAGAATGATTAATCTGGACGCGCGTCCAATCTTCTTTTCCATCTGGAGGACTATCATCAAATCCAATATTAGACACCCAATACCCAGCCCCTATACCGGTTGCACTCCATAAATTAACTTTCTTGTGTTTCGTTCCATTGGAGTTTGTTTCTCCGGTACTTAAAGTATTAGACATTATCGGAATATCAAAATCTATCAACACCGGATCAGAAAGAGAAACATTATTATCTAAATGTTCATGATTTGCATCAATATCTTTTATTTCCGGCGGAGTTAGGTTTATCTTGCTATTTATAAAAAATGACCATCGGAAACTGTCTCCAGCGCCAGGCAATGGCACAGGACCTGGGGGCGCTATACTATTTTCATTATAAAATTCCATTGGTCCTTCAGCATCGGAGCTTCTATCTCCATCTAAAGAGTTTCCAGCCGCATCCACAACTCCATCAGGAAGCCCTCCGGCAAATGAAGCTAAAGGATACATAATTCCCAAAGAAGAGTCATGGCAATGATTTACTGCCAAAGCATCGGCTATGCAAGCGGTATATGGTGATTTAGTATTACAATTAACGCATCCATCAAGAGTTGCGGCATTTATATCCACTTCTATATTACTATCTGCCGGCAAACAATAAATCGTGTCCCCGCAAGCATTTACTGCACATTCATTATTTGAAACAAATTCAACCGTTCTATAAACATTTGAAATTACAAACTCGCCCTGAACACATAAATCCGCCCCACAAGCAAAAAGATTTGGATTTCCCGCATTACAGTTTAGTCCACCTATACATTTTACCTTTAAATAATTTTGTAAACTAACAGCGTCTCCAGAAACATTCATGGGGTTAATCGCTTCGTTAAAATTAATTTGAATTACCACATTTCTCGGCTCGTCCTCCCTGCTGTTTATTGTTATATTTTCCACCAAATCAACTCCCCCATTCATGAGGATAAAATTAAATATAGCACTATCATTTGTAGACAATTCAATACTGTTTCCAGTAATTCCCGCAACCTTAGCCATTAAGCTAATGAAATTATTTCCAGGCACAAACGCAGGAAAAACATCTATCTGGGTATTTGAAATCAGGGCATTAGCAATATTTTGCGCAACCACGGAAAACACGGGATTTGAGGCTATATCCACCCCAAAGACATATCTCTTATTTCCTACTATCAAATAATCAGCCTGCACCTCGGCTGTAACTCCGGTAATATTCCAACTGTTGCCGGCTTCAAAATAGTCTGCCGGATAGTTGCTTAAGGTTAATGTTAAAAAATTATTAAAAATAACAGAAGCGCCATTTATAGATGCGGATCCCAAACTCACTCCTCCCCTGCTGAGCTGAGCTGAGCTGGCATCTGCCGAAACCGAAACGGTTAATACGCCGCTCTCCGTACAATGAGGATTCATGGTTACAGTAGCAGGCTTTGCAGGCAATGCCCCAACCCAATTCACGCCAACATGCGAAGCTGCCGCGTATTCATCCGGCACACCGGTTACGGTGATAGTTCCAATTGCCGGACTAGCCGGAATAATCGCGCTTATGTCTACTGAATTATCCGGAGCCGGAATGACATTTCTAACTTGCGGCGGCACCAAGTCCAATCTGTTGTTTACCTCAAAATCCCATTCATAAAATTTATCAAAACAATCATCAAAAGCCGAATCACCATCAGCTTTATCTATATTATTTGTAAGTAAAACCGTATACCAAACATATTCCGACGGTGAACCAAGATAATTTGTCGGGTCAAAAACAAAAGTTTTATTATCAGGAGTAACAGAAACCTGAATATCGGTAATTAAATTGGCCGGAATCATAGGATTTGTTCCTCTTTTAAATATTTGCACACTTCCAGGTAGAACATTTCCGGCGCCATCACGAATAGAAGTTGGATCTATTTCTTCTTTAAATGTAACAATAATATTTACATTTCTTGGAACATCCTGCTGGTTTGGCACGGGATAGACTGTCTCCACAACACAATTACCAATTGCACCCGTTCCCCTAATCGGCAAATTCTGTCTTGATCCTCCGCCCAGACCGCCTGTTCCGTCATTTAATACCTTTAGAAGAAAGCTTACAATTCCAAATGAAGCCAAAATAATAATAAAACCGATAATGGCGGCAATTAATGTTTTTTTAGCCTTATCGATCTTACTTGAATCTCCCGCACTACTCATCCAGAGCCAACCGGCATACACAATTAATACTATCGCTATAATTCCCAAAAATCCCAAAAAGATTTGAATTACTCTGGCAATAACAATTCGAATATCAGTACTCCCGAGACCCGTACCAGACTGAATATTTCCGGCTTGTCCGCCCCAAAGTAAATTATTGGCACCTGTTTGCGCAAAAACAAAATCACTTACTCCAAATAAAAAAATAATAATCAAAATGAAACAAAGAGATATTTTGATTATCTGATTATTAAATAAATTTTGATATTTTTTACTCATTTTACAAATTGACTAATCCACAATTTTATAATATTATTATAACATAAAAAAGAAAAAAAATACAAACCATTGTTCACTGTGATATTTGTGATATTTGAGACTTTTGAGATAATTATGATTTTTGAGATAATAACCACAAAATATATCCTAAAAATCTTAAATATTCCAAAAATCATAAACATCTCATGCTTAGCGAGCACTTACCTCTTAAGCTAAAATTTCAAAAGGCGCAGCTAAATGTCGCTCTAGCTAATCCTAACTCTTGACTTTTGATTTTATAAACTTTCAAACCCCCTTATGACTATTGAACAAATCATTAATCGCATTAAAGAAAACAATAAAAACGCTGACATTGAAATTTTGAAAAAGGCTTATGAATTTGCAAAAAAAGCCCATAAAGGACAAAAGAGAAAAACCGGAGGGCCATATCTTGAGCATGCTCTGCATACTGCTTTTGTACTTGCACAAATCAAAGCCGATTTTAACACGATTATCGCAGGCATTCTACATGATGTGCCGGAAGACACGGAATATACACTTGAAGATATAAAAAAAGAATTTGGATCAGATGTGGCAACACTTGTTGAAGGAATAACTAAATTAAGCAAAATTAAATATCGCGGAGTAGAGAGGTATCGTGAAAATCTGCGTAAAATGTTTTTAGCCATGGCTAATGACATGCGTGTAATTTTAATAAAATTTTGTGATAGATTACACAATATCAGAACACTAGAAGCTCTGCCCGAGGAAAAAAGACTGCGTATTGCAAAAGAAACGATGGAGGTTTATGTACCAATTGCTGGTCTACTTGGTATTTGGAGTTTAAAATCGCAAATGGAAGACATATGTTTCAAATATCTGCATCCAGAAGAATACAAGAAATTAGAATATAAATACGAGGTGGAAAAAAAGGTGGAAAGAAACCAATACTCAAGAGAAGTAAAAAAGATTTTAGAAAAAGAATTAAAAAAAGAAAAGATAAAACATGAGATAGAAGATAGACTGAAGCCCTTATATAGTATTTATAAAAAAATGCAGCGAACTGATCGAAAATTCCATGAAATCTATGATGTTTTTGCCTTAAGGGTTATGGTGCCCACCATATCTGACTGTTATAAAACACTGGGTATTATTCATTCTTTATGGAAACCAAAGCCGGACCGCATCAAAGACTACATCGCCATCCCCAAACCGAACGGATACCGCAGCCTGCATACTACGGTTTATGGGCCGGGAAACAAAGCAACCGAATTCCAGATAAAAACCAAAGAAATGCACGAAGAATCATTATACGGTATTGCCGCGCATTGGTACTACAAAGAAAAGGGCGGATCTAACTATCAAAAACAGCCTAAGTGGGTAGAAGAAATACTTCAGCTTCAGAGCCAGGAAAAAAACACTAATGACTTTATAGACAAAGTAAAACTTGATGTTTTTCATGATAGAATTTTTGTTTTCTCTCCCAAGGGGGATGTATTTGATTTGCCGGAAGGTTCAACGCCGATAGATTTTGCATTTCTGGTACATACCGAAATTGGCAACAAGGCAACCGGCGTATTAATCAATGACAAAATGTCTACTTTGGACAAAAGACTACAAAATGGTGATTTAGTAGAAATCATTATAGAGAAAAAACGAAAATATCCAAACCAGGACTGGTTAAAATTTGTGCAAACCAGAAGAGCTAAAGAAAAAATAAAACAGTCAACCAGGCTCTATAGACTATCACAATTACACAAAATGATCCCGGGAATGAAAAAGTAAAGACTGCTAAACCATTAATTTCACACCAACACAATAAACAAAAACAGTCCTCATATAGAAAGGACTGTTTTTGTTTTTATACTGCATGACGCACCCATAAATCTATTTTAATATTTTTTTCACAATCGCGCTTACTGCATTACCGTCCGCTTGCCCCTTAGTCTTATTCATTACCGCTCCCATTATTTTCCCAAAATCCTGCATAGTAACTTCTCCCATAGAATCAATGGTTTCTTTTACTATTTTTTCAACCTCCTCTTCACCCATCTGTTCGGGCATATATTTTTCCAAAATTTTTATTTCTGCTAATTCTTTTTCGGCTAAATCTTCCCTATTTCCATTTTTATAGGCCATAACTGAATCTTTCCTTTTTTTTACTTCCGTCTTTATTACCATAACCACTTGATCATCGTTTAATTCTGGAACTATTAATTCTATTTTTTTATTTTTTAAAGAGGCTAAAAGCATGCGCAAAACAGACAATTCCAATGCTTTTTTATCGCGCATCGCCTGCTTCAAATCATTATTAATCTCTAAAAATAAATTAGCCATAAATTTAATTGACAATCATCAATTCTCAATGATCAGTAAATTTAAAATTAGTTACTTGAATAATCATTGATTATTGAACATTGTTCATTATTACCATCTATTCTGTTCTTCTTTTAGTTTGCCGATTTTTTTCAAGTATTCTTTTTTGGCGCGCATTTTCATGCTAATTAAAGCATATTCTTTTTGTTGATTCTTGTTTTTCTTTGGTTGTAAGAATTTTCTTTGGCGAACCTCGTTGAGTCTTCTGCTTTTTATTAAAGATTTATTAAATCTTCTTAAAAAACCCTCAAAATTTTCACCTTTTTTTCTTTTAAAATCTATCATTCTTATGCACCTTCCTTTCTAGTTGTGTTATATAAAACTTTAGATGCCTATTTTAAATAATTTAAAATAGCACGAAAAATCAATAATTAATAGACTCGGGATATGTAAACCCAAGTCTAGTTTATACTAAATAATTTTTAACTATTTGTCAATATTTTTGCGTTCCTCAATTCTTTTGTTTAATTCTGTATATATTTTTTTGTAATCAATCACCTCTTGAATTCCTGATTCCATATCACGAATAATTATTGTGCCATCAAGCAGTTCTTTCTGTCCTAAAATCAGAGTATACTTAGTACCCAAACGATCTGCTTCCTCTAATTGGGCCTTTAAACTATCTTTGGTAAATGCCTGGCGAACATTAAAACCAGCCCTTCTCATCTCTTCAAATAATAAAAACATTTTTCGACGCGACTGTTCTCCAAGTTGGGCCAAAAAAATAAAATCGCCACCATCGCCTTTGATTGGAATATTTTTTTCTTTAATTTTCAGAATAACTCTTTCTAGGCCAATCCCGAATCCGCAACCAGGGGTGGGCTGCCCGCCCATATATTCCACCAAATCATCATAACGACCTCCTCCACCGAGAGATATTTGCCTCTTTTGGGAGACACCTTTTTCTTCCATCTCCTCAAGAGATATAACCTCAAAAACAGTACGAGTGTAATAATCAAGCCCTCGGACCAAAAACGAATTTAAATTATACGGAATATCTAATTCATCCAAATACTCCAAAACCTTAATAAAATGATCTCGGCAATCATCACATAAATAATCAACAAGTTGTGGGGCATCTTCTCTTACTTCTTGACAACTTTCTTCTTTACAATCTAACAGGCGCAAAGGATTTGTTGCAAATCTTTTCTTGCAATCATTGCAAAACTTTGACCTCTTTCCACGCTCCTTGTAAAATTCAATTAATTTTTCTAAATATGTTTTGCGGCATTCTTTGCATCCAACGCTATTAATGTGAATTTGAACGTTTATCTGCAGTTCTGAAAAAAAATTATAAGCAATTAAAATTAACTGTGCATCAGCAATTGGACTTGCTTCACCAAATATTTCTAAATCAAATTGGGTGTGTTGCCTATAGCGACCGGATTGTGGTTTTTCATGTCTAAAAAGAGGTCCCATCCAGAACATTTTAACCGGCTGTGGCAAGCTAAACATCCCATGCTCAATATAAGACCTAACCAAACCGGGTGTGGCTTCCGGCCTAAGGGCAATTTTTTCCCCGCTCTTATCAATAAAAGAATACATTTCCTTGGAAACAATATCTGTTACTTTTCCAGTAGACCTTTCATATAATTCAAGTTTTTCTAAAATCGGAGTTTGTATTTTCTTAAAACCATAAAAACAAGACAAATCATTTGCCTTTCTCACGACCAAATCCCAATATTTTTGTTCATCAAATAATACATCCTTCATTCCCCTTAAACGAGAAAATTTGTCTTTTCTCTTCTTTACCGCCTTGTTTATAACATTTTTAACCGGTTTAGCTTTTTGATTTTTTTTTGCTGTTCTTGGCATATTATTAAAATTTAAAATTAAACTAAAAACTATACTTAGGTGCTTCAAATATCTGTATTCGATCAAATGGAAATCCGCGAAAAAGAACTTTGCCAATTAAATAACTTCTGTTTACGGGACCAAAGCTTCGTGAATCTTTAGAGGAATTTCTATTGTCCCCCAAAACAAAGAATTCATTCTCGCCCAATTTTACCTTGTCACTGCTCATTCCGTAGGTTTTTACATCATCCGGCAAATAAGGTTCATCCAAAATCATTCCCTCTTTATTTTCCTTGTTAAATATTATTACTTCTCCATCTTTGATTTGTATATCCTCCCCGGGAAAACCAATCAATCTTTTTATAAAATATTCTTGCGGATTTCGCGGATATCTAAAAACAATTATATCCCCTCTTTCTGGTTCATTAAACCTATAAGAAATCTCATCAATAATCAAATATTCATGATCGTAAAAACTCGGTTCCATTGAAGCTCCTTTTACATAAAATGGTTGTATTAAAAAATATCTTATTGGCACAATAATAACCAATGATATAACTACGATTTTCAATAATTCAAATACAAAAATAAAAAAATTTTTCAACATGAGATTGCAAAAAATAATAAGGCGAATAAAATACCTTATTGTTTAAATTTAGCTTTATAATATATCCACTATAACATTAAATCAAAAAAAAATCAACAAAAACATTTTAACATACAAACATTTTAAAATATTAGCATATTGGCATTAAAAATAATATAAAATTTATCATATTAACATATTAAAATGCTAAAATGTTTGCATAATTCCTCTATTGCCAAAACATTAAAATGTAGTTATAATCAAAATAGAATAATTTCAAAAAACAACTTGAAATTTCTCAAGTTATATCATTCTACCACATATGGTAGTATTTTTAAGTTATGGATATTAATATCAAAGAAAAATACATAGAGGCCCAAGCAAAAATCACCGAAACAACAAATAATATTAAATATAAAAAGAGAAAAAAAATAATAAAAATCTTTAGCTTTTTTATTATATTTATTATTACCAGTTTAGCGGTTTTTTCCAGTCAGGTAATGGTTTCGCAGCAAAGCTCCGCCTCTTGGTTCTCTCAACTCCCCATAATCAGACAAATAAAACATTTAGCAGAAAGTGCGGACCGCCAATTAAAAGGAGAGATTGATAATCGTATAAATATTCTACTTCTGGGAATGGGCGGAAGGCAACATGAAGGCGGATATTTAACCGATACCTTAATTCTTGCCAGCATTGAACCATCCACTAAAAAAGTTTCTCTCGTTTCCATTCCCCGCGACATGGCTATTCCTATTGAAAATATGGGATGGAAAAAAATAAACTCTGTTAACGCTTTTGCTGAAATAGATAAAGAAGATAGTGGCGGACTTGCCATTAGTCAGACGGTTAGCGATATTTTAAATATACCGATTGATTATTATGTTCGTGTTGACTTTGAGGGTTTTATAAATATTGTAGATGAATTAGGCGGTATTTCTGTTAATGTGGAAAATGTTATCAATGACCAACAATATCCGGTTAGAGGGATGGAACAGGCGGAAAACTATGCATCAAGATTTGAACATCTCTACATAGAAAGCGGGTGGCAGAAAATGGACGGCGAATTAGCTTTAAAATATGTTCGTTCCAGACACTCTTTGGGCGCAGAAGGATCTGATTTTGCCCGGGCCAAAAGACAACAAAAAGTAATTGAAGCCGTAAAAGAAAATGTTCTTTCGTTAAAAACAATTTTTAAACCAAAAATGATAACCGGCATCATTAATCAACTCAATGAACACATCAGCACCAATCTAAAAATATGGGAAATGGTAAAACTCTGGGAAATAGTAAAAGATATCGAACAAAAAGATATTATCAACAAAGTATTAGATAATAGTCCAAACGGTTTATTGGTAGAAACATATTCTTCCGACGGGGCATATATTTTGGTGCCAAAGAGCGGAGATTTTTCTGAAATAGAATATTTTGTTAACAATATATTTTCCGATGCACCAACACAAGACAAAAACAATGTATTTAGTGAAAGGGCTAGTATTGAAATCAGGAACGGAACATGGATTAATGGTCTTGCTTCTAAGGCGGCACTAGATTTAGAAAAATACGGATTTACCATTGTTCGAGTAGGAAATAGTAGTCGAAAAGATTTTCAAAAAACCGTTATTTATGATCTAACATATGGAGACAAAGCCAAATCTCTTTCTGTATTAAAAAGCAGAATAGATGCTAATGTTTCTTTTGGGCTTCCAGACTGGTTGGTAGAAGACATTAAAAAAGATATACAGGGAGAAAAGAAACCTGTCCAACCAGATTTTGTTATTATTATCGGACAAAATGCCGACTCCACAAAATCAGGAACTCCCAATCCGGCTAATCTGGCAGAATAATTTATAATAACTCTATTGTAATTATTAAAAACTTTGATTGAATGATTTAATATCTAATGTTTTAATGATAAACCTATTTAATTATTCCTTTATTTATTACATTTTTCTTGGTTTCAATAATTAAAAATTAATTCATTCTAAGTTGATTTGAAATTCAAAATTAATTAATCATAATATATGCAAACCAAAAACAATCTTCCTCTTGTAGTTCTCTTTGGTCGCACCAATGTTGGCAAGTCAACACTTTTTAATTGTTTAATAGAGCAGAATAAAGCAATTATATCCGATATTGCAGGTACAACCAGAGATAGTAATATTGGAACAGTGGAATGGAATGGAAAAAAATTTAAATTAGTGGATACCGGCGGAATCATGAATATTAAAAATTTATCCAAAAAAAAGGTACTAACAGACGATATAGACACTAAAGTACAAAATCAAGCTCGTGAATTTTTAATGCGCGCTGATTTAATATTGTTTCTTGTGGATACCAGGACAGGACTGCTCCCGCCCGACAAAGAAATGGCTTTGATTTTAAAAAAAATAATCCCCAAAAATAAAACAAAGGTAATATTAATCGCTAACAAAACAGATAGTCCCAGCCTGCAGAAAGAAACAGCTGAATTTAACAAGCTTGGACTGGGAGAACCTGTTAATGTATCTGCTACCACCGGATCCGGAACTGGAGACATGCTGGATATTGTGATAAAAAAATTACAAAGCGCCCCTTGGGTAAAAACAAAAAAAACCTCATCTGTTTTACTTCGCGACTCAAAGCCTGTCAAAAAAAATGAATTAAAAGAAACTTCAATAGAAAAAGAAGATTGTATAAATGTTTGTATTCTGGGAAAACCCAATGTGGGAAAATCCAGCCTGATAAATGCTATATTGGGAGAAGAGCGGGTTATTGTCAGTGCGACCCCGCACACTACTCGCGAACCGCAAGATACAGAAATTATCTATAAAAACAAAAAAATAAATCTAATAGACACTGCTGGTATCAGCAAGCAGGGCCAAAGAGGAGCAAAAAAAATAAAATTTAAAAAGGCTCTGGAAAAACAAAGCATTGAAAAAACTTTATGGATACTGAATCGCTCCAATATCGCTCTTTTGGTTTTGGATATAAATGAGGGTTTAACCCATCAAGACTCCAAGTTGGTGGAAGAAATAGTAAACAGGAATATTAGTCTTATTATTATAGGCAATAAATGGGACTTGATAAAGGAAAAGAATACTAAAAAATATACAGAAAACATATATTATGCATTGCCCTTTGCCGCTTGGGCGCCCATCCAATTTTTATCAGCCAAAACCGGAAATAAAGTACAAAAAACACTTGATTTGATATTAGAAATATACGAACAAAGAATAGTAAAAATTGATGCAAATCCTTTAAATAAATTTTTAGCAAAAATTATCAAAAAACACAGACCAGTCAAAGCCAGAGGAACAAAACATCCTCATATTTTTGAACTTAAACAAGAAACTGTTAATCCACCAAAATTTTCAATTCGAATCGGCGCCAAAGATACTATTCATTTCTCGTATCTACAATTTATAAAAAACAGACTTAGGGAAAAATTCGGTTTTCACGGCACCCCCCTGACTATTTATGTTGATAAAAATAAAAGAATACACGGAAAACATGAAATAATAAATGAAAATACAAAAATCAAAGATCAAAATTAATCATCATAAGCCATGAAAATAATAGTTGGCCTGGGAAATCCAGGAGAACAATATAAAAATACCAGACATAACGCCGGATTTATGCTTATTGATGCTTTAGCTGAAAAACACCATGCGCAATGGCAAGAAAATAAGAAGTTTGAAGCTGAAATTTGCGAAACATCGGATGGTCTTCTTGTAAAACCGCAAACTTTTATGAACAACTCAGGACAATCAGTGCAAGCCGCATTATCTTATTACAACTTACTTCCAAAAAAACTGGGAATCCTTAAACAAAAAAATAGCAATCTTTCTGATACCCTAATAATACTACACGACGATCTGGATATAAATTTTGGAAAATATAAGAAAGCAATCGACAGGGGCGCGGCGGGACATAATGGCGTAAGATCCATAATTAACCACCTCAAAACTAAAAATTTTGTCCGTTTAAGAATTGGAATTAAAGGCAACAAGCCCAATCAAATGCCGACAGAAAAATATGTCCTGCAAAAATTCTCCAAAGAAGAAATGGTAATAATAAAAAAAATGATAAATGAAATATTGGAAAATAACACAATACTAAATTGACTTCTTGTTTATTTGTTGATATATTCTAATAATCTAAAAGTTCGTTAACAAAAAAGGAGAGAATAATGGCAATCAGAGATTTAAAAAATCAAAATGCAGATTTAATAGCAGAAAAAATACATATTCATGGAAATGTTTCTCAAAATGAAGAATACAAAGAAATAAAACAAAGAATAACTGAATTTATAGATTTGCTAATATCCGAATCTGCAAAAGTAAAAACAAAAAATGAATACGATTGGATTAAAAATTCATTTTTAACATGGAAATTATTTCTAAAAAATAGTTTTTCAAAAGATATAAATCAAAAATTACCTTTCCGAAAATTCAAAGAAGGCCGATGTGAAAATTGCCAAACCCCCATACATAAGGAAAAAATAAGACACTGCGAAGCTTGTCTCAGAAAAATGTTTAAATTTCAAGAAGAATTATTGGAATATCTAGGCTTAACTTCGGAAGAGATTATTTTTTTTAGAAGTTTTAAAAAAAAACAAAATTTCATATTCAGTTTTGAAGACGGAAAACTTGTAAAATAACAAATAAAAATCGAGTAAACAATTACTCGATTTTTTAATACTTTTAATATTCCACACATCTGCCTAAAAGTTAAGGATATACCTTGAAGCGCAAAATCAAAGGAGGGGAGATTTTACGCTGACAACTTCTAGGCAAATGTTTAGATATTAAACACTTTGATAAATGTAAATATTTTTGTTATTATAAATTTAAATGCTTTTAGCTTGCAGATTTCTGCTTGCTCGAAAGGGACAATTTGCTGGTAAATACCAAGGAGGAGGAGGTACCCACAAGTAAACGCCCTTAAACAAGCAGAAATTTGCAAGCTAATGTTAACCCACCTTAACATAACGCAAAAAAAATGTCAACAAGCCAAAACAATTTAAAAAAACATAAATATTTAATAGCTATTTCTCATTTTTCCA
The DNA here is from genome assembly GCA_001780285.1 of Candidatus Falkowbacteria bacterium RIFOXYD12_FULL_34_57. Taxonomy (GTDB): domain Bacteria; phylum Patescibacteriota; class Patescibacteriia; order Patescibacteriales; family UBA12075; genus XYC2-34-220. The sequence continues at coordinate 89,770 of MFGN01000005.1, read as the reverse complement.
AATTTGGACCAAGGAGCATAAGAAAAATTAAAGCATCATTTAAAGATATAAAGGATGCTTTTTATGCCTCGGAGCAGAAATTAGAATCAATCGGTATTCCCGAAAAAATAGCAAAAGAATTTGTATTAAAAAGAAATGAAATCAATCCGGATAAGATTCTAGAAATTCTACAAAAAGAAAATATTGATTTTATTTCCAGTGATGATAAAAATTTTCCCGCTCTTTTGAAAGAAACAATTATTCATCCTGAAGTTTTATATTATAAAGGTGATTTCAATATTTGCCATACTAATTGTATTGCTATTGTGGGAACAAGGAAAATCACCGCATACGGCAAACTCGTTACCGAAAAAATAACCAGAGAGCTTGTCCAAAATGATCTAACCATTGTTAGCGGCTTAGCTCTGGGCGTGGATACTTGCGCGCACCTCGCATGCCTGAATAACAATGGTCGAACTATTGCGGTGCTTGGCACAGGGATTAATGCCGGCAGCATCTACCCTTCTCAAAACAAATATTTAGCCGAAAAAATAACGGCAAACGGAGGCTTGTTGATTTCTGAATTTCCCCTGGATACGCTCCCCCTGAAATATAACTTCCCCCAAAGAAACCGAATAATTTCCGGGCTTTCTTTGGGGACGCTGGTGATAGAAGCCGGCGCTAAATCCGGCGCTTTAATTACTGCCGACTTTGCCCTTGAACAAAACCGCGATGTTTTTGCTATTCCGGGAAATATTTTTTCCAGTGCCTCTGCGGGACCAAATAATTTAATTAAGCAAGGAGCAAAAATAACTACCAGCACCGAAGAAATACTGGAAAGTTTAAACTTGGAACAAATTAATATGCAAAACGAAAGTAAAAAAATATTACCGGAAACAAAGGAAGAGAAAAAAATCATGGAAAATTTATCACACGAACCGGTACATATTGATGAAATAATCCGTAAATTAAAAGAAAAGCCACAAACCATAAGCTCCTGCCTTACAATTATGGAAATGAAGGGGATGATAAAAAATATAGGGGGAATGAAATATATTAAAATTAGTTAAAAATTGCAAAATTTGCATTTTTTTTATAAATCAGCTATAAATAAAAACAATGCTTTAAGAATTAAAAATTTATCTTATATGAAATTAATTATCGTTGAGTCCCCCACTAAGGCAAAAACTATTACAAAATTTCTTGGTTCCGGATACCAAATAGAATCCTCTTTTGGTCATATAAGGGATTTGGAAAAGAAAAATAAAGGAATTGATATTGAAAACAATTTCAAACCTAAATATATAATTCCTGAAAAATGTGAAAAAAATGTGGCAAAACTTCGCGCTTTAGTTAAAAAGGCTGACGAAATCATACTTGCTCCCGACGAAGACCGTGAAGGAGAAGCTATTGCCTGGCATCTGACTGAGGCTCTAAAAATTGACCCGAGCAAAACAAAAAGAATTGTTTTTCATGAAATTACCAAAAATGCCATTCTGGAAGCACTTGAAAATCCACGAAAAGTAGACATGGAGATGGTAAATGCTCAACAAGCCAGACGCGTACTCGACAGGCTTGTTGGTTTTGAATTATCACCTTTCTTATGGAAAAAGGTTACTTTCGGCCTATCAGCCGGACGCGTACAAAGTGTAGCTCTAAGGCTTGTAATTGAAAGAGAAGAAGAAATCAGGGCTTTTAAGCCGGAAGAATACTGGTCTATTGAAGCATCCCTAAGCAAGCTTGACGAAGCGGGAGTCAGCGAAAAAGCAGCTACTAAAACAATCAAAGCTCGGCTAAATAAAATCAAGGGAGAGACATTGGATAAATTTGCCATCAAAGACCGGGAATCAGCTGAAAAAATTACGGCCAAACTTGAAAAAGCCGAATATGTCATAAGCGATGTTAACATTAAACAAACCAAAAAAAACCCTCCCCGGCCCTTTACAACTTCCACGCTACAGCAAACCGCTAATCGCTGGCTGGGTTTCTCGGCCAAGCAGACCATGATAGTGGCGCAAAAATTATACGAAAAGGGGCATATCACCTACATGCGCACCGACTCCGTATCTCTTTCTGATAAATTTTTAACAGACGCAAAAAAATACCTGCACAACTCTCTGGGAGAGGAATATGCTTTAATTAAACCGCGTATCTTTAAAACTAAATCCAAGGGAGCACAGGAGGCGCATGAAGCAATTAGACCCACAGATGTCGCCCAAAATCCGGATACCATAAAAAAACTCGACAAAAATCAATTAAGGCTTTATACTCTTATTTGGCAAAGGTCTCTTGCCAGTCAAATGCCCGAAGCTAATCTGGATAATACGATTATTGATATAGAAGCTCGGAACACCGACTTCTCTTTCCGCGCTAACGGACAAATATTAAAATTTGACGGATACTTGAAAATCTACCCGGAAAAATCAAAAGAAGTGGAACTGCCGATAGTTAAAAAAGATGAGGTGCTAGAATTACATGAAATAACCAAAGACCAGCATTTCACAAAACCACCCGGAAGATATTCAGATGCCGGATTAGTAAAAGTTTTAGAACAATACGGAATTGGGCGCCCTTCTACTTATGCGCCGACCATTGCAACCATTGAAGCTCGAAACTATGTGGTTCGAGACGAGCAAAAAAAGCTCATGCCGACCGAAATTGCTTTCACCGTAACCAACCTTTTAAAAAATCATTTTCAAGATATTGTGAATTACCAATTTACCGCCGACATGGAGGAAAGACTGGATAGTATTGCTGAGGGAAAACACAAATGGCAGGAAGTTATCAAAAGTTTTTATGAACCTTTCCATAAAAATCTTATAAAAAAAGATAAAGAAGTTAATAAAAAAGATATTATGCCTGAAGAAAAAACAAAGGAAATTTGCGAAAAGTGCAAATATCCCATGATTATAAAAATCGGACGCTACGGCAAATTTTTAGCCTGTTCTAATTATCCTGAATGTAAAAATGTTAAAAATCTTAACGCCAACGGCGAAGTAGACAGGGAAAAAAATGAAGAATTAGAAAATTTAAGACAAAAATACGGCACCGAAACCTGTGACAAATGCGGGGAAAAAATGATTGTAAAGAACGGAAAATTCGGCCCGTTTCTGGCTTGCACCGCCTATCCCAAATGCAAGAACATTAAAAGTATTGAAGAGAATAATAACTCAACCGGAATAAAGTGTCCTAAATGCGGCAAGGGAGAAATAGTGCAAAAAAGAAGCAAACGCGGCACATTTTATGCTTGTGATGCTTATCCTGACTGCAAAAACGCTTTTTACTCCAAACCAACCGGAGAAAAATGCCCGGAATGCAAATCACTAATGATAGAAACAAAAAACGGCTCCAAATGCTCCAATAAAGAATGCGGGCATAAAAATGAAAAATAAATTTTATTAGAAATTTCTATACAATTAAAAATGAACATACTTATGTATGTTCATTTTTTATTTTATTTTAATTTATTAATCTCCTTGACTATTTCTGATATCGGAGCCATGGCGCCCACTCCGGTTTCACCACAGGCAAGTTTTTTGGAAACAGGATGAATAATATTCAGTTTATACCATCTGTTCAATCTGTCCAAATGTTCTTTAGTTGCCGGATGCTCCCACATTTTGGTATTCATGGCCGGCGCGATAATAATCTCATTTTTTACATCCCAGGCACGGATAATGCTGGTTAATAAATTATCAGCCAAACCGTTGGCAATTTTAGCTAAAGTATTTGCCGTTAATGGGGCCAATAATAACACATCGGCCCAATCACGCAAATTAATATGCAACACATCAGAGCCTTTTTCATATTTTTTTCCTGGCCATTCATGTTCTTCTTCATATATCTGTATATTTACAGATTCTTTATCCCAAAAATACAAAGAATTTTTAGTTGGCACTATTACTATATCATGCTTATTTTTCAATAATTCCGCAACCATCTTAGGCACTAAACCTGCAGCCACACTACCAGTTACTCCGAATAAAATATTCATATCCCACCTCTTATAATTTTAATAATTTCTTGGCATTTTGATATAATATTTTATCTTTATCCAAATCACTTAAATTCAAACTATCAATAATTTCCAAAGAATCTTTATAAGACTGAATCGGGAAATCAGTACCGAACATTATACGATCTATTCCATGAGATAAATTTAAAAATTTTTCGATCTCTTTTTTGATAACCTCCCGATAACCCGGTGTATCTTCATCAGTAGCTGATACAAACTGTCCGGAAATATCTGTATAGACATTAAGACATTCTCTCATTACTTCCTGCAATTGGTCAAAATAAGGATTACCCAAATGACTCAAAATAAATGTAACATCACTAAACTTTTTAGCAACAGGGAAAATATTCTTCGGCATTGAAAGATCACCATATTTATCTATACGACAATAACTCCCGCAACGAAATTCTCCTTTTTTTCGATTTTCTCCAGGACAACAATGATGAAGTTCTCCGGTATGAAATTTTACCGGTAAATTATATTTACGAGCTAATTCATAAATCGGAAAAATATTTTTATCAGCACAATCAAATATCTGATAACCGGGATAAAGCTTAATACCGAATATTTTCTTATCTCTGGCTAACTCTTCTAACTCATTAAGTCCTTTTTCAAAATCACTGCTAATATCCAGACTACCGAACATAAGGAATAAATCTTTCCCCTGAATCCTTTTTAACAGTTCATAATTAGAAAGACCGGTTCCTTTAAAAGGAAAATAAGTAGCCATTAGAACTATCTTCTCTATATTATATTTTTTAGCATACATTTCCAAATCATCAATGGATGCGGTTTGAGAATGTAATCCCAACATCTTGTGGTTAGAAGTATGCGCATGAATATCTATGATCATATTTTATGCTCCTTTCTTGATTAGACTAACATAATAATTATACATCATTCATAATTAAATTAGCAATAAAACCCGAGTCATTGCGAGGAGGAACGAAGTGACAGTATTAATCAAAAACCATCATCAAATATAATCGATCGCCAGGCAGAAGGAATATCTTTATCAGCAATACGAATAATAGTTCCACAAGATGCACATATTACTGAACATCCAACATAATGCCCCACATCATCATAATAAATATCACGAGCATAAACCCCTAAAATACTTTTACATTTAGAACAAGTTACTCTTATATAGTTATTATCTTCTAATACTTTCATTTCCTCCTCCTATTTTATACATATTGCATAAATAGAATTAGACTTTTGATTATATTCTAATAAACCCTTACCAAAAAACTCATGCGAAGAAAATCCGGCTTCCTTAATTGCTTTTTCAAATTCATTTTTGGTAAACATGCCGAACCTATTCAGATCATAATATTTTTTTATTCCTTTTTCTGAAATCAAAATACAATTCTGTGTGTGGGTTAATATTCTTCCGGCCATGGAATTATTTTCAAAAATCCTGACATCATAGCCCTGTTCCTCATAATCATACTCTCTGGTTGTACTGAATCTTTGACTTTCGATATAACTCGGGGCATTAAATATAAATTTGCCGCCTGATCTTAAATGCCTATAAACATTTTTTAATATTTTAATTAATCCTTCATAATTCATGGCATAATTAATAGCCTGCCGCATAACAATAGCATGAAATTTATCATCAATATTAAATTCGGACGCCTCATCCACATAGCAGGATACATAAATTTTTTTATAGGCATATAACCTCTCCCTGGCTATTCGCATCATGTAAGTGCTTTTATCAACCATGTAAATATTATTATATCCGGCGCGAGCTAGGTGTTCGGATACATCGCCGGTTCCTGCGCAAACATCCAAAATCGGATAAATTTTTTCTGAGTGCTTAAAAACTAAACGAAGAAAATCATCCGACTTTTGGAAACGCTTATAAATGATATCATAATATTCTGGAAAAATGTTATAAGCATGTTTATCTCCGATTATTTTTATAATTTCCTTTATATCTCTACCAACCGCTATCAGGCCATGGTTCTTCAATTTTACGATTTTTTTATCTTTTAAGTGTTTTTCTATTTCTGCAATGTCTTCTTCTGTTCCCGGCTCATAATCATCTTCGGTAGTATTCTGCAAATTCAAATCAATATGGGAATGAAGAATCAGGGAAGCATCACTGCGATTATCAAAAATTTTGGCCATAACCGGCGCATTAAGAGAGGCTTTCTTGCCCAGGGATAATACCTGAATCTCCCGATGATTAAAATCTACTGATCTTACATAAACAATATCTTCATGACCGATATCTTTTTTGTTGCTGCCGCGGGCAGTGGTTAAAAATCCGCCATCAGACATCCTCATAGCCACGGCACCGAAGTGCTTGCAAGCTCCTTCATAATATTCCTCAAACATAGATAATGACCAAAAACTTTTTATCATTTCTTTGAATTTCAGAATCTCGGCATAATAATTATCAACAAAATTTATATCTGTTTCTGTTATAGTTCTAAAATGCTTTTGAGATAACCTACGATCAACTGTCTTGAAAATCTCAACATGCACTTTATTCAGATCTACAAATTTTAATCCTTTCTCCGGTGTGATTAAAATATTAATCCGCTTAGAAAAGTTACCGGCTTGAGCTACATTAGCAACGGTCAAATTCGATCTATTCTTAATACCGTGCAAATACGCTGTATCAATTAATTCTTTAGTGCTTACATCAGATAAGAGCTTAAAACCCACTTGAAAAATTTTAGGGTTCCACTTCTTGATCTCAGAGATCACTTTGGGGTATTTCTGCAATTCAATATTTAGCTTATCATTATCTGAACTAATCTTTCCCGATACTCTTTTAGCTCCATAATCAGAAACAGCAGCCGCTAAAACAATCGCATCCGCCCCAACACGCATAGTCAAATCCTTAACTAAATCGTAATACTCCTCAAAAGTCTCAAAAGAATATTCGTAAAGATTATTTTTGCATTTATTAAATTCTTCCCATGATTTCTCTATTCTGTCGATTTCTTTGGCAAAAATTTTTTCAGGATTTAGTCTTAAAGCATCCCTAAAAGGTCTTTTAGCTTGTTTGTTATGTATATAATGAACTTCACAGCCATTACGTAAAAACTCTTCCGCGATCAACATCCCGGTAGTGCCGTTGCTGAAATTACCGATATGCCGCACATCGTCTATCCGGGAAATAGTGCCTCCACTAGTGATGATAACTCTTAATTTTTTCATAATTATTCCTCCCTGTTTTTTAATTTTTAAAGATCACATATTACGTTTTAAATATACCCTGAATATAAACTTATTATAATATGTGTTTATAATAACTATCTGACAAATTTAATTTTTAACTAATATTAAACACTTTTATTTACAATATAATATTGACAAAATTATAAATTTAATATATACTTAAAAATATGGAAAAAATAAATTTAATATTAAAAAATATCGGATTAACCGATACTGAAACAAACATTTATCTGACCGGACTGCAATATTCCTCTATCGGAGTAAACCGCCTGGAAAAAGAAACCAAGATCAAGAGAACGACCATCTATCATGCCATCAATACTCTCTCTAAAAAAGGATTGGTTTCCAAGAAAGACACCGGCGCAAAATTAGTATTTATGATGACCAGGCCGGAAAATATCCAAAGACTGTTGAATAAAGAAATAGAAATTCTGGAAAACCAAAAAACAGAATTAGATGAAATCATCCCCCTCTTAAATCAACATCAGCAAAAAGAAGAAGCTAATTTTAATGTAGCTCATTTTGACGGTATAGAGGGAATAAAATTAGTAATTGAAGAGGCCCTTTACTGCAAATCAAGGCATTGGGATGTTATTGCTCCTCCCAAAAACTTCTTTTCTGATTTTGATAAAAAATATGCTGAATATTTTATGAATACCAGAAAAAGAAAAAAAATCAGTGCTAGATCTCTTTGGGAATCAAAAGCCGACAAAAAAGTATTAACCCCTGAAGATTTAAAACAAAGGCAGCCAAGAATATTGCCGAATATAATGTATGGGAAATTTAAATCTATTATTATAATATTTGATGATAAAGTAGCCATTATATCTTCACTAAAAGAATCCAGCGCCATTCTTATCCAATCCAGAGAAGTACACGATACCATGCTGGCGCTCTTTGATGGTCTGTGGCATATCTCTAAAGAATATTAAAAATAGAAATTCCTATACGACAAAAAAAATCAGTTCACATGCGAACTGATTTTTTTATTTCAATATAATATTCATCTCTAATAATAAAACTTCACCTCATCTCCCGCTTTGATTTTGTATTTATCCGTAAAGCCGCTGTTCACCTCCAAAACCTTATCTACTCTTTGAATGGTTTGATATTTATTTTTAGGATTTTCCCCTTCCGGCTGCAGATCTTTATCGATTTTTATTATTTTATTATCGCTAATCCAAATAATATCCAAAGGAAAGTTCATGTCTTTCATCCAAAAAGATCTAATCTGTTTTCTGGGAAAAACAAACAACATCCCATCTGTTTCTTTTAGAAATTCTCTTTTACTAAGACCTTGCCACTGTTTTTCCTGATCTACGGCCAGCTCAACCGGAATAGTAATATCATTAATTACTATATAGGGAGTATCAATTTTTGACATGGTTGGCGCAATACTTTTCCTGAATTCGGAAAAGAAAAAAGTTCCAATAATTAAAACAATTAAAATGTATAAAAAATTTTTCATCTATTTCTTATAACTCATAACTTATAACTTATCTTAACTTTAAAATATTGCCGCAAAGCGACTCAATATTAAAAAGTTATGAGTTATAAGTTCCAAGTTATGAAAAATTAATTATTTTTTCTTTTCTTCTTTGGCTTCCCTTCTTTGTAATCCTTAGCAATTTCCACCAACTTCTTGACTCCCTCGCCAATTAAGAGTAGGTAGGCGGAGCTATGATCTAATTTTTGCTTAAAACTAGAAGCAAATTCATCCACCTTTCGGAATCTATCCCTCATTTCCCTGATAATAGTAAAGGTTTGTTTTGTTGTCATCACAAAATAAAAAAGAAGCCAACAAACAAAAAAAGCAACACCTGCAACAGATATCGCAATCACAATATTCAAAATGTCTCGACTTGTTTCAAACATAATATTATTAAATTATGAAAATAATGTTTATTTAATTCTTATAATTCGTAATTTGTGAATTCGCATACAATTTGCGATATTCGCATTATATATTTAAAAATCTCTCACTTTTGCATTAAACTTCTTCTCTAATTTTTTAATTAGTTCTTTCTGCAGGCTATCTATTTCCTTGGCTTCTAAAGTCTTATCTGCTTGATAAGCAATGTGGAAAGCCATGCTTTTGTTGCTTTTACCAAGATTTTCTTCTTTATACACATCAAACAACTCAACAGCACGCACATATTCATGAGAATTTAAAATTTCCTCCATAATATTATTATACAAAATCTTATTATTAATTACAAAAGCTAAGTCCCTTGAAACTTGCGGAAATTTTTCTGTTTGTTTGTATTTTTTTTCACTCCTAGTATTAACTATCTGAAACAACTTTATAAAATTTATTTCAGATATGATTAACTGTTTTTTTAAACCCATCTTTTTCTGTGTCTCATTCTTTAAGGCGCAAATATAGCCAATCTCTTGCTTTTCTACATAAATTTTTGCATATATTTGATTATTTGCCCAATTCGGCGCAGTTTCACTCAAATCAAAAAAGAAATTGAGGTTTAATTTTGAAAATAAAAATTCTAAACATCCCTTTCCATAATAAAACTCTTCTTCTGTTTTTGTTCCGGCAAAAATCATTCCCAATCTTTTTTCCTGATATGGCAATTTTTCTTTTCCGCTTGTTTCCTTAGCGATATCTCCTTCTAAATTTAAAAAGATGCTTCCGATTTCAAAAAAACTTAAGCTATTAAATCTGGCTTGATTTTTATGTATATTTTCAAGCAAACCAGAAACCAAAGAACTACGAAGTAGCGCCTGATTTTCATTAATCGGATTAGCAATGCGTACACAAGAAGAAATATCAAAACCCAGCTTTATTAATTGTTTTTCATCCACAAAGGAATAATTATAAACTTCGGTCATTTTTGCGCCAAGAGCTAAAATTTCTTTTATATTTCGTTCCAATATCCTTTCTTGGTTGAATCTGGGAAATTCCATAGCAACGCACGGCATAGTTGATTCAATATTATTATACCCCAAAATACGCACCACCTCTTCCAGTAAATCTTCTTTAATAGCCACATCTTTAGTCGCCCGCCAAGTAGGAATCTTAACTTCTAAAATATTATTATGACTTTCGACTTTCGACTTTATAGACTTTCGACTTGTTGAAAAACCCAACTTTTCCAAAATTCTAATCACCTCTTTGGGGTCAATTTCTTTTCCAATTTTTTTGTTAAGCCAATCCATATCAAGCTTGATTGGTCCTTGGTTTAATTTAAAATTATTTATATCAATTAATTCATTGTTAATCTGCGCTTTCGGACAAGATTCCAGAATTAGTTCTATCGTCCGCGCTAAAGCAATCTCGGTTAATTTAGGATCTAATGATTTTTCAAAACGGGAAGAAGCATCAGTTCGAAGCGATAACTTATTGGCGGTTTTTCTAATCTGCACCGGCTCAAAGTTAGCTGCTTCTAAAATTATTTCGCTTGTTTTCTCGCTAATCTCACTGTTAGCTCCTCCCATTATCCCGGCAATCGCAATTGGTTTTTCAGAATCAGCAATTACCAGCATTCCGGGCTCCAGTTCTCTCATTCTTCCATCCAGAGTTTCAATCTGTTCGTCTTTTTTAGTTTGTCTGACTATGATATTATCCACCAAGCTGGCATCAAAAGCATGAAGAGGTTGCCCAAGCTCCAACATGACATAATTTGTAATATCTACTATATTATTAATTGGACGAGATCCGACAGCGGATAAACGGTCTTGTATCCATTTTGGAGAATCTTTTATTTCAATGCCTGACACACTGATAGCTGTATAGCGCGGACACAATCTTTTATCTTTCACGCTTACTTTTAATTTATTCCCCTTCTTGTTATCCTGGGGCTCCATATCCGCCGGCTGGCGGAGAAGGGGAATCATGGATCCATAAACTTCTTTCAATTCTATATCAAAAAGTACCGACAATTCACGCGCCATGCCATAATGTCCCCAAAGGTCGGGGCGATTAGAAAGCGATTTATTATCTACCTCAAAAACCACATCATCCAGTTTTAAATATTTTGCTAAATCCTGCCCTATTTTGGCATCTTTGCTCAAAATCAAAATTCCGGCATGATCCTGTCCTAGTCCCAGCTCATCTTCGGCGCAAAGCATTCCCTCGGACACCTCTCCGCGCACTTTAGCTTCTTGAATTTCTAAACCGCTAGGCAGTACTGCTCCCACCAAGGCTACTGGCACCTTTTGACCCGCCTCTATATTCGGCGCTCCGCACACAATATGTAATTTCTTGCCACCCGCATCTACCGTGGCAAGTCGCAATCGGTCGGCGTTAGGATGTTTCTTTACTTCCAATATTTCCCCCACTACCACATTCTTAAATTTATCGCCGCTTCTTATAATTCCCTCCACCTCCACGGTGTGCAAATTTAATTTAGCACCAATTTCTTCGGGTGTAATTTTATTATCAATTTTTACAAAATCTTTTAACCAATTTAAAGACAAGTACATATTTCTTAATTATTTAATTACTTATTAGTATGAATTATGAAATTAAAAAATAATAATTCCCTCTTAGTAAAGGGGGAATGTTTAGGCAGGTTGCACAAAGCGCAAGTTAGCCTGAACTCGGGGGATGTTGCACGTGACCTAAAATATTTAACGTTTTTTCTGATATTCACGTCTTTTACATCCCTCCCCCCTTCGGGGTACTCCCCTTTTTAAGGGAGATTTAATTTCGTAATTCGTAATTTTTAATTGATAATTAATTATACCTCACATGGTATATCCACAAATTCCACCTTCACCTTAAACTTTTTCGCGATTAATTTTCCCAAATTCTGAATACCTAACTTCTCAGTATTATAATGGCCGGCGTTTATTAGATTTATACCTGCTTCTTCCGTGCCTCTTACAACCTCTTCTCTTATATCTCCGCAAATATAGACATCCGCCCCCAATCGAGCTGCTTTCTCAAAATCAGGCGATGACCCTCCGGAAATAATAGCTGCTTTTTTGATTTGTTTTTTTCCGTTTTCCAAAACAAAAGACTGAACACCTAATTTTTTATTTACCAAATCGACAAATTTTTTAAAATCAACCTGCCTGTCAAGTTCTCCTATAAAACCAACATCAAAAGGCTTTACTTTTTTAACTCCTAATAATTTACAAAGTAAAATATTATTCCCGATTATCGGATGCGCATCCAAAGGCAGATGAAACCCGCATAAATTAATATCATTTTCTAAAATTAACTTGATTCTATTTTTAACAATCCCTTTAAGTTGCAAAGGGCTAGGAATTTGATTACCAAAAATACCATGATGCACGATTATCATTTGCGCTTTTTTTCCGCCGGTTGGCGGATTCGCTTTTTCTATTAATTTCCGCGAAAAACTTACTCCGGTAATAATTTTATTAATCTCTTCCGATCCCTCTACTTGAAGTCCGTTATGACAATAATCAGTAAAATCTTTTACCTTTAAATAGTCTTCACAAAATTTAACTATTTTATTTCTACTTTCCATATAAAATTTTTCTAAAACTGTTCCAAAAACCGCATATCTCCACTCATAAAAAGTCTAGTATCATCAATTCCGTATTTAAGTTGGGCTAAACGGCTGAGTCCGAAGCCAAAAGCAAAACCGGAGTATTTTTCAGGATCTATCCCGCCATTTCTAAGAACATTGGGATGAATCATGCCGCATCCCAATATCTCCAACCAGCCGGAATACTTGCATAATTTACAACCCCTTCCCCTGCAAATAAAACAAGTATATTCCCCATTTGAACCCGGCTCCACAAAAGGATAAAACTTTGGACGCATACGGAGGCGCGTGTCTTCTCCGTAAAGCTTTTTTCCAACTATCTCGAGCATTGCCTTTAAATGACTAAAATTAATATCTCTGTCAATCATTAGCCCTTCTATTTGATACAGAGTATGTTCATGCCTTACATCAGTTGCTTCATTCCTAAAACATCGTCCCGGGACTATAGCCCTGAGTGGCGCCCCATACTTTTGCATAGCCCTCACCTGAACCGGAGAAGTATGAGTACGCATTACCATGTCATATTCTCCATTCTTATCAAAACTACCTTTTGAATTTTTAATAGAAGCAGGGTCTATATAAAAAGTATCCTGCATATCCCTTGCTGGATGATTTTTTAAAATATTTAAAGCTTCAAAGCAATAAAAATCACTTTCTAATTCCGGTCCGTCCAACACCATAAACCCCATAGCAATAAACAAGTCTTCAAGTTCATTTTGAATACGCGTAATCGGATGAATATGCCCTTTTGTAATTTTTTTGCCCGGCAAGGTAACATCTACAAAATCATTTAATGAATTTTGCATGATTTTTTCCATTGCCTCCTTGTTTTTATCTTCTAATTCTCTTTTTACATCATTAGACAATTTTCCAATTTTTTTCTTATCTTCAAGGCTAAGGCCGGATAAACCTCTAAGAATTTGCGTCAATTTTCCTTTTCTGCCTAAATATTCAACTTCTAAACTCTTAAGATCATCCTCTGATCCAATATTCTCCAATTTATCCAAGAATTCCTCTTTTAATTTAATAATTTTATTTTGCATATAATTAAATCATGTTAAAATGATATTTATTTATCATAACTCAATAAAAAATACTCCAAAATAGATAAAGAAGCTATTAAAAAAAACAAATTCATCCAGGTAAACAAACCACGGGATAACAAAAGCAAGCTAATCACGATTAATGATGAAAATAAAAATGACTGCCGGAACGCCTCTTTTACCAAATAAAAAACTAACTCCTGCTTCAAGCTAATAAATCTAACTACAAAACCAATAAGTGCCGATGTTCCCACAAGCGCTAAAAACAGAGATACATAAAATAAAGAAAAACCTATCCAATTAGTAATATCAGGATTTATAGAAAAAATAACATAAATAAAGCCAAACCAACAAAGGAGGGTCATAACAATCATAATAATTAAATATTTTTTCAGGGTCATTTTTAAATATTTAGTATTAAGTATATTAAAAAGATTAACATGTTTCTGGGCTTTTTTCAAGTTTAAATTAAGCAACAACTCACTGTGATTTTTAAGATAATAAGTTGCCAAATCAACATCCAGGAGAAGTTGTGAACGGTCCGGTACATTTAGCCCAACGGCCCCAAACTCCGTAATTATCCCGAATCATAATTCTCCAGTGATATGCGGTGTTTGTATTTAATGCTGCTCCGACCACATTATGAAAATGGTTACCGCTTACTATGATTCCACTATCTATCTCCGGTGAAGAAAAATTAGGATTGTTATCAACTTGTATATAATATGCAACCTGCGTTGATGGCGGACATGGAGATCCAAGCGGGCAATCACTTGCAGGAGTATTATCGCAATCACAAAATTCGCTTTGCACTCCCGAAAAACTCCATTCCAGCCTTGGGTTTGGAGAACCAGCATAACAGCCGGGCTGCGCAACGGGCTCATTAGTACAATACTGAAAATTAGAATAAGAAATATTCCAACCACAATCAGCTAGACAAATATCATATTGTTCATACAAAATATCACAAACAGCATTTCCACACCACCCACCATCCCATCTGCAGGCAGCGCACGCCCATTGATTATTCACACTGCTGCCATTGCCCGGCGCCTCGCATTGTTCGCCGTGAGCAGCTTGCACGCTGCCGTCGCCGCAATATCCGCCTGTAAATATACAAGTATTCAGGCAGTTTCCAACTTGGGGGCAATTATTAAAACATTCGTATTGCCTATTTATACTGCTCAAAGCCGGATTTGGCGCTACATCCAGCGGATTATCACATATTTCATTTCCGTCATCCAGCGGTCCTCCGCGGCCTTCCATATTAGGGCTTTGAGTAATATTATCTCCACAAAAACTTACTACTCTAATTGTGAATAAAGCGCCATCGCTTACCGCTCCATATTGATCGGTAGCCACAATCTCCCCTGAATAATTTCCGGGTGCAAATGAAGGACCCGTTATTAATCCGGCGGCATTTATAGAAAATCCCGGGGGAAACGAACCGGCGCCAAAACTATAATTGACAATTGCGTGACCGTCCGGATCCGTAGCGCTAACTGTACATGAGAAAGCTTGACCAGTTCTAATCTGCGGCACACAATTAACCGGATTCATGATTGGTTTTCTATTTCTGACCATAATAGAAAATGGCGCGCTGGACTCTGCACCATACTCATCCGTAGCCCTAACAATATTATCATAATTTGTATTTATCGGAGTTGCACCGTTGGGCACTCCATTAATTCTATAAACGCGATCATTTATTTTAGTGGCGACAAGTCCCTGCGGCAAGGGGTTGATAAGTAAATAATCAATATGATTATTTTGCGGATCTATAGCATTAATATAGAGAGGATTTACATTTAAATCATTATATCCCACAATCAAAGAAACATTATTAATAGGACTAATTATCGGAGCATCATTTACAACAGTAATCACAAAACCGGTATCAACAAATCCGCCCGGATTATTAGTAAATGTAGCTTGATATTGATAATCTGTTGTTACGGGGATTGCGACAGAAGTGTCTATTATTCCGGATATTGTAAAATTATAATAGTTTGCTCCGGCTTGTACAAAAATAGGCGGATCTGTAAGTCCCAGTGGTATAACCCCTGAATTAAGCGTATAAGTTAACGGAAAACTGGCAGGATTGTCGCTTACTCTAATATTAAAATACAAAGGATTTGTGGAGCTTGCTTCGTAAACTAAGTTGCTAAAACTTAATTTTGGCGGAGCTACTATCATGGTAATTGTAAAAATTTTAGAAACCACCCCACCTCGACTGTCATCAATTTCAAGGGTAAAAGAAAATTGACCTATTGCACTACTTCCTTGGTCATTAAAGACACGGAGATGATTCAGGGTCGCGGTCGGCTCTATGGCAATAGGCCCTGTCCATCCGCCCCAGATAGGAAGCGCAGCCGGTATAGTTCTCCATATCAAAGGATCTCCGTCCTGATCATGAATTTTAATAAATCCTTCAAACGGGGTGTTAATATATGTTACCGGCAGATAATAATCTATAAATTCCGGAGGGTTGTTGGTAAGCACCGATGAAGAACATGCTCCTCCGGAAGCGCCAATCAATCCTGATTCCATTACAGCACAAAGATCATAAGCAGAGCCGTCTACCTCGCCTTTATATACATAAACATAACTATCCGCAGGCAGATCAAACTGATTATTAAAGGGGATTGGATCAGCAAAACGCTTTGCTTGCTCATCCCAGCAGGTGGTTTCATTAAAACTAATGCTTCCGCAAGGACCTAGTTTGTTAACCGGATCAAACGGCAATAACTCACCCAATTCTTGCGCCAAGTTTTTCTGCCAACTGGGCCACGCCGAAATAGATATTCCCGGTAGATATGTACCGGCTTGAAGGCGGGGATAGCTTTTTCTTGTTTCATAATATTTTTTCGCCAGCCCATTAATACTATTTAAATCAGCCAGCCTTCTGGTATCTCGAATCACTTTTGCCTTCTGACTTAAACAATACTCGCTTTTAGGACAATCTGAATCTATTAAACAAAAAAGGTTAGTACTTTTATTGCAGGTATTAACGATGGTTAAATTGGTGTTGAATTTCCAATGAGACAGCATCTGTCCGAAAATATCGCGAGTCACATTTTCTGCCGATTGATTATATGAAATTAAATAAATATTTGTAAATAATTCATCATCTGCCGGATTTGCCGTTCCTTTGTCGTCTACATTGGCGGCATTTACATAAACTGTCCGGCCTTCACGCACACCTTCATAGTCATCAACAATAATAGATTGCGGAGAACCAGTGAATCCCTGCTTCTTGTACCAATTTTTAGCGCTGTAATGATTAGGATTTGGCACCACTCTTACCGCAATAGCGTCCGGACTAGTTTGCGCCCAAACATTAACACAAGGCTTATTAAATCCTAAAAATAAAACAAATACAAAACAACAAAGTAAAATTAAAGTTTTAAATAATGTTTTTAATTTCATATAATTTTATAAATTTTTAATTTTTAAATAAACTCTAATGTTTTAATTTTAAAAATTTATTCCCTCTGTCATCCTGGAAAGTATGGAGAGATAGCGGAATACTTATCCGGAATCCATGCCGTAATACTATTGTCTAAACTCGCAAATACTATTAAAATCGCAGAACGAGCAAAGCATCGACGGTTTTGGCAAAAACTCACACTTCTTTATCTCTTCTATCACCTCATTAATCTCCTCTTTTAACTTCTCTTCTTGTTTTACAGTAGACTTAAAAGAGGCTTTTGTACCATTTTCCAAATAATAAAACGACAACTTAGATACTTTTAATCCAAACGCCTCTTCTAAAACTATTTTATATAAAATCAATTGCCTTTTTTGTTGATATGTTAATTTTTCTTTAGCATTGCCGGTTTTATAATCCATTACTTCTACGCTGCCATCAGGAAGCCTGTCTACACGATCGATCGCCCCTCGAAAAAAATAATCTCCCAATTTAAACGAAAATACTTTTTCTAAGAATAATACCTCGGGCCATCCCTCTTTCTCCAAATATTCATAAAACATTTTTAATTCCCGCCACCCTTTCTTTTTGTATTTCTCCCTGGTTTCTTTTGATTCATATCCGTCATTCTGCCAGTGCTTCTCATATGCTTCTTTTAAATTCTTTTGGGCCAACTTATTCTTATAATTGTCATTCTGAGCGCAGCGAAGAATCCCGTCGCCATTCCGACTTTCGCGAGATTCTTCATTTCGCTTCGCTTCATTCAGAATGACATTTTTATTTTCAACAGAAGCAAAAAGATCGGGTTGAATAGAGGCAGTAGACTCCAAGGGCGCTAAAAAATCTTTTAAAGTATTATGCATTACCCGGCCGTAAATAAAAGCGTCCTTTGTTAAAACCGGAATTTTTAAAATAAAATTAAATTTATATTGCAAGGGGCAATTGGAAAAAGCCTCAATTTGCGAAAAAGAAAAATTTTTCGGGATTTTATATGTACACTCTTTTTTTACAACAGGTTGATTAATCAATTCCAAATCACGCATTAATTCGTATTTATTTTTATGATTCCCCTTTCGAGAGGGGTCCGCGGTAGCGGGGAGTGTGTTATCATCACTATCCCTATTCAACGTTTTTTCTTTTGGTGACCGTAACACCCCTCCCCCCTCCGGGGTACTCCCCTCAAGGGGAGAATTTAAAAGGGCTTCGGAAATAAACGGTGATGGCTTCTTATCCCGCGCTCCGCCGTAATCCCGCGCGCTGGTCAAAAATAAATTATTCTTGGCTCGGGTCAAAGCTACGTAAAACAAACGGCGCTCTTCTTCAATATGCGCGTCCCCTTCTTCCGGCAATTTTTCCCGCACCAGCGCGTCGGGAATGGATATTTTTTCACTGCGATTAACAGTGGGAAATCTTTTATCTACCAAATCGACTAAGAATATAGTATCAAATTCAAGCCCCTTGGAGCCGTGCACGGTCATCACCCTGACCACATCATCATCTTCAAAATCTAAACGAAGTGCGCCGGTTTCGCCAGATTCCAGCTCCATTTCCATATACTCCATAAAATCTTTTACGCGCGCATCAGCCTCATTTTCTTCAAATGATTTGATTTTCTTATAAAATTGATTAAGATAGCTATAATACTCCTGTTCCGCGTCAAAATCTTTTTTGTTGAGTTCGGCATCCCACACAAATTTAGCAAAGACTTGCGAAGGTTTCTGGTTTTGCGCCGAAAGAGAATGTTTGCGAATTAAATCCAATAATTTATTAATATTTGATACGGCTTCCGCGCTCACATCCGGTATGGCATTGATATGCTGCAGGGCTTCAAAAAGCGACCACACCTTTTTGCGGGCAAATTTATTAATATTTATAATATCCGCATGCCCCACTTTGAATGCTTCCATATTCAATACGCGGAAAAGGGCGCTGGATTCGTGATAATTATCCAAAAGCTTGAAATAAGCCAGTACATCCATAATAATCGGCTTATAATAAAGTCCGCGCATAGAATAAAACAGGCATGGAATATTTTTTCTCTTTAACTCATCCACAAATTCCTGCGCCGTGTTATTGGCCCGTACCAATATGGCAAAATCCGACCATTTTAATTCCGGATTATTTTCTCTCATATTCATAATCTGCTCTGCTACCCACACAGATTCTTCGCTCTTTTGACTAAAAACCATATGTTCTACACTACCCTTTTCTTTAATCTGGGATTTTATCTGCTTATCGATATTTAATTTGACTTCCAGCCTGTTGGGATTATTATGCTTGATAAAATTATAAGCCTTATCCAGAATATTCTGCCCGGAACGGTAATTTTTCATAAGCACAATCTCTTTGGCGTCCGGATAATCTTCTTTGAATTGCATAATATTAGAAAGAGATGCCCCCCGAAATTTATAAATAGCCTGATCATCATCCCCAACGACCATCAAGTTCGAATTTTCGATTTTCGATTTTCGATTTTCGATTTTTTTCTTGTTTACTTTTGACTTTATGGACTTTTCAATCAACAACTCTTTGTTGTTTTTTGATTGATCCGCCTCGGGCGGATGACTTTTAACTAGCTGCTTTAGTAGCTCATACTGTGACCAGTTAGTATCCTGAAACTCATCCACCATAATATATTTAAACTTTTCCTGATAATATTTTAATATGTTTGGTCGTTCTTGAAATAACTTAATACAATAATTGATCAGATCGCCAAAATCCAGATATCCATTATCAAGTAATAATTTGTTATAAGCATGATAAGCATTTGCCAATTCTTCTAAACGAGAAAGTTCTTGGCTGCTCATGTCATCCTGATCCGCCAACTGGGCGGAGAAGGATCCCGTGCTATTATCTTTAACTTTTACTTCACGAGATTCTTCATTACGCTTTGCTTCATTCAGAATGACATTCTTACTTTCAACTTTCAACTTTATAGACCTATGACTAGTAATTTGTCTTCCACTTAACATTTGATCTCCACCCTGTATTAAATTTTCAACAAATTGTAAATACTCCTTCGGTTCAATGTATTCATCCTTCAGGCGTGAAAAATGCTTGACCAACTCAAATATGAATTTATTGGGATTGCCCAAGGGCCGGTAATAATCCAAATTAAACTTATCCAGATTCTTTTTTATCAAAATCCATTGTTCAGTATCATTGACAAGTTTAAACGAAGGATCCAGTCCGATATCCAGCGCATGTTCGCGCAAAAGGCGTTCGCAGAATCCATGAAAAGTATTAATCCACAGATCAACATAACCGTAAGGAAGTATTTCCACGGCGCGATCATACATCTCGCCGGCGGCCTTCTCCGTAAAAGTCAATAATAATATTTCATCCGTACCGGCCAGCTTTTTTTCAATTAAATGCTGCAAGCGCCCGATCAGCACTGTCGTTTTGCCCGTTCCCGCTCCGGCCACGATCAAAGCCGTCCCGTCATCATGTTCAATAGCTTCCTTTTGTTGTGCATTGTATTTCTTTTTCATATATAATTTTCAAATTATGGATTTAAGATGTAAGATTTACAATTTAAAAAAACTAATATAAAACATCCTTCTTAAATCGTAAATCCTAAATCGTAAATCTTTTTTCTTCTTTTTTCTATTTCCCCTTAACATTTTTATTTCTTGTTATAATATAACTAATCACGATAAAAGGCTACGAGTAGTGATACGTTCCTACTCCGATGCCTTTTGGATTTTATACCCCTTGAGACATTATATATATAATTATGCTATAATTATAATATAATTACGATAAGAGGTTACACCTAAGGTTTCGTCCGAAGGTTAATGCCTCTTTTTTTTATATTCCAATTTTTTCTTTAAATTATTCATAAACCTAATATTCTTCATAAATTTTCTAAATAACGATGAAAACCTTTTACTATCAGGAGCTAACAAAGAAAATAATTTATTTTTACCAACTAAATGTTCTACTAAACAATAAAAATCACAATAAATCCTGCTTCTTGTAATGATTGATATATTCTAGAATTTCCCTCAACATAGCCAATAAACATATATGCCATATTTACATGGTATTTTTATTTTAAATATACTCTAAATCTTCTATAATCTAAATGCCATCCTATCCTTTGGATACCCAAATTCAAATTCTGGCTATCAATAAACGCATAGTTATTCATTTTTATTTTTTTCCTTTTTATATATATCAATTAAGAAACAAGATATAAAGATACAAGTAACAAACAAACTAAAAATCTCAAATAATAAATTATAAACAATTTTAATTTGTATCCTTACCGTATAATTACGTCTCCCTTAAAACTAGCATTCCCCCTTATCTCCCCCTTCTTAAACCCATCCACCGCCCTCGTCTCATTCGTATAAATATAAACTCGCCCTTGACTAGAATTATACCCATACGCGCCAACGATCAAATCATTTATACCATCTAAATTCATATCTTCAGTTAAAATTGAAGCTCCAAAATAATCTCCGGTATTTTCTCCGGTTAATTTTATATCGGCTCCACTTGATAAATCTGGATATGAACCGTCATTATAAAAAACGTATGTTCGACCTTGGTTGGAATTATAAGCTCTGGCGCCAACAATCAAATCTGTTTTACCGTCTGAATTTAAATCACCTTTTTGCAATGAAATACCAAACTGCTCGCTCAAAAATGACCCTGTTATAGTAACATCAGAGCTTGTAGCGCCATAAGGATATTCTCCTGTGCCATCGTTATAAAAAATATATATTCTACCTAAGTTAGAATTATAATAACTATTACTAATAACTAAATCTTCTTTTCCGTTTGCATTAATATCTCCGATAACTACAGATGAGCCAAATCTTCCGGAGGGCTCCCCCAGTACTATTTGATCTGCAGAAGCAGAAGAGGCTGGGTATGTTCCATCGTTGTAGAATATATATATTATATTTGCTGAATCCGTTCGAGCGACAAGCAAATCTATTTTCCCATCTGCGTTCAGGTCTCCTGTCTTCAACAATAATCCAAAATAATCAAAGAAGCTTGTTCCGGTGATTTTTACATCGGCAGAAGCGGCAGAAGTAGGGTATAATCCATCATTGTAAAAAATATAAACCCGACCATTATCAAGCGCGCCATATTGCCAAGCGCCAACTATTAAATCATCCTTACCATCAGAATTTAAATCATCAACGGCAATAGAATACCCAAACTGCTCGGAAGCAGATTCACCCGTAATTATCTCATCTGCAGAAGCAGCGGATGATGGATATGATTCACCGCCATAAAAAACATAAACTCTGCCTTGAATTGAGTTATACAACCAAGCCCCAACAACCAAATCCGTTTTACCATCTGCATTCAAATCACCTGTTTCCAATAAGTGTCCAAATAAACTAGAGGCTTCTCCTGAAATAACCACATCAGCGGCCCCCGCCGAATTCGTCATCACACTATCATTATAAAAAATATAAATTCTGCCTTGACTAGAGTTATACCCAGAAGCCCCAACAACCAAATCCCCCTTCCCATCCCCATTAAAATCTCCGCTAGCTAAAGAATTCCCGAAACTATTATTCGCACCCTCCCCGCTGATCACAGTATCATTAAAAGTATACAAATAAACCCGCCCTTGATTCGAATTATAACCATAAGCACCCACCGCCAGATCGTCTTTACCGTCGTTGTTAAAGTCGCCAGTAGTAAGCGATGAGCCATAATATGAACCGATTGTTTCACCTGTCAAAATAATATCTGCGCTAGTAGCTCCCCAAGGATAGACACTATCATTATAAAATATATATACGCAACCCTGACTAGAGTTATAACCAATACTACTTATTATTATATCTGTTCGACTATCATTATTTATATCCCCACTCACTATACCATTCACAAAACTGGTACCCCCAAAGAATCCGCCTTGTTCTCCGGTAATAGTAATATCGGAAGAAGTCGCTCCATAAGGATAAACTCCTGTTTCGTCATTATAAAAAATATATATCCTTCCTTCGTTGGTATTAGTTCCTAAATCCAAATCATAACTTGGAGCACCAACCACTAAATCTTCTGTACTAGTTCCTGTTAAGTTATAATTTCCAACAGATAAAGAATAGCCAAAACCACTCCCCGCTACACCGGTAATAATTTCATCTGCGCCTGTAGCAACAGTCGGGTATGACCCGTCATTATAAAATATATAAACTCTTCCTTCATTAGTGCTTGCTCCAAGATCATATTCATAAGCTCCCGCTATTAAGTCATCATCACCATCAGCATCCAAATCTCCGCTTACCAAGATTCTTCCAAATTTATTTCCCACGTTTTCACCCGTTATAATTTCATCAGCAGAATTAGCAGTTGCTGGATATGATCCATCATTATAAAATATATAAACTCTACCCCGACTTGAACTATATCCCCAGGCATTTACAGCCAAATCATTATCACCATCTGCATCCAAATCACTAATTAATATATATGAACCAAAAAAACTCCAAGAATCACCGGTTATTATTTTATCTGCAGAAGCAGCATCGTTAACATAAGCACCATCATTATAAAATATATATACTTTACATTGACCGGACATATCATAATAATAATCTCCCACCACCAAATCATCATTACCATCAGAGTTTAAATCACCTATTGCTAAATGATACCCAAAATTATCGCCATCTCCTATAATTATTTTATCAGCAGAAGCAGCATCATTAGCATAAGAACCATCATTATAAAAAATATATACTTTAGAAAGTGAATAAGCTGATATAACTAAATCATTCTTGCCATCTGCATTTAGATCTCCAATAGCAGAAGCATATCCAAAATGAGCACCACCACCCTCCCCCGTAATCTTCAACTCTGCACCGCCGTGGTTTAAGATGCGGAAGTCGTTTGTGAGTTGAGGCTGCAGTTCCCATGAATAATTATCACGGGTTTCGTAGAAATATATCTTGCCGGTATCATTATTATATTGATACGCTCCCACCAATAAATCATCCTTCCCATCACTTGTAAAATCGTCAACAATCATGGCAATGCCAAAATAATCACCATTATTTTCTCCAGTTATCATAATGTCGGCCGATGTGGCGTTTAATGGATATTGGCCGTCGTTGTAAAAAATATAAGTTCTACCTGTAAACGAACTAAACGATTTAGCGCCAACAATCAAATCTGTCTTACCATCTGAATTTAAATCACCCACACTCATTGATGTACCAAATTGGCTTGAAGCTTCGCCTGTTATGATTTCATCGGCAGAAGCGGCAGAAGCGGCATATGAACCGTCATTATAAAAAATATACGCTCGGCCATTTGTTGAGCCGTAAAAAGTGGCTCCAACGACCAAATCAGTTTTATCATCAGAATTCATATCTCCGATAACCAAAGATTCTCCAAAATTTGCACCAGAACCTGTGATAGTTACATTTGATGTAGTTGCACCATATGTATATATACCCGTACCATCATTATAAAAAATATAGATTCGACCCTGAAAACTGTTATACATAAAAGCCCCAACAACCAAATCTTCTTTTCCATCTGAATTCAAATCACCAACATCTAGAGAATTACCAAATTGACTGGAAGCTTCGCCTGTTATGATTTCATCGGCAGAAGCAGCAGAAGCAGCATATGAACCGTCATTATAAAAAATATAAGACCTACCTCTATATGAACTGTAATTAACAGCTCCAACTACCAAATCTTCTTTTCCATCTGAATTCAAATCACCCACACTCATTGATGTACCAAATTGACTTGAAGCTTCTCCTGTTATGATTTCATCTGCCGTACTCGCTAAGCTTGTATAATTACCGTCGTTATAAAAAATATAAACACTACACTGAGTTGACCAATTTGCACCTACAGCCAAATCTGTTTTTCCATCTGCGTTCAAATCTCCAGCTACCAAAGAATTTCCAAAAGAATTTGATGTTTCTCCTGTAATTATTTCATCAGCTGTGGAGGCATGATCGCCATAATCATAATCATTATAGAAAATATAAACCCGACCCTGACCAGTGTTATATTCATAAGCACCCACTGCCAAATCAATATCCCCGTCCGCATCAAAATCTCCGCTA
Organism: Candidatus Falkowbacteria bacterium RIFOXYD12_FULL_34_57; assembly: GCA_001780285.1. Lineage (GTDB taxonomy): Bacteria > Patescibacteriota > Patescibacteriia > Patescibacteriales > UBA12075 > XYC2-34-220. The sequence goes on along the minus strand of MFGN01000005.1, from coordinate 64,565 downwards.
GTCATAGCATTGCCGAAATAATCACTCGTGCTCTCTCCCACAATCGACTTATTCAAATTAACCTGCCCGTTTTGGGAATAAAAAATATAGACGCGGCCCTGACTAGAGTTGTAGCCTTGAGCCCCGACCACTAAATCTGTTTTACCGTCGGAGTTTAAGTCGCCGGTAGAAAAAGAAAAACCAAAAGAACTATCTGTTCCTTCACCCGTAATAATTACATCAGCAAGTGTTGAAGTGGCGGTATAATACCCATCATTATAATAAACATAAACTCGACCCTCATTACTTGTAATGTCATATAAATAAGCACCGGCAATTAAGTCATCTTTTCCGTCCATATTAAGGTCATCTACGGTTAAAAAAAATCCAAAACGATCTGCAGAATCTTCTCCTGTAATTATTTCATCAGCGGTTGCAGCTGTATCAACGTATACTCCTGTCCCATTATTATAAAATATATATACTCGACCATCAAAAATACCATATTTGTAACCACCAACCACTAAATCTGTATCCCCATCTGCATCCAAATCACCTGTAGCTAAAGAATAGCCAAAAAAACTTAAATTTTCTCCGGTTATTATTTCATCTGCCGTCGCAGCTGTATCAACGTATACCCCTGTCCCATCATTATAAAATATGTATACTCTTCCTTCATCATCTGAAGCATCATATCCATAAGCTCCAATCACCAAATCATCCTTTCCGTCAACATTTAAATCTCCTACTGTAAATTCTATTCCAAAATTACTTGAAGCTTCCCCTGTTATGATTTCATCAGCTGAAGCAGCTAAATTTGTATATATACCATCATTATAAAATATGTAAGCTCTGCCTTGGCTAGAGTTATAACCATAAGCACCAATTACTAGGTCTATTTTACCATTTGAATTGAAATCACCAATCACAAGAGAGTTTCCAAAATAACCAATACCAGCTTCTCCGGTTATTATTTCATCCGCTAACCCGGCCGTATTAGGATATGCACCATCGTTATAAAATATATAAACTCTGCCTTGACTAGAATTATAATAATATGCGTCAACAATCAGATCGTTTTTCCCATTCGCATTCAAATCTCCTATCGCCAAATGAGACCCAAACCTATCACTTGAATTTTCCCCATCTATTATTACATCTGCCATATTAGCTTTATCTCCCAATCCTCCGTCTTGATAAAAAATATAAACACGGCCTCGATAAGAATTATGGCTCCCAGCACCAACAACCAAATCATTCTTGCCGTCATTATTTAAATCGCCAACAGACAAGGATGATCCAAAAGCATTGCTTGTCTTCTCTCCAGTTATAACATCAGATGCCTCCGGAATACCCGGCGCAGTAAATTCCAGAGTCGGATCAAGAGCTATCGGGTATTTATTTTCCTCTACTCTGAATTCCAAAATCAAAGTATGCCCATCTTCGGATATTTGCCAATCTAAATATGTAAGATTATTGTCTTTGTCATAGTAAAATGGTTTCGGGATGATTAAGTCCGGCTCTCCGTTTTTCATGAAGTCTTCGCCCATATCGCGGGCAAGCACTCTTTGTGCTCTCGCCAACAGGCTCTGGTCCACTTCCGCCATAGTTAACTCGTTCTGCTTTTCTTTGTCGCCCCAATAAAAGACCTCCACATCGCCATCTTCATTTTTATGAAGTTTGGCGTTTTCAAAAACATACTCTTCATATTCGTATCCCACACTTTCGACTTTATGAACTTTTGACTTTTGACTAGAAGAAACTTCAGGTTCTTCATATATTATCCATTTCTTAAGCTTACGTTCTCCGGTAGCGCTATCCTTCTGATACCCATAATAAATCTTCTTCCGCTCATCCTTGCTCTCGTACTTCACAAATCCCCTTTCGAGAGGGGTGCCCGAAGGGTGGGGTGTGTTGCCGTCACCGTTGCTATTTAACTTATCACTTGAATCTTCACGGTTTAACACACCTCCCTGCTCCGCAGTACTCCTCTCAAGAGGAGAATTTAATGGGGCGGATGACAAAGATGATACTTTAAAGTCACCACTACTAACATCCTTCATCAAAAACGATCTACCCTCTCCAAGATCCACCTCAATTCCCTTTGAATAATCCTTATAAAAATCTATTTGAAAAACATCACCATCATCTGAAATCCCCTCTTGAGAGGGGTGCCCGTTAGGGCGGGGTGTGTGACCGTCATCAGCGCTATTTAATGTTTCATTCTGACCTTCACCGTTTACACCCCTCCCCCCTTCGGGGTACTCCCCTTGATAGGAGAGATTTGAAGAGTGAGAATTATATATTATTTCAACTCCAATATTATCCTTTTCATCAACAACCCGAAAACTATCTTCTTCCTCCACCAAATCCCTCACCGGTATAGATGTCAAATCCTCCAATGCCTTTCTCTTGGAAATTTCTCCGGTATCCAGCTCCTCGGCAATAGTGGGGATGGAATTATCAAAAAAATAAATATACGCCAAAAGACCGATCATGAAGACCAGACAAAAAATGATCAAAATTTTATAAAATTTTCTATTTAGCATGGGGACATGTAAATTTTCGATTTCCGAATGTCGAATTATTTTGTTTTATTTCTCTTTGCTGATTTTTTTGAACTTACTATAATTGCTGTTATTTCATTAGCTTCTTTTAATAATGGTTTTAATAATTTAATAATTTAATATTTATTAATTTACTTTCAATAATTATTTCTAACCAAAATACTGTTTCATCAGCTTCTTCTTCTACAATCCCTAACTTAGCTATAAATTCTACTTTACTTCTAGCCCTACAACTAGCTCTATAATTTGATGCTACAGATGTTCCTGAACGAAATATTTGATTACCAATATTTCTACCAGCGATTGTGTTGGGCAACGCTTCAACTAATTTAATTATTCTATAAAGCAAACTTTTTAATCCTATCCTATAAATCAAATTTATTCATAAATTTATAATTATTATTAAAATCGGAAATCGGAAATCGGAAATCGAAAATTCCTAAACGGTCCAATCACTGCCAAATTCAGCCTCTCCGACACAAATATCTCCCGCGCCACTCTTTGAATATCCTCATCTGTCACTTTATCAATTTTTTCCAAATACTCCTCTGGGGTAACTAAGCTGAATTTTGAATTTTGCCTGCCCGCCGAATTGGAGGGAATTTTGAATTTAGAGGGTCTCTTGTATCCTTTTATTTTTACTCTTTCAAGCGCAACGCCGAGCACCGCCTGCCTCGCATACCAATCTGCCTGCGCATCTGATGATTCCAGCTGTATTGCCAGCTTCCCGCGGATCATATCCTTAGTTCTTTTTAATTCTATATTACTTACTTTAATATTCTTTAACTTTTTATACTCATTTAAAATTATCTGAATAGCTTTTTCTGCTTGGTTTACCGGCACTCCGGCCTTGGTTGCCATATATCCGCTGTCCGTATAATTTTCGCTGTCTGTACGCACATAATAAGCGAGCCCCTGCCGCTCGCGCAGATTAATAAATAGGCGGGAACTCATTGATCCGCCCAGTATCAAGGCGATGATTTTATGTATTACCCGATCCGGATGGGCATAACCGATGGTGCGCACCCCCAGGGACAGATGAGCCTGATCGGTTTTCTTATATTCTATTTTAAAACTCGGTTTTTTTTGATTCTCTGCGACCTTTTCTTTTTCCTTGAAATTTTTACCGCGCCTTCTTAAAATCTGATTCTGGAAATATTCACCGGCAATTTTTTTCATCCTTATCCCGCCAGGAATATCACCGGCAACCACGATTGTAATATTATTCGCGCCATACTGGCCGTTCAGGTAATCCGTAAAATCCTTGCGCTTGAATCCTGAAATATTTTTTCTAGTGCCGATCGTATCCCATCCGGCCGGAGTATCGCCGTATAAGCACTGCTCGAATATCTCATCGACAAAAATCATCGGATTATCCAGATACATATTAAGCTCTTCAATGATCACTCCTTTCTCCCTATTGATTTCCGCGGCGGACATTTTGGAGTTGCAAAGCATATCGCTCAAAATATCCAATGATTTTGATAACTTTTCCCGGCTGGATTTAATCCAATAGCCGGTATATTCTTTACCGGTAAAAGCATTGAAATCCACTCCCATCCCGTCCAGTTCTCCGGATATCGCCATGGTATCCGGCCTTTTTTTAGTGCCTTTAAAGAACATATGCTCCAAAAAATGAGATATGCCGTTATTATCTTTATTTTCATATTTAGATCCGGTACCCACCATCACCAAAACAGTAGCGGTGCTGGTGCCTTGCATGGGAACTGTAATCAGATTTATTCCATTACTTAATTTATTCACTTTATACATAAATTTATTTTTTCTTTTTTTAAAAAATTTAAAATGATCAATGATCAATTTTCAATTTACTTTTCATAATTTAGAATCGCCTTCAGCACCTTGGACTCCTCCTTCAGCGGCTCCATAAAAAGAACTTGCGACCGGACGATATTCATGGTTCCTTCCGGACCATGAGTCTCTTTGCCGCGCTTTACCAGGCGCAAATTACCCGTCTCTCCCTCTCCTCCCGACACATCCTTGCCGTTTAACTGGTCATAATCATAATAAACCTTCTCTACCACCACCGGATCAGCGCCTGTATCCCCGATCTCGCCGTAATAAATCTCCCCGGTAACAAGCTTTACCGCGTACCAAGCTGGGACAATTATTTCTTCTGCTGTATTCCTTTTATTTTTATCCGTCAAAAATAAAAAATAAGCAAAAAGACCGATAAGCAGAATAAACAAAATAAGTGAAATTTTTTTATAAATATTATCACCTTCTTGTTGTTCCCGCAAAACCGGACGATCAATTTTATGCAGATCTCTTTTTATATTTGCATTGGCAAAGCTGGAATTTTTTTCTTCCCTATCAGCATCAAAAAGTTCGTCAATATCATGCTTGCCTTCCATAACCTTGGCGGCGGGCGGCCTGTTCCGCGCAAGCTCCGGAGTTTGCAAAACTTTACGCGCAAGCTTTTTCTTTTTGAAAATAGTTTTTGGCGCTTCTGCCGCGCGTTGAAAACGAGCATCACTATTTGACGCTCTGTTCATTTTATCTTTTAAATTGACGGTTTGTTTAAACATATTTTAATAATCAATTATCTTTTTAAAACCCCCTCTTGAGAGGGGTGTCTGCGAAGCAGACGGGGTGTGCGACCGTGATCTAAGATACTCAACGCTTAATCTAGACATCTACCGTCTTACACACCTCCCCGCTCCGCGGTACTCCTCTCAAGGGGAGATTTTATAAAATATAATTATTGATTTTCTATCTCAAAGATTACCACATCCGGTTCTTCTGTTATTACAGTCTCTTCAGCGCCAAAACCACTATCTTCGGAACTTGTTCCATCATCTACACTCCCCACTTGAGAAGTATCCGCGTCACCCCCTTCTACATTCCCCTCTTGAGAGGGGTCCGCGTTAGCGGGGGGGGTGTTACCGTCATCATTGCTATTTAACGTTTGATCTGGATCTTCATCATTTACCTCCGGAGTACTCCCCTCAAGGAAATCTAAGGTAGAGGTACCTGTTCCTTCTTCACTCTCGACATTCGACTTTTGACTTTCAGGCTCGTGATCACAAACATCCCCAATTCCGTCATCGTCACCATCAAGCTGCGCCGGGTTATAATCATTGGGGCAGTTATCTATTATTCCGAAAACATCATCATGATCAGGGTCTTTGCTGGCAATATAATCTTCATATACATCAGTCAAATTATCCGCGCTGCCTATATCTTCTGCTCCGTTTTTCACTTCTCTCTGCGCCAATATCGTCGGCGGTACGTTGGGCGCGGGCACTTTTCTTACCTTTACCGCTTTATACCCGGTAAATACCCGTCCGACCACATCCAGAGCCTGTCCGATTACTCCCGTATATTCCTCCACCTCTGTTCTAATACTTTCTCCGCCGGCACGCTCTTTTTCCTGTTCTTTCTTTAAATCAGAAAGGCGTCTTTCGTATTCTTCGCGCAATTCCTGAGCCAAATATTTTCCCAAATCAACTTTTGCCTTTTGAGATACCTTGCGCACATTTTCCTGAATTCCGTATTGCCAAGCATTATCTTTCTTGATTAAATCCAAATAAGTGTAGGTAACATAATAATATTTATCATCGCTTTCAATTTTTTCTATTTTATAATCCATATCCATTTTTTCCAAATCAGCTTCCAAGAGAAGAGTATTATCTACCCCTTCGGTACGTATTTCTTTTGCGCCGATAAACTCCTGTCCAGCTTCAGTCTGCGCAAAAACTCCTGAAGTAAGCAAAAAAACAACCAAAACAATGAAAACCGTCAGGTTGTTATACTTTAAAAATGATATAAACTTTTTAAACATGGGGAATAAATTAATTATAAAATATATAAAAATTAGCCAGTTATTTATACTGAATTATAATATTATTATACCATATTTTAGTATTTAAATACAAGAAAAAGAAGCATAAAAGCTTCCTATATTAATATATTAATTAAGGACCTTCGGAAGGTCCTTAAACTATTTTTCAAATTCTTTTCTTTCTTCTTTCCAGGCCTTTTTCTCTCGAATATAATCAAATAATAATTCTTTATATTCTGAAATATTTTTAAAATGTTTTAAAACTTCATTTTTACTACATAAATCCCCTTCTCGTATATTTAAATAATCCGAGCAGCTTGACCATGGCCATTTATCACATTTATCAATTTTATGAATTTCTGCATTACCGTTAATATAAAAAGAAGTTTCCCACAATTTTCCTTCACTTTTTACTTCAAAAGCTCTAAATTTTCCCTGAAATAATACTCCTGAACGTTTATGCTTCTTATTAAAATACTGTGTATAACTATTACTAAGCTTTTGCATAAAATTTGAAACTCCATCTTCTTTTTTTTGTTTTAATAATAAATGAAAATGATTTATATTTAAACAATAACACAAAATATCTACCAAAGGTTCATTATCCGGTACCTTCGGAAGGTCCTTAGACCTTGCGAAGGTTTCGAGTTTAAAGCTTTGCAGGTAATTATAGAGTCCTCCTGTCGGATTCACATCATTAAAATATCTTAAACTAATTAAAAATCTAAGATAATCCTCATCACACATAAAAACCTCCCGTTTATCTACTCCACGATTACAAATATGATAATATTTTCCATTTTGAAATTTTGGTCTTTTCATATTACTTTAATGTCACGACTTTTCTAGCACCTTCGGAAGGTCCTTAGATCTTGCGAAGGTGCTAGAAAAATATTTATTTTTTTATTTTTTCCAATCCTTAATCTCTATTCCCCCTCTCCCCTTATCTTGAATTACAACCTTCTGCTTTTCCCAAAATCCGTATTTTTCAATTATCTCTTTTGGAATAAATACGTTTTTAATAATTATATCTCTTATTTTGCTCGATAAATATTCGTCATCATTTCAATTGCTTCTTTTTTTAACTCCTGTCCAATCGTATATTTAAATTCCCGTGAAAAATACTTGGTTATCTGGAATACCAAAAGCAACAATTCATAACTAACTTTATATACTGGAAGATGATCATATCTTGCCATAAAAAAAATAATAAAATTATTAAATAATCGAATCAATCCTTGAGGCATCGCACCGATAAACCGTAGCCCTTGCCCGCACTAACGCGATCGACACCAGCATTAGACGAATCCAGACTGCGATACCAAGCATCAGAACCATTCTCAGATGACGACCAAAAGTCGCCGTACGTGCCACGATTGTTGAACGACCCATTGAAATTATGGTTGCCGGAGAGAAGACCTGCGAACCCATACCCATCATCTCCATTCGGATCCGTCCCGATGCCATTAACAGGAGCATCAGCCTTCAATTCCGTCCCCTCATTCGTCCCAAGATAACCGGTCGTTGTCGTATCCTTTGGAAAAACCGTATCACAATCCGCATTCCCCTCGGCATTGCAAATATACCGCTCCAAATCCGTCCATTCGTCGTGCGACGGCACATGCCAGCCGTCCGGACAGATGCCCTGGGCGCTTTGGGCAGTGGAGCCGTTCATGGCGTCTTGCCAGTTGTAGAGATAGCCTTCGACTGCTTCCCAATTTCCGTCACTATACGCAACTGGTGGAGTCGTATCCGTGTCTCCAGTTCCATTGACGGCTGAACCGTCGGCATTCCGACTCACCATCAAATTCTGCGCCATCCAGCACTGGTCGCCGATCTGCACGGTCGGGTAGCTGTTGCCGTCTATATCGTAAATATTATTTGTTCCGCAAACGAAATAGTATTCGGTGCTCGGTTTGTATAAAGCCTCCGGATCGTCCATATTGATATATCCGCCAAGCTCCGACCAGGCATATCCTGAAAAATAACTTCTTACGACTTCTGACTGCCCGGGGCTCAGCGTTGTGCCTGTCCGCAGGGTGGTTCCGGTGCGCAAGGTGATTGTTCCCGGTTTGTATTCCTTCACAATGCCGGAATCAATAAGCGTTACTTGATAATAATTATTCGCGCCAGAGTCGTCGAAGCTGATGTAGCCGAGCTTTTCGCTCCAGGCATAACCGCTCAAATTTCCGGTTCCGTCATTGGTTACGCCGTAATACGATCCGGAATCGTCAAAATTGATCCATCCGGTCTTCTCGCTCCAGGCGTAGCCGGAGAGAGCCGCTTCTCCGACTGTTATTCCGTAATCCACGCCAGCTCCGCCGCCGTTGAATGATATCCATCCCAGCTTCTCCATCCAGGCATAACCGTAGGAGTTGCCGATATCGCCGGCCGCGACAAAATGCGCCAAAGCGAAAACCATGACGAAGATGATTATTAATTTTGATCTTGTGTTAAACATTTTCATATAATAAAATCCAAATAATTTTCCCGATTAACCACGGAAAATTCAGCTTCTTTATAAGTTTCTTTCCAAAGTTTTGGTTCTTTTTTATTCTTGCTTCCCCATTTGAACTCAAAACCAAAAAGTTTTCCGTCCCGCTCTTCAATCCAATCTATTTCCTTTTGGTCATAAGTCCGCCAGAAATAATTGTTGGAATAAACCGGAGCAATCATTTGCTTTTTCAAACGCTCCATCACCAAAAAATTTTCCCACAAAGCACCGGCGTCATTACGATCAGATAAAGGATTAAACTGAGAGATAAGAGCATTACGAATACCATTATCATAAAAATAATATTTATATTTACGGTTTAATTCCTTTCTCAGATTACGGCTAAATGATACCAAGCTTTTAATCACAAAGCCTTTTTCTAAAATATCCAAATAGCGGTCAACGGTCTTAACGTCTAAATGCGTTTGCGTTGCCAATTCATTCAAAGACGCTTCGGAACCGACTTGCAGGGCTAATAATTTTAATAATTTAATGAGCACATTGGATGATTTTACTCTTTCCAAAGCCAAAACATCTTTTAATAAATAGGAATTAGCAATTTCTTCCAAAATCTCAATTTTTTTCACCGGGCTTTCTGCCATGATACATTCCGGGTATGAGCCAAAAATCAAAAATTCTTCCAATTTTTCTTTTAATTCAAATTTATTATACTTTTCCGCTAACTCAATTTGGGAAAGGGGATATAAATTTTTTGTAATTTTTCTGCCCGTTAACGGCTCGCCAATTTGCTGAGATAGTGCAAAAGAAGCGGAACCGGTAGCAATTATTCGCAGACCGGGAACATTGTCAACCAAAATTTTCAAACCCATGCCGATATTTGGGATCAACTGCGCTTCATCAATGGCAATAAGTTCATATCCGGCGGCGTATTCCGCGATTTTATCAAAATCATCCGATCCCAAAATCTGACGAGTTTTCACGTTATCACCGGAATCTTTTTTATATTTTAATTTTGTTTGTTTCAAAAAATCTTCCAAAACAGTGGTTTTGCCAACTCTTCTCGGGCCATAAATAACCAAAACTTTTTGTTCTTTTAGTAATTTAGCTAAATTTAAATACCTTTTTAACATATTTCCTTAAATTATTATTAATTTGTGGATATACAATCCATAAATTAATAATAATATACGGATTAATTTTTGTCAAGTTGCCTGATTATTATAAGTATCCTGAACTGAGCGGAGTAAAGGATACCGTGGATATAATGCTAACAATAATAGCCCAATAACAAAAATAAATAATAAAAATAATTAAATAATGGGAAACTCTAGGGGTGAAACACTGCCCTAAACCTGTTGCTATCAGTGACAAGAATTGAAAACACGAAAGAACAAGCGTTGACGCCGGCTACCCAGGCATATCTGTAGAAGTACTGATCCGAGGCTCTCGGCGCGGCTGTCGGCTCGATAAAAGCCGCGAAAATATGGATAGTCGCGCCGGCTATCACGCTTAAGATAAAAATTGTTATAGAGAGCCAAAGCAAATTGGCAAGTCTTTGTTTGATTGTTGGTATATATTTATTGAAATTAAGCTCTGCAAGCGAAATTAGAAATTTCGTTTTTTTGATTATTATATTTATTTTGCGCAGGAACCTATGTATGAATTTAATTTTTTATGTAGGTCATTTAATTTTTTCATCATTTCGTTGTATTTTTTATTATCAATCAACTCTCTCCGATTATGCAATAATGCCCAGTGTTTTGATTCCAATAGTGAACCGCGGGCATTATAGTAAAATTTTATTTTATCTCGATGATAAAAACGGCCATAGCTATCGGCAATATTCGCTCCGATTGAATCAATAGAACGAACAAACTGATGACCGATAACTTTCTTAGTTTACCAATCCTGTTTTTCAAAAACATTCCAAACCAAATCAGACAACTCAATTGAAATCTGATACACCTCCAAATTACCCAACTTAATATATTGTTTATTATTATCCATATTACTAAATTTCCTAATTTCAAATTTCTAATTTCATGAGCGAAGCAAATCAATCATCTATAAATCTCCTTCTTCCCCTCGATCCTCGCTTCAAATCCTCCATTTTCATCAATATAATTACCTTCGATTTCTACATCCGAATCCTGATCGGCAAATACGCCGTAGCTGCCGTTTTTTGCAATAATATTACCTTTGACCGCAAATTGGCTGCTTCGAAGCTCTATTCCTGACTTTTTATTGTTTTGAATAACTAGCGCTCGAATCTCGCCGCTGCTATTGTTTAGCTTGATGGCGGAGTTGGAATCTGTAATCATTAAGTGCGATAAATTGAATCTGCAGTTCTGCGCGTAAACCGCCGTGCCTTTGCCTCCGCCGATAATCACCGTGCTGGTTCCCCTGCCCCGAATCGTCAAATCCTTATCGATGAATAAATTTGTCTTATATATTCCCGGCTGCAGCTCTATTATATCCCCGGGCGCGGCGTCTTTGACGGCTGCCTGCAGCTCATCGGCGGAATTCACTGAAATATTTTTCCGCTCCCCCATGGATTCTTCGCTGCCGGCCGGAGCGATATCCGGATTGTTTATGATATCAATAAGATCTTCCGCCCCTTTCGGCTTCAGGCCGTTATGCGCATAATGAAAATTATATTTCGCATCCGGATGCTCCCATTCTTCTTCTTTTTGGAAAATGCCGGCTATTTTATCGCCCATATTCTCAAAACTAAAAAAATCGCGGGGCAAAAGCGGCTTCACATAAAACCAGCCCCAAATCAAAAAACCGGCTAATCCCAGAAAAGGCCAAGCGGTGCCTGAAAATTTTTTTAATTTATCTGGAATTTTCATAAAATTATGATAAAAATACTTCTAGTTATTTGCAAGAATGTACTATTATAAATAGCGTTATTTGTAAACTATATACAGTATGTGTTAATCAGCGAGAATCTCTGCGGTTCAGGCGGTTTTATTTCAACTACGATTCATTTTATATCCATAAAATATTTCCAGTATCATGTCAAACGAAACCATACTAAGCTCGATATCCGGGTACTCTGTCGTAAAAGTCTCGGATTTTTTTAAGCGGGTTTTTTTTGAATTGTATTTTATCTCCCAGGCTTTTTTCCCCAGAACAAAATCCACTTCCCTGCCGTCTTGAGTGCGCCAAAATTTTATTTTGTCCGGATTGCCGGCCAAGCGTAATAGCTCTTTAAAAAATAAGTTTTCTGCCACTTCGCCTTTGTCTGTTCGTTTTTCCAATGTTTCGTAGTTTCCCAAAAAATAATTGCGCAAGCCAAGATCATAAAAATAACATTTTGGCATTTTTACCAATTCTTTTCGAAAATTTTTAAAAAAAGGCTTGATAAATGCTGTCTGATAAGATTTTCTGATAACATATAAATATTCATCTATGGTTTTGCGGGCGAGCCCCAGTGTTCCTGAAAGTTCTTGCAAGTTTACCAATGATCCGGTTTGTTCCGCCAAGATTTTGAGCAATGCAAAATATTTTTCTTGATTCCTTATGCCTGCGTCATTTATGTCTTTCTTGATATACGATGATCCGATTTCTTCCAGATTCATAAGCCGCAGTTCCGGATTTTCCGAAAGCGCTACTTTGGGGTATGCGCCGTATTCTATATATTCATGCCATAAGGCGCGTATTTTGTCTTGGTAGTACGCGCTGATCTTTTGCCCTTTCTGTTTTAGAATATTTTCTTCATTTTTAAACAAGATAAATTCATCAAAATTCAGAGCAAATATTTCAAAAAGGTATTTCCGACCGGCTAAGCTGTCGCGAAATTTTTTATCTATATAAAACGAAGATGATCCGCTTGCAATTATTTTTATCTGGCTTCTTTTTTCATCGTAAAGTAGTTTCAAAAAATTGCTTGGGTCGTCCAGGTATTGAATCTCATCAATAAATACATATTGTTTGATGCTTTTCTCGGGAATAAGTTCAAAAATATTATATGGATGTTTATTGAGCACATTTAAATAGCTTTGATTTTCCAAATTAAAATAATAGCAATCCTTGCCTTCTGCCATTAAAAAATCTTTAAGCATTATCAAAATTGAGGTTTTTCCAGTTTGTCTGGCACCGCTCAAAATAATATATTCATCATTTTTTAGCACTTTCTTTATTTTTTCTAATATTTCCCTATTATAGAGCATTTTATCAAAATTAATAGATTATTTTATACTTAGTAAGTAATATATTATCAGATATTTTTATACTTGTCAAGTTAATTTTTATCTATCACCCCCATCACCTTTCCCTCAAAAACCCTTTCTCATTATAAACACAATTAAACCGATAAACGCTTGAATTTCTTTTTTAACAATACAGTTTCAAGCCACATTCCGATTGATTTCATTTACCAGTGTCTTCTTGAAATCTTTAATAATATTATGAAATGATATTGGCAAAAATTGTTTTAGTTCGCGCGAAAAATTAATCTCGGATTTTTCTATCAATGTTTTAATTTTTAATAAATCTTTTTTCTGACTCGGTATAATCAAACGAGATCTTAAAAGAAAATAGATATCAAAAAAATCACGAGGTTTTTTGCGCGTAAGCGTTGCCTGGATTTTTTCAGAAACAAGCATTTCAGTTTTGAGATTATACAAAGTATAGGGCTGGATAAAATCGGAATTGATTGAAAAAATCTCACCCTCCAAATCTTTTTTGTTACGCTTTGATACTTCTACCTGCAATTGAACGGAAAAATCCAATAATTTACAAACAAAAATCGCCAAAAACCCGCCCGAAGTGGCTTTTGCTTCCAAGGCTTCGGTCTGAATTGCATATGTTTCCATTGCTTTTAAGGTTTTTTGAAAAAGCGGCTGTAAATCTTTGATCATTAAATCTGAAGAAAAATCCAAATCTTCGGAAAAACGCGGAGAAGCAAAAACGATACGCAAAGCAGTGCCGCCTTTGAAAAAAACGCGTTCGCTTGATGGCAATTGATAAAACTGCGACAAAAAAATATGCTGGCAATATTCTTCCGCTGTATTGTATTCCGTTGTTTGAAGATTGGTAGCAATTTTTGTAATTTGATTTTTATCCAGCATATAATTCAGTGATAAATTTGTCTATTTTGGGATTGTTAAATAATTTTTGCCATTTTTTGATTTTCTGTTTGTTCAATTTTGTTATATTTATCCGGCTGTTTATTTTGCCTGAATTGAGCGTTAAAAAATACAGATAATCCAATAAGGCCTTTTCCGGCTCAGCCATGAAAAATTTTTCATTATTTTGCCTATAAAAACCATAGCCGGTGAACAAGCTTTTTTTGATCTTGCTATAGGTAAATTCTTTTTGACATGAATAAATATCGCGGGTTGCCTTGGTGGAGACACTGCTAATGCCGTAGCTTGTTTCAGGAATGATGCCATGAAACGACAAGGCGGTGGCAAGCGAAATATATGAAGGCGCGTATAATTTATTGGCGACAACAAAAGAATGCGGTTTAGCCGAAGACAGGCAATACAAACCGTTTTTCAATTTGTTAAAAAACCCTTTCCGTGCATGTTGATGAATAAATTTTTGCGCGGCAAAACCGGAGACAGCAAATATCCGTTGAAATTCTCTGGGGCTAAAAATAATAATATCCTTCTCCGCCAGGCCTTTTTGCACTAAAATAGGATTTAGTTTTTTGACCATATAGTATAAAAAATGAATTATACCTTTATTGTAGCAGATGGTTTCATGCTTTGTCAATTGATTGATCGTAGTGCTGTCTGGACCTTTTCTTCAAAAACCCTTTCTCATTATAGAAATAATTCCAAAAATAAACCGATAAGCAACCGAGCATCTTCTGTCTTAATTTTGCCGTATCATAATGGCTCATTATTCCCAGATAAGAATTCATGCCGGCTAAAAATTGCTTTTTTTCATTTTTGGCTAATTCGTTTTTATTTTCTTCCAAGACTTTGTTCCAATGTTTAATCAATCTATAAAAATTCCCCTTGGTGCGATTTTTTATATAAATGCGATGCGGTTTTATGATTGTTCCCAAAAAATCCACTCCGCGAGAATTATGCTGGAGATAAATTTTTTTCTCATGCAAACTCAGTGCTAAATTTTTTTTCAAATAATTTCTTATCTGTGGGATAATGGATTTAAGATATTCTTTATCGCGATGAACAAAAACCATATCATCCACGTATCGACCGTAATATTTTATCTTTAGCTTTCTTTTGGCATAGTGATCAAATTCATTCAAATATATATTGCCAAAAAGCTGTGAAGTCAAGTTACCGATTGGCAGTCCGCAACCGGCTTGTGTAAAAAATAAACTTTTTGATTTCGGCAATCCCGCCCAATCTTCTCCTTTACCCTTGACTGCGCAGTTTTTTATCGGATTATAAAAAATTGTTTTTTCAATCAAATCATGAATTAATTTATAATCAAAATACTTTGTCCTGCAAACGGAAAAATTACTCTCTCTCTCTCTCTCTCTCTCTCTCTCGTGCTGTATTTAGCGTTTCTTTTATTTTTTCATGCAAAATATTTTTGTTAATTGACATGAAATATCCTTTGATATCCAGCTTTAATATATAACAATCTTTTTGGTAATTTTCTGAACAGGAACGGATGAAATGATTCAAGCGCTTGATGCCATATGAAGTGCCTTTTCCGATTCTGCAACTATACGAATCATTTATGAAACTTCGCTCAAAAAGCGGATTTATATAATTATATATTAGATGATGGACAATTCTATCACGAAAAGAAGCGGCAAAGATTTCTCTTTTAACCGGTTTTTTAACAATAAAACAAGAACTGACACCAGGTTGATATTTTCCATCCAGAATTTCTTCAGCCAAAACAAACAAATTACGTTCATAGTTCACTTCAAACTTAACCACGTCTTTTTTATTGCGCTTGTTTCTCCGTGCATCATAATAAGCTCGAAACAAATCTTCTGTTAATTGCTTTTTCATTTTTTATTTTTACATTGAAAGGTGTTTGACATTCAATCATTGAACATCAAACACCTCATGTCAACGCACCAGTCCTTGAGGCATCGCACCGATAAACCGTTGCCCTTGTCCGCATTATTGCGATTGACACCAGCATTAGACGAATTCAGATTGCGATACCAAGCATTAGAACCATTCTCAGATGACGACCAAAAGTTGCCGTTCGTGCCACGATTGTTGAACGACCCATTGATATTATGGTTGCCGGAGAGAAGACCTGCTGCTTTAATGATCGTTTTATTCTTCATACTCAAGAATTTTCCAAAGCACAAAGCCGGCGATCAGCCGGATATTGCCAAAATTCGGCATATCATTGGATTGATTTCGGCTCACTCGTGCTTGCATAAAAATACAAAAGCACAATTCTGACCGTTTATTTTATTATGAAAAAGCTCTTGCCCAAGCTCCTAGTTGTTTTGATATAGATTCTATTCTTTCATTAGCTAAAATCAATTTTTTAACACCGATTTGCTCCAAATCCTTAAGCAGGCGAAAATACAAACGTATTACTTCAATATTTTCCCCGGCTTTTTGTATTAATTCTTTTTTATCAATTCGTGAATTTGCACGATATATATTTGTAATCATTAGAGTTGCTTCTTTTTTTAACTCCTGCCCAATCGTATATTTGTATTCTCGCGAAAAATCTTTTGTTATTTGAAATATCAAAATTAATAACTCATAACTTACCTTGTATACCGGTAAATGATCATATCTTGCCATAAAAAAATAATAAAATTATTAAATAATCGAATCAATCCTTGAGGCATCGCACCGATAAACCGTAGCCCTTGACCGCATTATTGCGATTGACACCAGCATCAGACGAATTCAGATTGCGATACCAAGCATTAGAACCATTCTCAGATGACGACCAAAAGTAGCCGTACGCGCCACGATTGTAGAACGACCCATTGATAAGATGGTAGCCGGAGAGAAGACCTGCATAACCATACCCATCATCCCCATTCGGATCTGTCCCGATTCCATTCACATTATTAATTGCTTTGAGTTCAGTCCCCTCATTCGTTCCCCGATACCCAGTAGTACTAAAATTCTTCGGGAAAGTAGTATCGCATGACCCATTCCCTTCTATCTCACAAACAAACCTCTCCAAATCAGTCCATTCAAAATGATTAGGTATGTGCCAACCGTCCGGACAAATTCCTTGTGAACCGGAAGCGGTTGCGCCGTTCATGGCATCTTGCCAGTTGTATAGGTATCCCTCTTTTGGTTCCCAATTCGCATTGGCATCATCGTGCCCGCCATCTGCATCGCCGTAAGCTGCCGGCGGGGTGGTGTCGGCGTCGCCTGTACCATTGACGGCTGAACCGTCGGCATTCCGACTCACCATCAAATTCTGCGCCATCCAGCATTGATCTCCGATGAGTACAGTCTCATAGCTATTGCCGTCAATATCAGTTAATTTATCTGACCCACAAGTCCAACCATTATTAGTCCCCATACTAATACCTCCTCCGTTATAATCCATCTTCACCTGCTCCGCAGTCAAAGCATAATTATACATTTTAAAATCATCAATAAAGCCATTCATAAATACCAGACCATCTCCTCCTATTCCTAAACCGGATACATCAATTGCTGTATTAGTGGTAATTACGACATGGTGCCAATTATTATCCGGTAATGTTAATCCTTCTGTTCCATCTATATAATAAGTTGGCGAGCTAAAATTACCGGCACTAACTTTTCCGTTACTAATGCTAATAACATGGGATTCCTGCTGCAAAATTGCAACAGGATAAGAATAGGCAATATTCCCTGTCCACCAGAATGATACAGTATTGATATTCGTATTAGTATCCCCAATATCAATATAATCATCCCGCCCGTCAAACATTGCAGCGTGTTTATGTTTGCCGCCGTCACCCCATGACCAGAATGAATTTGAAGAGCTGGCGCATGTTCCGGTAGCGGTTACTAAACTAGTCCCTAAATTCAATGTGCCATGAAGAGAATTATCCGCATAATTATGAATAGTGGACCCCGAGCACTCATCAAATTTATAATGCGCCACCGGCTTGCCCCGATTGTAGTCCCAGGCGATTTGAGCCGGGGTGCGGGCGTAGTTGTAGATTTTTAAATCATCTATTTGACCATCAAAATGTTTTTGCATAGAACTGTTAAAATAATCAGCACCAACAAATGCCTGATCTACTGCAATATTTGAAGAAGTAGCATTTCCTCCTCCGGTAGTTACCACTATTCCATCAACTAAAATATCCATATAACCATCATAATACTTTCTTGCTACTACATAATGCCACTTATTATCATTATAGTTCCCAAAATAAAACAAATTGTCACTGCCACCTGATTCCATAGATAAGAAACTTATTGTTCCTGGAGCTAAATCAGAAATAACAATGCCCACTCGAAAGTCTCCAGATCCGCTATTTGTTTCACTGTATAAATAACCAGGGTTAGAAGAATTTGTTTTAAACCATGTAGAAATAGTATAAGATTCTGTGGTGCTTATTATTGGACTATCAACACCAACATAATCATCCACCCCGTCAAATTCGCAAGCTGTTCCGTATTTCCCAGGCTTTGTGCAGTCCATACCGGTATTATTCGCACCATCAACCGTTGTGCCGTTATTTCCATTACCCGATATATCATAAATAGTTTTTGCATCACCCTTGACCATCTCATCCATTTTAAGCTCAATTGTCGGCGGAGTGCAGGTGGCGGTATCACCCGGCACGCAATACTCCTTGCTCGCTCCGGTCGTAGTAGTCCCGTTGCTGTCGCGGCTGGCATCATTGCCGAATCCAGCAGCTACTCCGAAATTATATTCTGATTTGATCTCATATTCATTTAAAGCATAATTCCAGATTTTCACTTCATCTATTTTACCATTAAAATTTAAAGTATTATCGTCTCTTGCTCCAATTGTTGTATTATAACCCGAATCAGTAATTGTATAAGCGTTACTAGCTGTACCTGCTAATTCACCATTAATATATAAAGCAGCATTTAAACCGTCAGCTGTTCCAAGTACGTGATACCACTCGCCAGTACTAATAATTTTTTTTGTTTCTATTTCAATACCATTAAAGCCAACCCAAAATCTAAGAGTTCCATTGGGTGAAAAACCAAGAAGATATTCATATAAAAGTGCGTTTCTTTTCGCCAAAAGCTTATCTAAAGCATCTATGCTAGTTGCTTTAAACCACATACTTATTGATATTTGATTTCCGGAAAAATATATATCACCCAAATCAACATAATCATCCGTCCCGTCAAACTCCATCGCCCCGTTTAATTTCCCGCCTTTTTCCCACATCGAACTGGTCGCAGTCTGCGTTCCGGCTGTACCAGGATATGGAGTACCGTTATTGCCATATATACTGGAATCATGCACGACCGTTCCATAACCTTCATCGAATGAAAGATGCAGGACAGGAGATTTCCGCGCCGGCCCTCCGCCATTCATGTCTTCCAGGATTTGTTTTTGCGTGCGGGCGTAATTGTATATACGAACATCGTCGATTTTTCCATGAAAATATATATCTGCAGCATTTGTGTAATCACGTCCAATACGTAAATCATTAGTAGGTATAGAATAATTTCCTGTTAGTGAGTTTGCTAATATACCGTTTTTATACAACTTAAGGGTCGTACCGTCATAGCTCATAACGACATGTGTCCAAGTATTCAATGAAACCGTAGTGCTTATGGAAGTTTGCGCTGATGTTTCTCCGATAATTGCCGCAAGAGTAGTATTGCTTCCCCAAAAACGCAACACAAATCCCTTGGTAAAATTTGTACTCCAGGAAGAACAACCAAAAACCGCATCTCCTGATTGAGTATAAGTATCATGATATATCCAAGCCTCGACTGTAAAAATTTCACTTTTATGATCATCACTAGCAACTTGAACATAATCATTAACTCCATCAAAATCTAATCCATTACCATATCGCCCACCTATCCAAGAAGGGGAACTGGCCGCGCTTACAAATACCCCATCATTCCCATATCCACTAACATCATAAGTACTCGTTCCATTCATTTCATCCATCTTCAAATGTAATACCGGCCCGGGCGCCCATTCGTAGAGCTTTTTGACTTCTGACGGCGAGAGGGCGCGGTTGTAGATGCGGACTTCGTCGAGCTGGCCTTTAAACCCTTGTCCGCCGGATACCGTACCGCTTATTATTGAATTAGCGCTACTGAATGTTCCCGAGCCAAAAGTTTTATTATACTCATAAACTGTTCCATCGTAGCTTAGAATCATTTTTTGCTTTAAAACATCCCAAGAATAAGTAATAAAATGCCAATTCGTATCAGTTGTTATATTACTGACTGTCAAATCGCCAGCCACTGACCCAGAACAATCGATGTTATAAGAAAATCTTAGGGTGGTGTTTGTAACGAAATTAATGGAAACAACATCGCATCCGCCATTATTATATTCATAAAATCTATCACTACTGTCCGCACCGTTGGCTTTATACCACATAGCGATTGTACCGACTGTTTCATTCAAATACGTATCGCCGTTCGGCAAATCAATATAATCCCCTGCTCCATCCCCGATAAACCCATTCCCAAACTTCCCCGCGGTTGTACTGGCATCTCCATAATATGTCCCGTTATTCCCATTCCCGCTCGAATCGATCGCACCGCTGGTTGTCGCGGTTTCATCCATTTTCCAATACCCCACCAAGCCATCACTCATCCACTTATCGCTCTGAGAACCAAAAGAAACTGCCACACCAGAATTTGATTTTACACCCGCAAAACCGGCAGCATAATCTTGTTTGATTTGGTCGGCGGTGCGAGCGTAGGGGTATATTTTTACTTCATCAATGTTGCCATCCAATAAGTTACCAATTAGTGTTTGATGATTAGTATGATTAACATCACTTATCCAATTACCACTATTAGTGCCATTATTTACCACCAGATTCTCTTCATTTCCGTTTAAATAAATAATCCAAGAACTACCATTTGAAACAAGGGCTACATGATAAAATTTATTTTCTTCTAATTGAGTAGTTCCTCTAATATGGCTACCAAAACCACTCATTCCTGCTTGATTATAACCAACAGACAAATAATAATTTGTATCCTGATATATTTCAAAATCTAAATAACCCGCAAACTCTGGTGGTGCTCCAGAATACGTATGTCTAAATATTTTTTTATAACTGCCTAATGTATTAATTTTTACCCAGGCTATAATAGTTCCCTTATCAAGTGTTGTTAACATATCATCTTGCACCGAGACATAATCACTACCATCAAAATGCAAACATTTCCCACTTACACATTCTTCTTCATTTTTCCATGTAGCATCAGTTATTATTCCGTCAATTTTATTAGCACTCTCATCATGCGCCACCGTTCCGTAACCCTCATCAAAACTCCAGTAGCCGACCGGGCCGGGACCGGTTTCGGCAGTGCCTATGGCGCCGATCGTGTAGTTGCTGGCTTCGGTAGCAAAATCGCTGGCCGCAAAACCGTTCTCGGCTGATGCGTTGCCATAGTAAAAATAAATCGCCTGCTGGCCGGCATCAAAAATCGGGAAATTGATATGGATGACATTCGTCGCCGTGCGGCAGCCGGAGACAATGTAGTATGGCAAGACCTCGCCGTTTTCGCGAGTGAAACGAAAATCACCGCAGTCGGCCTGCATGCTGGTGGAGGCGGTGGCTGTGTCCAAAGTTACGGAAATATAGACATTATTTTCAGTACTGGTATTATTCGTCACCTGAATCGATTGGCGATACTGCCATGAATCGTTCCACCAGATAGCCTCGGCGATTTCTGGTTTATTATTATATAGAAAAAAACCAATACTAAAAACAAGTACTGCGAATACTATTATAATAATTTTTATTTTTGGTTTAATGTTTTTCATATTTTGATTATAAACATCCCTCCTATCGGGCACTTCCTTTTTTAACATCTTTACCTTTTTTCTTAGTCAAAAAATTTAAAATTACAGGTTGTTTATAAATTATAAATTATTTATATCTTTATCAGACCAAACCAAGATTAACCAATCCAAAATAAGATGCCACTAAAACTTGTCATCTCACTAATCCTTAACACAACGCACAGACATCCCATTTCCTTTATCAGTAAGATAACGAGCAATTCTATTTTCAGCATACCAAAAAGCATGAACCCAGGCATTAGGACTTAAACTGTTTGATGTCCAAATATATGCTCCTGTACCGCGCTGAAGAAAAGAAGTACCAGACTTAAAACCCGTTAAATATAGGCTAAAACCATAACCATCATCCCCATTAGAGGCTTCTGCTGCTCCATTTACATTTGTTATTGATTTAAGTTCTCTTCCTTCATTTGTTCCAATCCATCCGGTATTAGTAGAATAATCTTTGGGGAAAGTGGTATCACAGCTTCCATTGCCTTCTTGTTCACAAATATACCTCTCCAAATCAACCACTTCAAAGTTCGATGGAACATGCCAGCCGTCCGGACAAATTCCCTGGGCGCTCGTTGCCGTGGAGCCGTTCATAGCGTCCTGCCAATTATATAAATATCCTTCTTTTTCTTCCCAATTCGCGTCCGCGCCGTCATGCCCGCCGTTCGTATCGCCGTAGGCCGCGGGCGGAGTGGTGTTGCTGTTTCCGGTGCCGTTTACAGCGCTACCATCAGCATTTCGGCTTACCATTAAATTCTCTGCCATCCAGCACTGAGTTCCTAATAGTACTGTAGGATAAGTATTACCATCAATATCCTGAATAGTATGAACACCACAAGTCCAGTTAAATGTAAGGGTTGAACCGCTTGTAGCTCCGGAATAACCGAAACCAAGAGAACCACCGGAGAAATCTGTGATTACCTGTGTGGTAGTTAATTCATAATTATATAATTTTAATTCATCAAGCTGTCCGACAAAATAACCGCTTGCTATGCGGCCAACATCCAGATTATTCGCATCAATTGCCGTAGCAGTGGTTACTAGTACATGATGCCAGGCAGTATCAGGAAGGGTCTCTTTATTCTCTCCGTCAATATAAATAGTCGGAGAAGAAAAGCCATTAGCAGTGATCTTGCTATCATATATACCGATTGTATGCGTACCGCCATCCAGATCAATAATATTTTGATACATATAATCCTGTTTTAACCAAAAAGAAACAGAATTAATATTTAAACTGATATCACCAACATCAATATAATCATCCAGTCCATCAAAATCTCCACTACTATTTCTCTTCCCGCTTCGTCCGTTATACCAGAATGAATTCGAAGAACTGGCACAAGTGCCGGTGGTTGTCACGCCGCTTGCCCCCAAAACCAAAGCCCCATGATTGCCGTTCCCGAATTCGTCATGAATCACTGACCCCGCACACTCATCAAACTTCCAATGCGCAATTGGTTTGCCTTTGTTATAGTCCCAGGCGACTTGAGCTGGAGTGCGGGCATAATTATAGATTTTTAGATCATCAATTACACCATTATAATCATTCATTAAACCTTCTCCAATTTCTATATACCTAGTACCATTATAAATAGATAATTGAGAAATAAAATCGCCATCATCATTTTTTAAAACACCATTTTTATAAACATTAAATACTCCATTATCATACTGCACAACTACATAAGTCCATTTATTTATCTCCAAATTAAAATCTGTTGTTACTTGTTCTTCGTCTCCAGCGCCATTATTTGAAATTTGCAACTCTATTTCATCAACATCCAAATTTATTCTCCATTCTTTTTGTGTTGCCCAATCGGTTTTTGAAAAAAGATCCGTTGATCCATCCAAAATATTTGGTTTTAACCAAAAACTCCAAGTCATTGAATTTGAACTGTCGAAATCTTCTATCCGAACCCAATCATCCACTCCATCAAACCCCAAAGCACTGCCGATTATCCCCTGAACATGTCCACCATTAGTTGATGTTGCCATGTTCATTAATGTCCCATCATTCCCATTACCCGAAGTATCATAAGCCGTATCCCCACTCTTCTTATCCATCTTCAACTCCAAAACCGGCGGACTGCACTTACTCGTATCTCCCGGCACGCAATATTCTGTTGAAGCGCCGGTCGTAGTAGTACCGTTATCATTCGCTGATTTATCTATACCGCCCATTATAAAAGCCGAGCTGGAATTATATTCTTGTTTTATTTCGTCTTCATTCAAAGCGTAATTCCAAATTTTTAATTCATCAACTTGACCTCCAAATTGATTATTGTATGTACCTCCACGCCTTCCTATGTGCCATGGTTGACTATTCGTAGTGTCACCAAGAGCAGAAGTGTATGGCGTACTACTACTTAATACTCCATCAACATACATAGTCATCGTTTTATTTTCTCCATTATGAACACATAAAATATGGTGCCATTCATTATCATTCAAATCAGTTTGCTCAGAACGTACGGGAGTACTATTGCTTCCGTCATATCGATTACAATATAATTGCCCAGGCATACCGGCAAAACGCCTATTACGCAAAACAAAGGTATAACCCCCTGATCCTCCGGACCATTTTTCAATAATCGCAGCTTCATTCGGTTTAGAACCACCATTGCCGGCATATTTCACCCAGACAGACACAGCGAAGGAATCAGTACCCCAAAAATCATAAAAATCTTCATCTGACGCATCAATATAATCATCTATTCCATCCAACTCCATTCCTCCATTAATTTTTCCGTTCTTGCTCCATACAGAGCTGGTTGCTGTATTAGCTCCTCCAACCCCACAAAAAACCGTCCCGTCATTCCCATAGACAGAAGAGTCATGCGGGGTTTCGCCATATCCCTCGTCAAAAGAAAGATGCAAAACCGGATATTTACTCGCCCTGCCGCCATTTCCGCCCGAGGCGGATCCAGACATGTCTTCAAGGATTTGTTTTTGTGTACGGGCGTAGTTGTAGATTTTTACATCATCAATAATACCTTTAAAATAAAAATTATCATCAAATGGTTTTCCTATTCTCATTGTTAAAAATCCGGTCCAAGCTAGAGTGGCATCAACTACGCTATTATCCAAAACGCCATTAATATATAAACTCACTGTTTTACTATTTTCATACAATGCTGTAACATAATACCATTTGCCTGTATTAAAAGTGTTATTGCTATATAAATTAACATTACCACTGTCTAATTGCCAAAGTATTTGATTATTTGATTGTAGTAATCTATAAGAACTATGACTTTGACCAGCAATTAATCCGGTTTGAGCTGTAATATCATCAAAATTAACCCAGACAGATATTGTAAAATTGTCGTTTTCGTCAAAGGCATACAAAGAGGCGTCTGCATTAACATAATCATCCACGCCATCAAAATTCAAAGCACTTCCATATTTCCCGCGAGTCCAACCACTGTTCGTGGAAGTTGCCATATAGATAAGCGTTCCATTATTCCCATACCCACTAGAATCATGAGCCGTTACCCCGCTCTTCTCATCCATCTTCAAGTGAAGTACCGGCCCCGGCGCCCATTCGTATAAATGACGGACTTCTCGGGGAGATAAAGCACGATTATAGATACGGACTTCGTCGATCTGACCGATATAATATGGCGGGCCTTGCATATCACCAATATGCATTGAATTACCAATTATTGCTGTTTCCGTAATAATAACTATATGGTGCCAATTATAGTCATTCACTGATGTTATGGCTATCCCGTCTATATAAACTAGTGAATTAATATTTCCTGTAGTTATATGATAGTTTGAAATCTCGACATGATCTAATGAAGACGGAAAAAAAAAGAAATAATTATTCGTTAAATTGTCGGCTTTTAACCAAAATGAAATTGTTCGGATATCGTTGTTTAGCGAAAAATCAACATGATCGCCAAACCCATCAAACACTCCCCCATTCCCAAACTTCCCCGCGGTTGTGCTGGCATCTCCATAATATATTCCATCATTCCCATTCCCGCTCGAATCAATTGCCCCGCTCGTGGTCGCGGTTTCATCCATTTTCCAATACCCCACCAAGCCATCCGAGAGCCATTTGTCCGAAGCGGAGCCGAATGTCGCCGACACGCCGGTATTGGACTTCATCCCTGCCAATCCGGCGGCATAATCCTGCTTGATTTGGTCGGCGGTGCGGGCGTAGGGGTAGATTTTTACTTCGTCGATATAGCCGCCAAAATATTGATTGTTTGAAAAACCTATTATCGTGCTTGTCGCATTAATCGCGGTAGCGGTTGTTATCGCGATCATATACCAAGCATTTGCCGTCATATCGCTTTTAACCGTGCCATTGACATAAATCGTCGAGGAACTAAAGCCGGATGCGCTGACAATTCCATTGCTTGCCGATATTCGCGCCACATCGTTTAGTTTAAGAAAACTTGCAGTTGTAGTCGTGGCCTTGACCCAAAAAACAACCGTATTCACAACTGGAGTTGTGGCGGAAATCATTACCTTGTCATTTATTCCATCAAACCCCAAACACTCCCCCACCACACACTCACTCTCATCTTTCCAAGTTGCCCCGGTAATTGTACCGTCATTGCCCTGCCCAGATTCATCATGCGCCACCGTTCCGTAACCCTCATCAAAACTCCAGTAGCCGACCGGGCCGGGACCGGTTTCGGCAGTGCCTATGGCGCCGATCGTGTAGTTGCTGGCTTCGGTAGCAAAATCGCTGGCCGCAAAGCCGTTCTCGGCTGATGCGTTGCCATAGTAAAAATAAATCGCCTGCTGGCCGGCATCAAAAATCGGGAAATTGATATGGATGACATTCGTCGCCGTGCGGCAGCCGGAGACAATGTAGTATGGCAAGACCTCGCCGTTTTCGCGAGTGAAACGAAAATCACCGCAGTCGGCCTGCATGCTGGTGGAGGCGGTGGCTGTGTCCAAAGTTACGGAAATATAGACATTATTTTCAGTACTGGTATTATTCGTCACCTGAATCGATTGGCGGAATTGCCACGCATCATTCCACCAAGTGGCTTCAGCCGCTTTTGGCTGATTAAAAAATAAAAAAACGCCTATGGTCAAAACAATCATTAAAACCACAGAAAGCAGAATCCCTCCGATCCGGCGGGTAAACTTAAAATTTAAAATTTTATCTTTAAACATGGGGTAAAATTTTAATAAAATTAATTTTTTTCCTTACTTCGCGCAGCGGAAACCGATATTGCCGGCTGCTTCTATCGGGCTATGGGACAAATCCAGGTCATAGAGGGCATTGGCGCCGCGGACAAATCCCCTGAGATAGCTGTCGGTAGAGCTGGCCATGCCGGTCTTGATGCGGCCGATGCCGTTTTCGGAAGTATAATAATACGGAGGATTGATATTGAGTCCTTGATAATTGTTAATCTCGAAATATTCCTGCCAGTCATCCGATGCCGGCTGCATTAATGTCGCGCTCGGCATGGTATAATCCGTCCATTCTGCTGCGCCGCCCGCGAAATCATAAATCTGACTGCCGTTTTCCAGAGTGAATACGATGCTATTATCGGTTGACGACGAAATTGCTTCGCTGTCGCCCGCCATGACAAAAGTAGATAATTGCAATCCTTCGGCTGCGGCATCTATGTCATTTTCATTGTTTCTGATAATATTTTCAGCAATGGTCAGCCATTCATTTTCACTGATTAAATGATACCCCTCGCCTTCTGCCTGGCAGACCAAAGAAGCTTCGCCTTGAGTAATGTAAGTATGGGGATTAGAATTCGGAATTTGGAATTCGGAATTTGGAATTTGCGCTTCATAAGCGCCCACGCAGAAACCAGGCATAGTGCCGTATTTGGACGAACCGGGAACCCAGACATATCCGTTTTCGCAATATCCGGCAAAAGCTCCGGCCACAACCGTGCCTTCCACTCCCATATCGCCCATGGTCTCATCAACCGCCATATCCAAAGCGCTGCCGCAGCCGGAACCGGAACAGACCATCAGCCGGCCGTCTATGCTCATCTCGCCCACTACGGCTACTTTTCCGGTTTCGGCAATATTTACGATAGACACTCCGTCAGCCTGGAAATCAGCCACGTCTCCGGAGCCTTTCTGATTTACTACCAATGCTGTTATTTCGGTATTTTCCAGAGTCTCAATGTCAAACACGGCTACATCAGGCTCTTCTGCGGTTTCGCTTTCTTCTGTAGATGAAGCATTTTCAGCTTCATTGCTCATGGATTCTGAATCGAAATCCGGAATGACAACGGAGATAGGCCTTAATTTTATGTTTCCGTCGGCGGTTACCATGAATGGCTGTACTTCATGGGAACTGGAACCGATATTTGATAATTGATCATTGATTATCGATAATTTACTGAAAATCGAAGATTGAGAATCGAGAATCGAATCTATATCGCCTTCTATAATGCTTACTCTCGAGCTCAAATCATCGATAGCTGTCGCCATCATTGTCAGCTCTCCTGTAATATTGTTCATTTCTACGCTTAAAACAGAATCAAGCATCGCAATCTGCTCATCTACCACCGCCCTGGTGGCTGAAGCGATATTGTAATCCTCAATGGCATTTTCAAGCATGATAGCCACTTCATCTTCAATCTCCATATTGGCAATACGCTCAGTAATGGCAGATTCCACCATTTCTACGGTTAAGGATTTATTGCGGCGGGAAATCAATACTTTAATTTCACCTTTTGCTACATTTACGTTTATTTGGTCATTAGTGCTTGTTGCTTGATTATTGTTTGTATCTTGTATCTTGTTGCTTGTATCTTCTGAAGCGAATGCTTCCAGCGCTACACCTACAGTCGGATCTCCGGCTTCGGCGCGCATTACGCATCCTTTATTGTTTTCAGCAGAAGTCAGGGAGTCTCCGGGTCGGATATCGCCGTTCTCGGCGCTGACGCAGGCCGGAACCTGCCCGAGCATGCCGATAATCTTATAATTTTCATTGTTTATATAGCTTTCTTGTGCATTTCCTACGATAGAAGGATCGGTAGAAACTATTCCCATCACATTGCTGTCCGAACCTCTGTCGCATCTTTTTACTGTATTTTCACGGGTTACATCTATGCAAACCACTTCTCCGGATTTCAAATCCTTGTCGGATGCATAGAAATACTCGGCATAGTCGGCGCCGCCGCCGTTGAAGCTGCCGTCGGCATAAACCTGGCCCGAGCCATTGACTCGGAATATTGATCCGCCGGTGCCGGTAGCGACAGTGAAGACATTATCGGTAACGCCGGCGGCGCTATCATATATCGCCAGCATGGCATTCGGACTGGAGGTGCCGATGCCTACTGCGTTATCAAAAGTATTTACATATAAAACATCGTCAATGGTGGTAGTGCCGGTAATTATCATGGCATCATCCACAACCACATCCCCGAGGTTGGCAGCCGATAAGGTTAAGCTTAGATTTTCCCAAGATGAATCAGTGCGGATATATCCCGGGCCGTCAAAGAGGATATTGCCGGCCGTATCATTGGTCATGAGCAGGTCATAAGCGACGCTCACATCGCCGGCCGAACCGAATGTTACAGGATTATTGAAGATGGTATTGGCTCCGGATATGGTTACAACATCGGTGCCGTTGTGGTTCAGATTCAATATATTGCCGTCTCCGTCCACGCGGATATCCAAGCCTCCTCCTGAACTGGCGGTAGAAGAAGCGTTGTAGATATAAGCCAGATAATCATTGGTATTGTCATTAAAAATAGTAAATTGATAATCCGGACTGATATCGCCCAAGCCGATATTTCCGTTTTTTGCGATGTAGAAAAGCGACTCACCGGTAGACGAGGCGATGTTCATAATAGGAGCGCCGGCTGTTCCTTGTACTGTTAATGTTGTTAGCGGCGAAGACGTGCCGATGCCTAAATATTTTGAGCTCAAGTTGCCGTATATCAAATCTCCGATATCCAGCTGGCTTGACCCTGCGGCTTGAGGCGCATTAATATCATAGCCGATAATAATATTATTGCTTCCGGTAGTAATATTATCTCCGGCACCATATCCCAATAATAAATTATTTGATCCGGTGGAAAGACCATAACCGGATCTATAACCGAATAAAGTATTATTATCATTAGAAGTCCCGGCAACGCCATATCCGGCCTGATAACCTACTATGGTGTTTTGGTCGGCGTTAGTATTTCTATAACCTGCCGAATGTCCGATAATTACATTGCTTGAACCGGTAGCGCTATTGTAAAGCGCTTCGTATCCAAGAACAATATTTGAAGAACCTGTGGTATTATTTCGAAGCGCAACTCTGCCGATAGCCACATTATTACCTCCGGTAGTATTTTCTCTCAGTGAATTTATACCAACCGCCACATTGCCCTCTCCCGATGTATTCATTCTGAGCGCGCTATTTCCAAGCACTGAATTGTAATCACCGGTAGTCAGGGAAATACCCGAATCCCAACCGAATATAGCATTTGAATCCGCTGTTGTTAAAGTAAAGTTTCCGGCGCCTCCGGCAAACACATTATACGTACCAAATCTGTGCAAGAACGGCTTATCTCCCAGATAAATGACTCCTGATAATTCATTGGAAGTAGATGCTGTATTTTGCAACCTTAAATTACCGGTTAATTCAAGCTGTTCAATTGGTGTAGAGGTGCCGATTCCCACATTGCCGTTAGCATCAATAAATAAAGCGTCATTTCCGGTGCCGATGGTGGTGGTGGCCGAGCCCAGGGTTAAGGCTCCGTTAGCATCGACTGTAAAATCAACATAATTGCTGGCGTCATAAGCAAGCCTGAGCTGCGAACCGGTTGAAAGAATAGTCAGGGCGGTTGCCGGAGTGGTGGTGCCGATGCCCAATCGGTTATTCGTATCATCCCAGAACAGATTGGCGTTGTCCTGCTGCATCGCGCCTCCAGTTCCGGCAAAGAAAATGGAGCCCAAAGTCGCGTCGGTATCGGTCGTGCCCATGGTGAACTCATCCAAGTTCAAACTGCTGCCAGTCAAAGTCAGGCCCGTACCAGCCGTAAACGCGCCCTGGATATTGACCCATTGCCCGCCGGAGCTCTTGACCTGCATATTGCCGCCGTAATCGCGGAAGCCGTAAGAAGATGTTGCATCGGTAAATCCTGAAACATTCGGGACAAAATTCAAATATCTGTCTACGCCGGTGATACCAATATTCTTTCCCAAGGCAATATTCATTCCTGTGCCTAAAGTGCTGGTGCCCATCATTATATTACCATCGCTATTGATATAAAATACGCTTTGGGGAGTCGCACCTTGATAAGCGCGGATGTCCACAATCGGGACTCCCCCCCCGTTATTGCCGATTATCCCGAATGTAGCGTTGCCGTTATTCATGCCGATATAATTAAACGGATCGTTTATTCTTACCTTATTATTGCCGCCTCCGCCATTATTACCTGCCCACAAGATATTGCCAACGGTTAAATCATACATCGGGCTGGATGAACCTATGCCGACATTCCCGCCGTCCAGAATGGTGAATACTTCGCTAGCGCCGTCAAAAACATTCAACAAATCTCCGGTGCCGGACTGGGTGACTGTCAAAGCGGTTACAGCTCCGCCGTAATCTGTGTCATTGGCATCAACAGTCAAACGATTATTTTCGATAAATTTATTTCCCGTACCGGCGTCGCTGACTTTGCCTGCATGATCCTGGTAATTATTACCGATAAAAGTATTGTTATCCGAACCGCTGATTATCTCAATGGCGTCGCCGGTGCCGCTTATGTCTGAAAATATATTATTGGAAATAATATTATCAGACATGCCGTTAAGATACATGGCGGAATACGAGCCATCACCGCCATTTTCTTTGAAAATATTCCCGTTAATCATATTATATCGAGCCATCCCTCCGTCAGAATAAATGCCGTATTGCGCATTATTGAATATGTTATTATTGCTGAAAACAGATTGGAAAAAACCGGTAATACTTATAGCGTCTATATTGCCATAAAGATTATTATCTGTTACTTTGATATTTTCACAATTTGCTCCCGTACAATCAATGCCAAGGGAACTGGAGGAAATAATGTTTTGAGATATATAAGAATTATCGCCATTAATGCTGATTGCTATTAAGGAATTATGGATATCGTTTGAGGCGATATAGTTATATTCACCGCCCATTCCAAGAGATATACCATAAAAAGATGCATTTCTAATAACATTCGAAACTATTCTGTTTTTTTGAGAATAAATATATAAGCCCGTATCAGAAATACCGTCCATAATATTATTTATAACTTCATTATCATTAGATCCTGTTTGAAAATTAACACCTTTACCAGTTGTTAAACCGTCAATTATTGCTGCTATCCTGGAATATTGCAATTTATTATATTGCGAATAATTCTCAAAACCTACAGCTAATCCTTTTATGTTATGAATATAAAGATTATCCAGAGTGGATGTGGAAACATTGTCAAAATAAACAGCGTAATGATTTTTTGAAGCGCTTTGATTGGCGCTATTGCCGTCAATTGCCAATTTAGTAACCACAAAATTACTTTGCAAAATATCTCCCCTGATAATTTGAATGTCATAGTTAAAATTACTCTGCAGTTTAATCACAGTCGCATCTCCGGCGCCCATCAAAGTAGTGCTGGTTGCCATGCGAATCGCATAAGTCGCATAAGTTGAAGTACCGACATTATAAGTACCCTCCATCAAATAAACCAATCCTCCGGTTCCGCTGTTATAAGCAGCGGCAATAGCCTGATTGATCTCGGCTTCGTCATGCGTGCCGTCGCAGACATAGTCGGCCTTTTCCTTGTTCGGCGAATCATTGGCCGCCACTATCTTGGAAGCCGTAGTCCTGTCCGCCTGCCATTTTGATCCGGTATAGACATAAACCTGGTCCTGATCCGTTCTGTAAAAAACCTGGCCTTCATTCGGCGCGCTCGGGAAGGCTCCTCCGCCGGAAATGGTCAAACTCGGAATAGTGGTAGTAGAGATATTGGAAGCGGTTAAAGTGCCGTCCAGACTTACATCCCCGTCCTCATCGACCGAGAACCTGTTATTGTCGTCGCTGGTGCCAACCTGCAATAAGACCTGGTTGGCGGCCGGCGAATCCTTGTAAATTGATAATAATTTGGAGGGAGTGGTGGAGCCGATGCCGATATTTCCGTTAATATCCATAGCCAGATAAGCATTGGTGCCGACAGTCTGGCCAAGTCCAAGTTTAAAAATGTCATCCGTATCATCCAGTCCCAGATAATAATCATAAGCATTGCCGTCATAAATCAAAGAAGTATCCTCGGCCAGACCCGAACCGATAACCACCTGCGAACCGCCGGTATTAGAACCGCTGATCTGGATGTTTCCGCTGAAGTTAGCGGACAAGCTGACATAGGTATCCATGTCGTATGACAATCGAAGCTCGTTGTTCGTACCGAATATATCAAGCATGGCCTGCGGGCTGGATGTGCCGATTCCCAATCGGTTATTCGTATCATCCCAGAAAAATTTCGCATTATCTTGTTGCATGACGCCTCCAGTTCCGGCAAAGAAGATGGAGCCCAAAGTCGCGTCGGTATCGGTCGTGCCCATGGTAAACTCGTCCAGATTCATGGTATTGCCGGATAATGTAAGTCCGGTGCCGCCCTGCAGATCGGTGGAAGTAATCGCGATAGTGGATGATGCGACAACTACTCCGCCGGATACATAGAAGAAGCCGGTAGAACTGTTGAAGTTGCCTCCGAGTCCGCCATAGGTAAGTCCCACAGGAGCGCCTTGCCAGGTGCCGCCGGTAATTACGCCGGAGGCATTGATATTAATATTATCGCCAATTGAAAGCAGGCTGTTTGGGGTAGATGAGCCGATGCCGACATTCCCGCCGTCCAGAATAGTGAATACTTCGGTTGAACCATCAAAAATATTCATGATGTCACCAGTACTTTGTTGAGTGAGACTAACCAAGGCACCGGTTGTTGAAGCGGTAACATTAAGAATGTCAAAGGATTCTTGTTTACTGGTTTTAATAGCTAGACGGTTCGAATCAAGATATCTGGTACTTGCACTATTGTCAGTTATAAAATTAGTGGTGCCTAAATATCTATTACCTGACAAAATATTTCCCTCTGAAGAGGCGGCAATATAAATAGCTGGAGCGGTACCGCCATCATCACTAAAAATATTATTGGATACTACATTATTATTTCCACCAGGCATACGAAGTCCGCCGGCAGTACCATCACCCTTGCCATTATTCAAGAATATGTTACCGTCGACAATATTGTGTTGGAACCATGATGAATAAATGGCCCAACGATAATTTTCAATAAATCTGTTATTCGTAATTACTGAATAACCCCAATCACCGTCGAAGCCTCCGTTGCTAGCACCAGTGAAGTAATTACCGGTAACGGTATTGTAATAATTATCACCAGTTAGAGGTACAATATGACGGCTATTATCTATAAAATTACTATCGCTGATTAAATTGTAAATAGAATCATTGGTAAGAAAAACAGCATAACTATCATTATCATTAAAGTAAGATTCTAGCACTGAGTTATAGGAAGAATTATTGAACACTAACGCATAATTATCAGAATTTATTACTCGAATTTCTTTAAGTATATTGTTACTAGAATTAATAAAATACAAGGAAGAATTATCAATATCATTATATGTGACATTCTCAATAGTAATATAGCTACTTGAGGCAAAATATGATCCATGACCGAAGCTGTTGTTGTTTTTATTGCCCTCAATAAATAAATTAGAAATCTTAATATATTCATTACCGTTAGTAGTATCAGCATTTATGAAAATTGTTGAATTAGCATTATTGGCCAGTCTTAAAATCGTAGAAGAAGCCCCCGCACCTTCAATCCAAACATTACTTGGAATGGTGGTAGTGGCAGTAATATTGTAAGTACCGGCCGGTAAAAATACTTTACCGCCTCCGGCAGGAAGGGCGTTGATAGCGGCTTGGATGCCGGTACTGTTTTGCGCGTAGGTTGTGCCGTCAACAATAATCACATTATCCCATTCGGGGTGAATTTCTGTAGCACCAATAAACAAAGAACCTACAGTAGTAGTACCGGTAATATAAGCGTCTCCCGTTACCGCAAATTTTGCCATGGGAGAAGAAGTGCCGATACCTACGCGGTCATTATAAGCGTTAATATACAAAGTATCAGCAATAGTTGAGGTGCCGGTTAAAGTCGTTTGATCATCCAGAATGATATAACCTAAGTTAGCAGCGCTTAAAGTTAAATCTAAATCTTGCCAAGCTGATTGAGTATTAATATAACCCGGTCCATCAAAGGTAATATTTCCGGCAGAAGCATTGGCCATAATGAGGTCGTAAGCGAGTGTAACATCTCCGATAGAGGTAAAGTTAACCGGATTATTAAAAGTAGTCTGCGCACCGGTCACGGTTACCATATCAGATCCATTGTGATTTAAATTCAAAATCTCACCGTCACCATCAACGCGAATCTTTAAACCTCCGCCCAAGCTGGCCGTAGAAGAAGCATTATAAATATAAGCTAAATAATCATTCAAATCATCATTAAATAAGGTAAATTGATAAGCGGGGGTAGATGTCCCTATTCCAAGCCTGTTATTCGTATCATCCCAGAACAGATTGGCGTTGTCCTGCTGCATCGCGCCTCCAGTTCCGGCAAAGAAAATGGAGCCCAAAGTCGCGTCGGTATCGGTGGTGCCCATAGTGAATTCATCCAGATTTATGGTATTGCCGGACAATGTAAGTCCGGTGCCGGCATTCAAGTCGGTATTACCGATATAAATGGTAGATGTAGCTATAGTTGTACCGCCGGCAACATAAAGATATCCGGTAGAACTGTTGAAGTTGCCTCCAAGTCCGCCATAGGTTAATCCGACAGGAGCGCCCTGCCAGGTGCCGCCGGTAATTACGCCTGAGGCATTGATATTAATATTATCGCCAATTGAAAGCAGGCTGTTTGGGGTAGATGAGCCGATGCCGACATTGCCATTTTCTAAAATTGTAAATAAATTGCTTGCATCTGAATTATAATAATTTACTAAAGCATTATTCCCATTAGAAGCGCCCCAAACCGTCAATTTAGCATCTGGTGTTGTAGTGCCGATTCCCAAATAACCATTTTCATTTAAACGCATCCATTCAGTAAGATTTGATGAATTATTTTTAGTAGAAAAAGTAAGCGCTGATGCCGGTGAAGCATATGAAGCATCTATTAATAAAGAGGCGATTTGAGCAGTAGATGTGGCGCTTGATGTTGCTGTACCGTGAGCATTAATAAATTCACTTTCAAATAATAATCCCGATCCAATTCCATTTTCAGCAACCGAATTGCTCATATGAGTAATTTTAAATATATTTGAAATACTGGAAGAATTAAGATCGATAATATTTGCGGAAAGAACCGGACTATTAGTATCACTTGATGTGGCAAGTTTAATAAAAGCGCTATCTCCCTGAGACAATAAACCATTTTCACCAAGATTGAGACCGCCCATTACATAAAGATCTGTGTTGATAATCGCATCACTAGCCACATGAAGAGTATCAACATTTATTGTTCCTGCATACATATTACTCACTTCTAATGCTCCAATATCATAAATCGATAATGAATCATCAGAACCGCTAACGGCATAAAGATAACGTCCGCTCAAAAATATTTCTGCTGAAACAATGCCAATCTCAGTTATATATCGTGGATTAATCGGATCTTTAATATTCATAATTACTATTTTATTAGAAGCTATTACATATGCATAATCTCCTTCAACCACTACATCATTTCCGTTTGTAAACTCTGTTCCCGTAGGACCAGTTGTGGATGTGGCTATATATGGATTTTTAGGATTTGATACGTCTATTACCGTAAATCTTCCGGTATCCCAAACTGATCCATAAATATAATTTCCTTTTTTATCAATTCCATTAAGACAATCGAGCCTGGTAGCATCAACAAGATGCGCATCACGAACTAAATTGAATGGATCAGAAATATCCATAATAGTAAGCGCGTTAGCATTACAATTAGCAATATAAGCATGGCTTCCATCCACTATTACATTCTGTGGATCGCCTATATTGGTTCTATATTCTGATATCATTTTGGGATCTGAAGGATCTGAGATATCAAGAGCGGCAAAAGTATCGCGACCGGCAGCAACCACATAAAGATATTTTCCGGAAATAGCAATACCTTTTGCGCCAGCTATCATACTGGTAGCTCCCGTAACATAATCAGGATATCTTCCCACAAGCATTGGCGCAGCCGGATTTGAAACTTCAAATATAGAAACCGCACCGGTGGTTACTCCGTCACTAGGCAAATAAGCATAATTACCAACCACAACAGGTTTGCGCGGTGAAGATATTGTAGACCATGTTTGAGAAGTAGAAGCTATAAATATTGGATTTGACGATGAGGCTACGTTAAATATTGAAATGCCACTCTTACCACTAACATAAGCATAATCTTTAACTACATAAATACCATTAGCATTATCAATATTAGAAGACTGTATATATCCAACTCGACGAGGATTAATAACCCCACCGGTAAAAGTAGTTAAACCATTTTTATCTATCTGCACATAAGAGTTGCCGGATGAACTGGCAATATTCAAAATACCATTTCCGACTGTGCCTTCAACCGTTAAAGTATAAAAAGGAGTAGTAGTGCCGATTCCCAATCGGTTGTTCGTATCATCCCAGAACAGATTGGCGTTGTCCTGCTGCATCGCGCCTCCAGTTCCGGCAAAGAAGATGGAGCCCAAAGTCGCGTCGGTATCGGTCGTGCCCATGGTGAATTCATCCAGATTTATGGTATTGCCGGACAATGTAAGTCCGGTGCCGGCATTCAAGTCGGTATTACCGATATAAATGGTAGATGAAGCCACAACCACTCCGCCGGAGACGTAGAAGAAACCGGTTGCGGAATTGAAATTCCCGCCCAATCCGCCATAGGTAAGACCAACTGCGTCGCCCTGCCAGGTACCGTCTGTAATACGACCATTGCTGTCAACTAAAAATTGACTGGAGCTGGTAGCCCCGACAGTAAGCATTGCGCCAAAAGTAGTTGTACCAACTGTTAAGTTGCCGCCAAAGTAACCGTCGCCATAAGCTGAAAAACTACCATCGGATTTTATACCACCCACACCAACATTAAGACC
The DNA here is from genome assembly GCA_001780285.1 of Candidatus Falkowbacteria bacterium RIFOXYD12_FULL_34_57. Taxonomy (GTDB): domain Bacteria; phylum Patescibacteriota; class Patescibacteriia; order Patescibacteriales; family UBA12075; genus XYC2-34-220. The sequence continues at coordinate 26,719 of MFGN01000005.1, read as the reverse complement.
ATTACCAATATAAAGATTATTATCAATATAGGCATTTTCTGAAACATTAATATAATTAGTAGCAATATTACCAATGTTAGCAGCCGGAGCGCTGATGCCTGTAATATCAAATATTTCTAAATCATCTCCAATAGGTCCTGAAACAACATAAGCATATTTACCATTAACAACAATATCCCAGGCATAATCAGCTGTAGCAAGTGAACCAATACTGGATGGATTGGTTGAACTTGCTATATCAAATATTTCAACCTTATTACCTCCGGTTGATAACGATGTATAAGCATAATTACCGGCCACCCATATTCCCCTGATTGATCCGGTGGTATTTAACTCACTAACCACAGTCATGTTAGTTGAACTCGAAATATCAATAATATGAAAATCATTTCCAGTACTTTCTGTACCAAAATAAGCATACCGACCAGAAACATATATATCAGCTCCATTACCACTACTAGTATTTAACCCATCTAATAAAGTTGGATTAGTTGGGTCAGAAACATTAAATACCTCTAAATTATAAGAATTGGAATTAGAAACTACATAAGCTTTGTTATTGACTACCCAGATAGATTTGATAGCATCATTTGCGGTTACCGAAGTACCTCCAAGTCTTACTGCGTTTAACGGATCTGATATATCGTATATTTCAAAACCTCCTGTTTTAAGCGAACCAAGATACAAATACTTACCAGAAATATAAATACCACCGACATTTGTAGCACCAAGCTCAATTCCACCCACATCACTAGGGTTATAAGGATCTGATATATCAAAAATATGAACATCATCATCTGAAGCTGAACCACCAACTACATAAGCATAAGTACCAGATATTCTAATACCATAAGCACTAACTCCGGTTCCGATAGTGGTGCTAGCTATAAAGATCGGATGACTTGGATTAGTAATATCGACCACACTTAAATAATTAGCAGAAACCACATAAGCATAATTATCCTTTATCCACAACCCCCTACCATCATCACCTAAATTTACACCGCCCAATTTAATAGGAGTTCCTTCGGTTTGTAAAAAATTACCGTTATTTAACACCAATTTTTCACTAGGGCTAATAGTACCAATACCGATATTATCATATTCATTAACAAAAAATATAGATTCACCTGTCGAAGAGGCGATATTCAATATACCCTGCCCGACTACACCCTGAATTGTTAATGTTTGCTGCGGTGAAGAAGAACCGATTCCCAATCGGTTATTCGTATCATCCCAGAACAGATTGGCGTTGTCCTGCTGCATCGCGCCTCCAGTTCCGGCAAAGAAAATGGAGCCCAAAGTCGCGTCGGTATCGGTGGTGCCCATAGTGAATTCATCCAGATTTATGGTATTGCCGGACAATGTAAGTCCGGTGCCGGCATTCAAGTCGGTATTACCGATATAAATGGTAGATGTAGCTATAGTTGTACCGCCGGCAACATAAAGATATCCGGTAGAACTGTTGAAGTTGCCTCCAAGTCCGCCGTAGGTTAATCCGACAGGAGCGCCCTGCCAGGTGCCGCCGGTAATCGTACCGGCCGCATTGATGTTTATATTATCACCTATTGATAACAAATTATTCGGAGTTCCTGATCCGATGCCCACATAGCCATTAGGCGCGATAAATATAGTGGAGGTGCCCGATACGGTAGTTCCGCCTGTTTTGTAATACGTGATATATCCGGCCGTGCTTGATTCGTTGGTTCCGGCACCAACAGGAGTACCCCATTCTAATTTATTGTTAGATCCCATCATCAATGCCTCCCCGTCCGCTCCGGCAGTAGTCGGAAGTATCCATGTAAAATTAGATCCTAATGTGGTGCTCGCTTTGAAAGCGACATAATTGTGCCCGCTGCCTTCCTGCTCATAGAATCTGAGTTCGTTCTGATTGAGCACTCCTAAATTGCCTCTGACATCCAGCTGGTTGATAGGCGAGCTGGTGCCGATGCCGACAAAACTTGAATCAGCCAAATATATGCTGGTTGTGGCTTTGATGGTATTGGCATCAGACCAATAGGTAATGTTATTAGCTGTTCCTGTTATGGTTGACCATGTACCGCCTACGACATTTACAACGCCGTTCCAGCCGGATGAATTCTGATTGGTGCCGCCCCTGCTTGTCGCCAGATATTGTTCGCCGGCCAGCGTAGTTGCGTTCGACCAATATGCGGCATAGCCGGTATTTCCGGATCCGCTGATAGCGCCGGATTCGCCCCAATTGGAAATGCAGGATCCGTCCAGGCAGATAGTATCGGCGCTGGAGGTGCCGACAACTACGAAATCATACATCGGGGAAGTTGAGCCGATGCCGACATTGCCGATTGATGTAATAAATATGGATGAAGTGGCTTTTGGATCATCATTTGAATCACCCACGAAAATATACCCCTGGGTCAGCGCCATGTCGGAAAGCTCATCCCACTTACTGTTCAACTGCGTCTGGATGCTTGATGAGACATTGTCCAGATATCCCAGTTCGGTGGATGATATTGTTCCGGATACCGCGATCTTGCCCGATCCGTTGGAGATCAACGCCCGATCCGCCGTCAAATCCGACGTGAGCACTGTTGTCGCCGCTCCGGTAATCGCGTCTTGTTTTGCGTCCCAGGTTGACGAAGCGGCTGAAATATCCACGCCGTCCACGAATCCGGATACGATGATGTTGCCGTTGACCGTCAGCCCGGTAACGTCGCTGATCACGCCGCCGCTGATATCGATGCCGTTGATGGTCTCGTCTGTTCCCGCCGTAATCTGCCCGGAAGCGTTCACGTCCCAGTTGGAAGCTGAAATAATGATATTATCCCCGTCGTCTCCGATGGTCAATGTATTGGTGGTGGTTAATGTTCCGGAGATATTATTTGATCCGATTACTCCTCCGGTTACCGTGAGGTCGTCGGCAATATAGACATTCTGGATGGAGGTGGAAGCGCTCCAGGTGCCGCCGTTGATGGCGGCTATTCCCGTCCAGCCGGATGAATTCTGACCTGTACCACCGCGAGTATTTGCAAGCTGAGCTTCGGAAGTTAAAGTATTACCATCCTGCCAATATGTAACATAGTTGGTTGATCCTGACCCATCTATAGCGCCGGACTGGCCCCAATCTGCAATACATGATCCACCTAAACAAATAGTATCCACACTAGTGGTACCAATAATTACCGTATTATATTGCGGGGTAGTCGTACCGATTCCGACGAACCCCGAATCAGCCACAAATATACTGGAAGTTGCCTGAAGCGCAGATGCACTATTGCCCACAAGTAAATATCCGCCGGAAACAGAGGTAAGTCCTGTGCCGCCGTGCGCTACATCAATTGTGCTGCCGTTCCAAATTCCGGATGTAATCGTGCCCACAGTAGCAAGCCCTCCTAAATCGGTAATATGCGGCATACTGGTTGTAGCCAGCATATTTATATCCCAAAGATTTTCAAATGACTGCCAGATAGCATCTGTTCCGTCTGAATACAGAATATATCCATTAGATCCAAGAGTGAGCCTTGCCCATTCCAGACTGGCATTTTGCCGACCCACTATCAATGCTCCCCTTAAAACCGCTTCTTCTGAAGTATCAGCATGGGATACAGAAAGTAACGGATGTGCAGCTCCCGTAGAAGACGCTACCCAAGTTGGTTTTCCGCCGACAACCGCTAAAGAATATCCCTCCAAACCAATTAAAACTTCTGAAATATTATTATCTGAAGAAGCAAAAAGCAAAGAATTAGCTTCAAAAGTAGAAGTTCCGGTTCCGCCGTATGCCACATCAATAATACTGCCATTCCATGTACCGGCAGTTACCACCCCTGTTGAATTAACTAAAAATTGATTGCCGCTATCCATACCAACGGTTAGCATTGAACCCGGAGAACTAGTGCCAATACCGACTTTACCATCATTGCCTACATAAAATATTCCACCAGTAGAACTGGCACCCCAACTGGTAAACTGCATTAATGGTCCTGTTCCGTATTGATAACCCCAAAGAAGCGGGCTGGTAGTCGCAAACTCAGCCATTACACCGGTTTCAAAGTAACTGGTTGGCACGACACAATTACAATTCGGACCGTCCCAGGTACCGGATAATTGCCCGACAGTACAACTAGCAGCATTCTGCACTTCACAGCCGTTGGTGGTAGTAGCGCCAAAACCATCGCAATCGTAATAATTAGCATCACAAATTACTGTACAACTATCATTATATCTATTGTTCAAGCCGGCAGCGCCGAAATTTGTATCCCATTCATCAATTTCACAACCATCGGTAGTGTCGGCATTAATATTTGCTTCGTTTAAATCAGCATTACAATCATCATAACCGGGCAAGCACTCGAAAGAACTAGTCGCGCAAGCAGAAGTAAACCGGTAATTTTCATTATCCACATTGGTACCGCCCCATTCACAAGTAGTCGCATCGCCATCGCAATTATACCAATAAGCGCTGCAATTACATCCACAAGTAGTATTATAAGTCCCGTGCGCATCAGGACAAGCTGTTACTCCGCTTCGAATTTCGCAAGTTGCATCCCCGGTACAGTCATAATAACCCGAATAACAATCTTCACAGGAAAAAGCTGTTCCTCCTCCAATACACTCTGTTTCTCTATTTTGAGCATTACAAGTAGCATCCCTATTACACCACCAAGTGCCGGAATTATCGCAATATGGAGCAGTGGCATCCATATCTACATAACAGTTGACAACATATCCGCCATCTTCGCCTGAAGCATAAACCGTGCTGGAAGTAGTAGATGCGGTCGGGTAATTCATGGACGCTTTAGAATAACATTGAGCTAAATCCACTCCGGTTGTGTCCACGCCGCAAATACCTTGACCCGCCAAACAATTCTGACCCGGAAAATTAGTTAAATCCTGCTGCGGACAATCGTTAAAATCATCTTCCCACCTAGCCGGAGCCGAAATTGCTTTTTCTCCGTTTATACTAAAAAACACCAATGTTAACAAAAACATTGGTAAAACAAATTTAATTGTCCACCATATTCTTTTCATTTTTAGTGATTTTTTTTGTTTATCTTTCATTTTTCATTCCGTGGTCCGATATTTTTCAGACAACAAAATAAAAATAAAAAAACTAACTTCGCATAACGCGAGTTAGCATAATTTCAAATATAAAAAATTATTATTTAGCATGGGGAAATATTAAGTTAGGGGTTAAAAGCTTTTATAAGTCAAAAGTCTGGAATTACTAACGCAATATCTAATAAAAAACTATTAACATTTTTAAATTTTTACATGTTTTTATATTTATTTTTGTTATTTATTTTTGTTATTTATTATTGTTATTTTTGTTATTTATTATTGTTTTTATTTTTGATTTTTTATGATTGCGTGATTGCGTGATTGTATTGGAAATAATGTATTAATAATATACATTTTTAATACACAGCTTATCCTCTACTTATTATACCATAATCCACAACAAAAAACTATAAAAATTAAACAATTTTTAACTATCTTTTGTCAACAAAAAAGTTTAAATATTTTTATATTTTGTTTATATATTTTTATTAAATATTAGCTATATATTTATTTTAATATTTACTAAATATTTGCCAAAAACAAAATGTACGCATGATTTTGCGTACACTATTTATAGAATTTATCAACAAGTTATTTTTATTTAAACGGATTTATCCACAGAAAAATAAAATTTTTAGTTTTATTTTTAAATAAACTTTACTGCCACGCGCAGCAGGCAATTGGCATCTGCGTCAGGCAGCTGATGAGCCACCCCATGCCGCCGCCCGTACTCTGAAACTCCCAATAAGCGCCAAGCATTGCCGATGAAGATGCTGTCCACCCTTGGCAGTCGTTAGAATTAGCAGTATAACCCGGAGGGCCCTCAGCTACCCAAGCAGCGCCACCCCAGGAAGATATATCACTCAATTCAATAGATACAATCAAATCATATGTTCTGCAAAAATGCGCGTCAGACCCGTATTCATCGATACAAATCGCATTTGCCGCCCTATAACCCGTATAAGTAGATGTGGCAAAATCTGGATAATAAGAATCTGAAGTGGTACCCACAAATCTAGATTTAGTTCCACCAGTACTAATTCCAAGTGAACTAGTAGCAACCCACTGCCCCCTTCCATCTCCGTCAGATTGCCACACATATCCGGATGTGCCGGTGGCATTGATTCCAAATTTATAAATATCACTAAGCCCCAAATTAGCTCTTGCTCCGGCTACGGTTCCGGCGCCCGTACCTCCATAAGCAATATCAATTATGCTTGCATTCCAAGTTCCAAAATTAATTGTGCCTAGGGATGTAATATTTGTGGTGGTTGCCCAAACCGCATCAGTTCCGTTAGATTGTAATATGTACCCATTAACGCCGAGTGCTAATCTGGTCCAATTGCCGGTATCACCCACAGCGAGTAGGTCTCCACGAATTCTAGTAGATGTCGCGTCTGTGTCCGCGTGCTGCGTGGAAAGAATATCATGTGCGATTCCTGGAGTAGTAGAACTCCAAGTGGGCTGGCCGCCGCTCATAACGAGCGCATAACCGTTAGTACCCGGTAATATTTGCCCGATAACATTGTCACTGGATGCAAATAATAATGATTTGGATCTAAAAGTAGTAGTTCCTGTACCTCCATAAGCCACTCCTAAAGCATTTGTAAGCGACAATCCTTGAGCAGTCAAATCTCCTCCAACCAGAACATTTCCGGCCACCTCCAAGTCATAGCCAATAGTGCTAGTACCACTTGCGCCAATCACCACCACATAACTCGGAGTAGAGGGATGAATTAATAAATTATCACTAGATGTGGCCCATAAATTACTTTCTCCCCCCACCGTCAAATCATTATCCCATGTCGGCACACCGCCCACCATTTTCAAAACAGAACCATTTGTTCCGGCAAGAATCTCTGAAATCGTATTTTCAGAGGGCGCAAACAAAATAGAGTTAGCTTCAAATGTGGATGTTCCTGTTCCTCCATAGGCCACTCCCAATATATCACCATGCCAAGTCCCCACAGTTATAGTACCAACAGTATTTAAACTACCCAAAGAAGTAATATTGGGCAAACTGGTCGTCGCAGAAAGTCTACTATCAAAACGCTCATCAGTCCAATACAAGTGAAGGGAACCCTCGCCTAAGGCATTGGTAGTGGTTCCGGAAAGCGCTGTAGAAAAAGGAATGTTAAAATTGGTTAAATTCACAGCATTTAAATAATAAGAACCTTCCTGATTATCAAATGTGCCGCTCCAATTTCCGCTCGTATCAAGAGACAGTGTGTTGCCGAACAAATTAATGGGAGAATTAGCAACTAAATCAGTAAAAGAGACTGCGATTACCGAAGATGCTACCGCGGTCCCATTATCTAAATAAATAAAACCGGTAGCGCCTGTAAAATTCTGTCCTGTTCCACCCTGATTCACTCCTAATATTCCGGAAATTTCAGAAATATCCATACCAAGCGACGAGGTAGACGTCCAAGCCGGCAAACCGTTTACAATCGTCAAAATCTTTCCATTAACATCAATGGGAAGTCTCGCTAAATTACTATTATTACCAGCATAAATTATGTCGCCTGAAGAATAAGAACTAAATCCGGTACCGCCATAAATTTGAGAAAGGGAAGAGGTAGAACTCCAGACTCCGGCAGTTATAAACGGCAAACCAGTCCAGGTAGCGGTAGTGGTTCCTGTACCTCCAAAAGCTACTCCCAAAATATCACCTTGCCAAGTTCCACCCACAACCTGCCCGCTATTATTTACCAAAAACTGACTGCCGCTTGTTCCACCCACAGTTAATAGAGATAAAGATGTGGTGGTTCCTATTCCAAATTTGCCGTCCGGGCTCAAAAATATAGATGATGTAGCAAATAGAGCGCTACCATCTTCTTGATAATAAGCGATTTGTCCGGCTGTTCCCGGATTAACATATGTAAAACCGGACGGACTGCCCCAGCTCAATTTTCCGCTGCCATCAGTAATTAAAGCTTGTCCGACAAGTCCGGCGTCAACCGGCAGGGTAAGAATAAAACTTGAAGCAATAGTGCTGGACGCCCGAAGTGACACATAATGCGAGCTGTCCGCATCATAAAACTTGAGCTCATTTTGATCGGATATTGCCACTTGCTCCAGCCAAGCGCCGCCCGTAACTTCAAATTGGTATCCAATTTCAGAGGTGCTGGTAGAATTATTTCCAATCACCACTATATCGCCCGTATCGGCCTGATAAATAAAACTGCCGTCGGAAGAAGAAGCCCAAAGACCTGATCCTCCGCCCGAGCCAGCGAAATCAGCATCCCAATACATGTTGCCGGCGGCATTAATTTTCAGGACATAACCGGCAGTAGATCCGGTGCGACTGGCGGGAAAAGTATAGCCGGCAGTAGAACTGCCGAATCGGATTCTGCCATCATTAAACACCGTAAAATAAGAAACAGCACCCTTTTTAAACTCTATTATATCTCCTGATCCGTTTTGAGTAATGGTCAGAGCGGTGCTAGCGGAACTGGTGGATATTCTGACAATATTATTAAAGCTCCATTCTCCAGTCACGGTTTCATCATCTGGCAAGCCCGCAAATTGATCTCCAGTTTTGCCGTCTATCCGCGAAGCTTCAAAGGCATAAGGAACGGAAGCAAGCAGTTTGCGCGGCTCCATGGTTTCGCCGTTAAAATTTACTTCTAAGTATAAAGTTTGATTAAAATCAACACCGGTCAAATCGGTAACCGAACCTAAATTTTCATTAATCACACCGCCCTCTACAAACGGCCGATTGTTTATTCCTTCTCCCACGCTCCACACCGCCGAACTGGAAGCAACTGTTACCGTAGAAGATCCTAAACCGTAATCAATGATTAAAGCGTTTTCAGAAGTACTGGCATTGAATAAATACTGCCCAATACTCAAAGTAGTGCTGGCCGAAGCCGAAGAATAAGTATAAATAATACCGGCATTAGTTTCTGTAACATGGGTAATAACGGCAGAAAAACGATTGTCAGCGGTTAATTCTTCCGACCAAATCGCCGACCCGCCGGTAGGCGCAGTAAACAGGGAAAATGTCATATTATAAACACCGTCGGCAAGTTCAGTGCCGTCAATATTTGTCACCTTGCCCATAAAATTAATATGTGGAGAAATAGCAGCTTGAGCATAACCAACCAAGAGCAGGGTTATTGCTAGAATGAAGGTATAGATTGTAATTTTTAGATATCTCATCAACTTAATTTTGAATTTAAAATTCATTTTATGTCAGCTGTTTCAACCATCCGAATGTTTCTTCCAATATTCTGATAATCACCTGTATTATTGATTCCTTTTTCTTGGCGGTCATAAAGGTGTGCGGATCCGACAGTACCACATTTCCCCCGGAATCAATAGATTCCACCCTAAAAGTATATACTATTCCTGGTTTAAATTTAGTAATTACCATTACATGCTCCTTGGTATAATTCGTATTTAAAATCGTAGACTCAATTAGCTCTATCCCTGCGCCATGCACTCCTTCCTGATAATAAACCCGCGATGTTGAAGGCTCGCTGGTAATCCATGAAACAATTGTCTGAATCTTGTTTCCGCGATCCACAAAAATAGTAGAGTCAGCCTTGATATTTGACACAGAAGGAGGCAAATCATCTTCGGCTGTTGAAAATCTGGACAAAGTTTCTATCACTTTGTTTCCAAGCGCATCGGTACTGGATATCTCTACTTCATAAAAAGTGCCGGCTTCCAGATCGGTCAGTTTGATTTCATGAATAATAACCTGAGCATTGTCTTTTATTGTCTTGGACATATCTATAGCTAAAACATTTTCACGATAAGGCGCATATTTTACGGAAGAATCCGCCTCTTTATTTGTTACCCACTTAAAAACCGCTGTCTCATTGTCTATAATCTGCGTAAACAAACTACTAATCACTAGTTCTTCAATATTTGTTTTAAAAACAAAATCTCTGGATCGCGATGTTGGCCCGAAGGGCGACTTGCTTCTAAGTTGAAAATGGTAAACAGTATCCGGACTAAGTCCATAAACTCTTACTTCATGTTCGGTGCTCAAAGCTTCCGCATCTCCCACGATTTGCTTATATGGATTTACCGAATTCGGATCATATTCGCTTTCCGAAGAAATAGCTACCTGCGAACCGGACTCTATATCCGTAGTCCATGTAATAGTAGCCTCTGTAGCCGTAAAAGATACTCCGGGTGTTCCCGAGAGAATCGGCGCCGGCACAAAATTGGAAAAATCATCAAGCGATTTAATATCCGTAAAAGGATCAAGCCCGATTTCGTTTAACGATACTGCCGGGAACAACCTTTGAAAAAAATTAAATATTTCCTGAGAAACCCTTGATAAAATTGATTGTTCAAGATCCTCTTTTGCTTCCACCTCTTGTTCCGGCGGCACTTCTCCTTTTTGCGTAGTAAACATCCGATCTTCGGAATATCCCACATTAGCCCAATCATCGCTTGATAAAGCACGAAAATGATACAGTGTGTCGGAATCCAAATTGTCTAAAATAACCGCATGCTCAAGCTCCAATTCCCATTTTCCAAAAGTTCGTCCGTAAATATTACTCTCGCCGTATTCCACAAAACTGGTTGCTTCTTCATCTGTGGTCCATGATATTTCAACTGAACTTGGAGAAACCACAGCCACGGAAATATCAGAAATAACAGGCGCTATTTTATCTGTCTTATCAATAATTAATATTCCGCCGCCGCCAGAAGGGGTTGCGGGTTCCTCATCTTCGCCCGCCGGTTCAGATCCTGTTGTAAAATTATAAGTAGTATTGTCGATCGTTATTCCGCCGTTTACCCGTTCTGAGCGAACCCTATAATAATACTCTGTGTTAGCACTAAGTCCTGTTAAAGCTACGCTATGGCTGATATAATTCTTATTGCTTGTTCCCTGCTCGCGGCTGGCGGCAAAACTATTATCGGTGTCATAAATTACAAAACTGTCCGCGGCCACATCCGTGTTCCAAGTGATAGTTGCTGTTGTACCAGATATTGAGTGGGCGACGCCGGATATCACCGGCCCATCAAAAGAGTGCATCACGCTGTCATAAATCACATAGCTGCTGCTTTTCATGGCGGCAAAAACATCTATCGGCAGAACTAATACAAACAACAATACAACAAACAAACAAATTATCTTTGCATTATTTTTCATCTAATTAATTTTTCATTTTTTATCTCCTTATCTTTTTTGTATAGAAAAAAATTCGGAAATCCAATACCCGATTTACACTCATTAAGATTCCCGCGTTCTACCCGCAAAAACCATAACATTGCGAACAGAATATGGGAATAACTAAGAGTAATAAAAAAAACCGTTTACAAAAAATAAACGGCTTTTTGGCTTGTTTTTATCAAAAAATTATTAATTTGTATATTTAAATTTTTTATAAGATAATTCATATCATCAACAAGAAGCTTTTCTTTTATTTTAGTATTATTTTATTTATCAACATCATTAATGTAATTATAACATATTTAAGAAAGAAAAACTATCAAAAAATACTATATTAAACAATTTTTAATAATTATTTGTCAAGAATTATTTTTTTGAAAAATTAGTTAAGATTAGTATAAAAAAAATAAATAATTCTTTTAATAAAAAATTAAAAACGCCAATTTAACTATTGGCGCTCAAAATAAAAATGAATTTATCCACAAAAAACCTCAATCTTCTTTGGGTATGCACACCCCAAGAACAAACCAAAACAAAAATACGCCGCAATGCAAACTCCACCACCAATGATCAAGTAAAAACATCAATGACACTGAGATTAAAATACTTAGATTATAAATAATGCTTTGTTTTTTTCTATAATCTTTAGAACGCAATTTTTGCAGTATTAAGTATATAGTATTAAATATTAAAAAAATGAATGCAAACAGTCCAATGATGCCCACCTCTGCCCATATTAACAAAAAAACATTATGTACCGGCTGATAAAAATAATAAGGAGCATTTTGCCTGATCTCTTTTTCCGCGGTAATGCCGTAATTGTTGATTCCTGTACCAAACAACCAATTATCTTTTATCACTCGTTTAGATATTTCATACATAGACATTCTTTCGTTCACAGACATAATTTCCGCACGCGTATCTGTAGATAAACGGGTTAAAAGTAAATTAGAAAAAACAATGCTTAAGATAATTCCCAGAAAAGCAAATATGGTAATAATTTTTAAAATTGACATAAGCCCTCGGGAATTAAAAATCCCCCCCCTTTTTTTAAGGGAGAATTTTAGAAAATACCCAATAAGCATTACAATTAATCCTACAATAAGACCTGCCCAGGCAGTTCTGGAGAAAGTAAAAAATAAAGCCATCAAAAAGATACAAGATACAAGATAAAAAGCTAGAATTTTGAATTTTGCCTGCCCGCCGAATTGGAGGGAATTTTGAATTTTGAATTTATTTGTAATTTGTAATTTGTAATTTGTAATTTGATCATCTTGTTCACCCGCTTTACGCAAATATAAACCTATTAACAATAATATAGCAACAACTAAAAACCCTCCCAAAATATTCGGATGATCCAACCCTCCGTAAGCCCTAAGCCATCTTTCACCGTTCAAAGTTTCAATGATAGAGGCGCCCAAATCGCCTCCATTATGAATTGCCATTCCCAGCCATTTTGACGCAAAAGTGGTTTGCGATAGAAATTGCCAAATTCCTAAACCGGTCTGCACCAATACTCCGCCCACAAAACTCCAAATCAATTTTGATTTATTGTATGAAGCATAAATTATTAAACTAAATAAACCTAGTCCCAGCAAAAATCGCAAATAGCCATAAATTGCCGCCCATTTGTCTATGGACACAAAAATGGAAATAAAAATTGAAAATTCCAAAATAGCAATTATGAACCAAGTATTTTTTAAATTTTGAATTTTGAATTTTGAATTTTGAATCAATTCTGAATCCTTTAATGTTTTAATTTTTAAAATTAAAAAGAAAAGAATCAATAAAATCAACAAAACATCGGTTGCATATACAGAGATATTGCCATATTCATAAGACCATTCGCCCAAAGTAAATTCACGCAAAAAATAACGCGTCTGCAAGGGCAATAAAAAGACTAAGAGACATAAACCGTATTTTATTGTTTTGTATAAATTTAACATTGAAAAAATTTTTAAATAATGCTTTAATTTTATAATTTATAATGTTTAAAAAATTAGAATTTAAAATTTATTTACGAAGTGCCCTTGGGCGAAAAATTAAAAATTGCAAAATTAAAGACTCTCTATCAATTTTAAATATTTATTAAATATCTTTTCTCGTCTATCATTCACATGTAATTTCAATATCCCGTCCTGCACGATCACTCGCTTATCCCGATTCATCATCTGGCGCAAAATATCCGGCATCATTCTTATTTGCCAATTCTTTAATTTGTAACTAAGCCCACCGAAAAACAAATCTATAATATCGTGATAAACGCGCGGAAAAGGCTTGCCGGCATCTCGAAAATATACTGATTTGTGGGGTATCCAGTTTGAAAAAATTTTCCTGATCCAGCTATTTTCTTCAATAAATTTTGCATAAACGCTGCCCGCATCATAAATCGGCTTGAGTCCCAAAAGCCAATAATCAAAATAAATATCTTTTCTTGAAATTTTAATTTTTTCTAAATTCATATTATTTTCATCAATAAAAAAACTCAGGCAAATCTTATCTCTTTTTTTCTCCGGCTTCGGTCTCATATTGAATACCGCCATTAATCCGGCACAAAAAAGACGCGTAATCCAAGCTCGGTTCCGTTCAGTAATAACAAATAGGTCAATATCGCTATTATCATCAAGATTATTCGCGCCAATAATATTGCCGACAGCTATCATGCGGATCCATGGAATGAGCTTGAACCACCTAGCCACCTTAAGGGCAATCTTAAATTTACGATCAGTGTGGTTATAGCGATCCATGCGAGTCTTAACGATGGATCCCGGGTTCTTTAATTCCGCCCCTGGCTCCATTGAAGCCTCGGGATGATAAGAAAAAAAATGAGATAAATAATAAAATCCTTGTTTTGTCACGATACCGTATTTTTCCAGAAATTGCCGGTCAGCTAAAACTTTTTTAACATCATTTAATGACAATGAATTACCGTTGCCGCACAAATACTGCCACACTTCAAATTCCGTAAGCGGATAATTAAATATATCAAAAAGAACAATTACTCGCATAATCGCCTTTCCAATTTCTTCTTTTAAAAAACTTTCTTGTAAATTTTTAAATTTTTCTATCATAAATTTTGAATTTCGAATCAATTTGTTGAAAAATTAAAAAATTTAATCGAAATTCATAATTCAAAATTAACCTACTCCTCCTTCGGTTTATCTAATACTATGGGCTCTATTTTGCTTTTTCCGTCAGTAATCCGCACTACATCCTTATCTATTTTTTTAAACTCCTTATAAGCATTATTATAATGATTTACGGTTGTAGACATGCTATTTCCGAGCTTTTTCATAAAATTTTCGTAACCTAAAATATGCCGGCCCAGCTTCTCTACATTAGATTTTATAGCTTTAGCGCTCTCTTCAATCTGCAGGGCCTTAAGTCCTTGTAATACGGTTTGCAAATAGGCTAAAAATGAAGTCGGGGAAACAATAATTACCCTTCTGTCCATAAAGGCGTATTCAATCAAATCTCTGGTATTAACATGCACCACGCCTATTTTATTAACAAGCAAATCATAATAAATAGCCTCAGATGGTATAAACATAAAAGCAAAATCCATGGTACCCTCTCCAGGCTTTACATATTTGCTTGTTTCATCAATGCGCGTTTTTAGATCTTGCTTGAATGCTTTTTCCAATTGTTCTCTTTTTTCTTTATCCCTGCAATTTAAAATCCGCTCATAATTTTCAAGTGAAAATTTAGAGTCAATCGGAATCACCTTGTCTTTCACAAATACAACCGCGTCAACAATAGATCCATCCTTGAACCCGTATTGCATCTGATATGAATTCGGCGGTAAAACATTTTTTAAAGTTTCTTCTAAAAAATATTCTCCCAATACTCCACGTTGCTTGGGATTCTTTAAGATATCCTGCAGATTTTGAAGCTGCGCAGAAAAATTCATCACCTGTTTATTGGTCTCATCCAATTTTGTAAGCTTCTCAGTCACCTCGGTAACTATTCTCTGGCTTTGGGTATGAATACTGGCCATAGCCTTGTGGGTTTGCTCGGTTACACTCTGCATAATGCTGGTAGTTTTTCCGATTTGATCCTGAGTTACTCTGTGAGTTTCTGTTAATCTGGAGTCCATTGCCTGCCGCAGATCTTTATTTTGCTCAGATAGGTTATTAAGCTGTTCTTTCATTTCAATCAGCCTTTCGTTGTCGCCGCCGGTCTCTACTCGGCGCAATAAAAGAAAAATAACCGCAACAATTCCCAAAAGAAGAAGGCTTAATAAAAAATAAATAATGTTCATACTTATAAAAATCAAAATGCTCCGCCCAAGGCGGATCAGCCCAAATTTAAATTAATATTTGATGACTGAAAATTTCAAAATGCAAAATGACAATTAAAAATTAAAAAATATAAAAATATTATTATTCTTAAATCGTAAATCCTAAACCTGAAATCTATTATTAGTTTACCAATATTAACAAAATTGAACAAGAAAAAAGACAAGGATTATTCTTGTCTTTTGTTGTTTTAAAAATTATATATTTCGCTGGTTTTGCTTAACACTCCGTCTTCTGTATAGGATTCCAGATAAAATCTTTCGATTACGGGGGCTTGGGCTTCACCCAAATAGGTTAAAATTTTTATAAACCAATGCGTTCCCGGCGGAAATTTCTGAGGTCTATATTTTTTCTTGATCATATCAATAACTTCCTTTTTATTAAAATCTTCTTCTGAAATTTCTATTTCTTGTCTGTGAATTTCATAATCTGCGTTATAAAACACGTAATTATCAACAATAACCAAATAAGTCTTTTTGTTTTCCGGCATGAAATAACACCTCTTTTTTATTTCTGTTAACTTTCATCTATGTTTGATTAGATATTAACATAAATTAATAAATAATCAATAATAATTGTATTATACACACTAACATAAAATAAATTTAACTAATATTTAACAAAAAAATACCTATTGACACAAATTTTAAAGTAATATAATATAAGTGTATATAATACACTAATTATTATATTAATGTTCTTTAAAAGAGACATAACACTCTCTTCATAATGTAAAAAGCACAAAAAGATTTTGACTTTTCTTAATAAGTATATTAAGTTATACAATTAAAAAGAGTAACAACTTAATAACGTTTTTTAAATAAGGAGGAAAACATGACTCTGTATGTAAAGAAAGAAAAAACTGCGTCTTTTGATGTAGACCCGCAAAACTGTTTTACCGATGTCTGCCCTGATGAATTACCCGTACCGGGCGGAACCGATATCGTGGATGAATTAAATACTCAAGCCAAAAAGGCAAAGATCAGAATAGTTTCTAAAGAAGCCCATCCCCCTAATGCCAAATGGATCGCCGATGATGATAATCCGCAATTTTCTGCCATTGATGGTGAAAACATGGATATCAGATGGAATGCTCACGGCATAGTCGGAACTAAAGGCTTTAAATTGATAAAAGGACTTCCCGCAGAATCTGAATATAACTTTATTGCCTATAAAGGCATCGAACCCGATATGCATCCTTACGGCGCATGTTATCATGATTTTGCAGAAAAGATGAGCACCGGTGCAATTGAAGTACTAAAAGAAAACAACATTGAAACTTTAATCCTTGGCGGATTAGCCACTGATTACTGCGTTAAGATGACAGTATTGCAGCTTCTCAAAGCAGGATTCAAGGTTATAGTTAATTTAGCTGCTTGCCGTGGTATTGATGAAAAAACTGTTAAAACAGCTATCAAAGAAATGGAAAAAAAAGGAGCAACTTTTGTAAAGAACTCCCAAGAAATAAAAAACATATATTAAAACATTTAAGAGGGATAATAATTATCCCTCTTCAAACTTAAGTGCACAATTTTACAAATTGTGCATTTTAATTTGATAAGTTCATTGACAATATATAATATCTTTAGGAAATTCAAGGAGGATCTGATGATAATTAAAAATCTAGATGATGAATATTTAGTCGGTAAAATGGTCGGAGGAACAAATGAATATCGCCTGTACATATGCCAAAAAAAAGACGAAGAAAAACAATGTTTGTTACAAATAGCTGCTGATGCCAGTTGTAACGGAGCATTGGACCGCTCGGCATTTATTCTAAAACTACTAAAGATCAAAGCACGAGAAATTGAAGAAGAATACGCGCAAGTGAAAAAAGATCCCAAAAATATGCTGAATTACGATCTGGGGTTTCCCAACTTAACAGAGATTTTCATTTGTAAAAAACAAGGCAATAGAAAAATTAATATTCTGAGCTTTAAAAATATAGATGATGTAACTAAAATAGTTCCTATTTTAAATATTACCAAAAAAGATAAGCTGCGCGCTGACCTGAGAAGCAGCGCCTGGATCATGGGTAAACTTCTTAAACTTTTAGTGTTTATACATAGTGAAGGATTTTCTGTAGAACTGATCAACGGTAATAACATCTTAATAGAGCCTGATAAACACTATATTATGATATTCGATTGGTCAAAAGCCAAAACACATACCATAGTTCCAACGGAAATTAAACGCCGGGAAATATCACAAATGGCCCAAGCAATAATTCAACTCTTAGGTGGTAACCATAAAACAAACACTATTCCTGATGACGGAGAAGAAGCCTATACATCGTATACCCAAAAAATCCTGCAATTAGCTCACGGAGCTGAAAGCAAAGCAGAAAGAGCCCATAGAAATTTTTATAACTTGATAGATCAACTTTGGAAACGTGAATATTATCCGTTCACAACAAAACCCCTAAATCAATAAAAAGGAGAATAAAAATGGGAAAAGACACATTTTCACGGGAATCATACACCAGATCTGTTAAAAGACATGTTTCTTCATCCGGTCCGGCAACGGCCAGAGCAGAAAGGCAAGCTCGCAGTACGGGCAAACTGAACCCTCTTGTTGACCCACAGGGATTTGGTGTTATCCGTCGTTCCCTGCCAAGGTATGAAAAACAGGATAATGGACTCTGGTTGCTAACTGTTGGTACTCCGATGCCTATTGAAACCAGGGTGGACACTACCGGAAGCATGGGAAATAATGTCGATATTGCCCTCCGAGTACTCCCCAAAGTTCATGAACTATGTAGTGAAGTACTGTCCGGTTATGACCTGCAGATCGCTACCGGTATTTTCGGTGATGTATCAGATAGATTTGTGCTTTGTCGTCCGCAATTTGAAATGATCGCAGAAAAAATCGTTGAACAGCTTACGCTGATGGTTCCGGAAAGAGCCGGTGGAGATGCCGATGAAGACCCTCATTATGGGTTGTTTGGAGCGGCATATCTTACTGCTGCTTACTTGCATCGCATCGGGTTAAAATCATATGACTTTACGATTTCCGATGCCAGAGCACGTGATCTTCTTGACGAACGGCAAATTCGCAGAATCTTTGGTGATGAAGTTTTCGATAAAGTTATCGAAAATGGACACCAAATTGACCGACACAATCTGCCGACAACCAAAGAGGTCGTTCAGGATCTCCTCGAACGTTCACATGCCTTTTTTCTACAAGTAGGTGATGATTCCCGAGTAACCAAATTCTGGAAAAATATTTTTGGTCCTGATCGTGTGGTAATACTTCCAAGTACCGAACTTTTGCCACAGGTACAAGCTGTAATTATCGGATTAACAGAAGGAACCATGAACCTAGATCAAGTACCTAAATTTTTGAAAAAAAATAATGTCAGTAAACATGACGCTGAAATGATCATTTGTTCCGTTGCCAATATTCCCATTGGTGCCCAAATAGCATTACCAAATTTCAACAAACGTCCCCGGGCCGGTGATCTGTTCCGTGAAAAAACTGACTTATGGCCGGTTAACCCTGACGAAATTAATTCTGAAGTTGATGCTTCTAATAATGATTCTGACAAAGAAGGACCGGAATGGCTTTAAAACAACTATTATAACCAGAACCATTCGATAGTCATATAAACTTCGAATGGCAATAGGAACAATAGAAAGGTGGCTTTTATGAAAAAAACATATATCGTCACCGATGCTGGTCCTGGAGACGGCGGCAAAGGTGAAGTAGTTCACAAGATTTCTACTATGACCAAAGCTCACACCATCATTAAAGATGGCGGCGGACAAGGAAGCCACGGCATTGAAACTATCGACGGACTACGTTTTGCTTTTAGTCATTGGGGATGCGGCACTTTTGAAGGAGTAAAAACACATATTTCTACCCGACTGGTCACTTCCATAGAAGGTATTATGAATGAAGCTGAAGCTCTCCGCTATACCTGCGGAATCCACGATCCCTTTGAACTGTTAACTATAGATGAACAAGTCATATGTGCAACACCCTACCATGGCATAGCTTCACGCCTGAAAGAAATGGCGCTTGGCAAAAACCCGCGTGGCACTATCGGTACCGGTATCGGTGAAGCCTACCGCGATTCAGAACGTCTACCTGAACTGATCATCCGTGTCAAAGACCTAAAAAATAATGATCTAATAAAAAAGATCAAAGCTGTCCGTGACCAACAGATATCTGATCTGGCTGAATTGGTCAAACATGATTTTTTGAAAGAAGACCGTAGTTTAATAAAAAAAGAAACTGATCTCTTATATGATGAGGGTTTTCTGGACTACATTGTTAACAGATTCAAAAAAGCCGGAAAAAAACTTAACATAGTCGACCCCGAATATCTAAAACAAAGGATACTATCCCTGGATGGTACCGTAGTTATTGAAAAATCACACGGAGTATTAACCGATCATTACCAAGGTTTTCATCCGCATACCAGCGCTATCCGAACATTGCCTCGCTTTTCAGAGGCCTTACTACACGATACTAATTATGATGGAAAAATCATAAATATCCTGGTACACAGAGCTTATCAGATCCGCCATGGCGCCGGCCCAATGCCGACCGCCGATCCTAAAATGATAGAAAAGCTATTACCGGGAAGCCATAAACAAGAAAATCGTTATCAGGGAAAGATCAGGGTTGGTCCGCTTGATCTGGTGCTGCTGCGCTATGCTATCAAATGCTGCGGCGGTCCGGACAAATTCGACGGTCTGGCGATTACCTGGTTCGATCAAATTCAAAATAACGGCGCCTGGCATATTTGTGACCGTTATAGCAATGCCCAAGATCCGAATTATTTCACTTCCGGAGGAGAATTAAAGGTCCGCCCAGGAGATGACGACCGACAACTTCTCCACCAAGAAAATCTGGGCCAAAAACTTCTAAAGTGCATTCCCCAGATAGATACGATAAAAATAGATCCAAAAGCAAACCATGATCAATTGTTTGAATTGTGTAATCAAGTTTTAAAACAAAAGTTGGGTATTCCGGTGAGAATGGTCTCATTTGGAACCACTGAAAAAAATAAACTTTGTAAGTAACGTCAACCATTAATGCTTACTTGAAGCAAAGAAGGAGAAAAACCATGACCAAAAAAGACGAAATGACCAAAAAACTGGAAGAACTCGGTGTCACAGAAGAACAAATCGCAAAGATTAAAGATGAACTTGGCGCCGAAAATGTAGAAGACCTGAATAGCCTTACCGAAGATGATCTTATCGGTATCGGTATCAAACCGATCCCGGCCAGAAAGATCATTACAGCCCTCACTCCGACTACACCCAAAGCAGACCCCACCAAGGAACTCGCTGAGAATGAAGAACCTTCAGCAGACCAGGTTGCTGGTTTTGCCGGAATATTGGGCGCCGACCCTACAGCCCTAATGCTCCTCATGAGCGGACAGGGCGGAGATATGGACCTTTCATCCATGATGCCCATTGCCGGACTAGTTGCCGGATATAACCCTAAACGTCGCGACCTGTACCTGACTATTATGGGACAGGTGGAAAGACGTCTGGGAGTACCCATCGTTGTAATCAACGGTGACGGCAGCATCGACCGGGAACTGACTACTGAATATATAGAAGGTCTGGAAGAAGGACGGGAACCCGCCGAAAACAATATTTACTTCGACTCTGAAGGAATACCCCATGAAGTAATCCGTGTAGGTGTGGATGCCCAGAGCATCTATGACGCCGATCCGCTAAATCCCTCCAAGGCCCTGCAGAAAAGCGGTATGGGTATCGGCCGGGTAAACTGGTCTGATATTTCACTGGAAGTAAAACAAGTTGCTTTCTATGCAGTTACCAAAACCAGAGAAATCGACCCCAATAATGACGCGCACCTTTCATGGCTGCGCGACCACATCAAAAAAGGCGTTAATCGCCTGGTATTCCATGGTCAAGCACCACGGGCTATTGCTGAATACAATGAAGCTGCTCGTACCGGTTCTCTACCCACTCTGCGGGTAATGCTTTCCCGCAGCCCCCGCAGACAAGAAATCATGCCGCGTCGCCGCAAGAGTTCCCCGAGAGATTTGAGCGGAATCGGAATGGATCATGATGACCTCTAAAATCGATCTTTAAACAATTTAAAAACCCGAGTAATAACTACTCGGGTATTTTTTTATAATTTGATCTTAGGCAAGAACACTCGACCGATAAAAAGCTTAGTGGCTATCTGTCGATAACCTGAATCCCAAAACATACTAAGTCCGTCGACCTTATCAGTATTGGCTGTATTCACACCACCAAATACTGGACAAAATCTGGCGTAGCCTTTATGCATCAAACGATATTGCAAATTATCTCTTTCCAGTTCTTCAATATAAAGTCCTCGCGCATCACGACCGTATATCGTTTCTTTCCGGTCATAAAAATAAGGGATTAAAAGCCTTTCCCGAATCTTTTTAATAGCATTTATATCCCCGATCCAAGCGCCGCCGAAAAGTGAATCAGACCAATATTTTTCTCCGATAAAAACTTCTTTTTTAGGTACCTTAGACACCACCAGTTCATGCCCATCATTTTTTAACCAAAACTCTACGATATCGCCATGAATTTTTTCATGAACAAATATCTTTTTTAGAGATATTCTTAATTTTTTAGCTTTTTTAAAATGGACTCCCGGTCTTAAAAATATAGCAAAATCAATATCAGATTTATCAGATCCGTAACCTTTTAATCTCGAACCAAGTATCAAAATTACTGGGTATAAATATTTTAAAATATTTTTATCAGATAACATACGATCGGTCATATCTCTAATGTCTGACATTTCCTTGGGCATCAGATCCAGATTTTTAGAAAACGGTCCTGCTAAATAAGGAATATTAATCCCTAAAGCATTTAATCGCTCTTTATCAATAACCCGAAGCCCGTGCAGACGATAAAAAGTTTGAGATAAAGTCTCACGAATATCAGAACCACCAATCTCCCAAAAAGAGATAAGTTTCTTTTCATATTTTTTATAAAGCTTTCGACCTTGTTCTTCGTTTTTGTGAACAATAAACTCTATCGCTTTTCGAATTCCGTTAACACAGGAAAGGATAAGCAACTTATTAATATTAGTCGTCATAAACAGCAGCAAGGCATCCGACCTTAATTTATTATCAATAATGGCCCTACTTATTTTATCGCCAAATTTTTCAATTGCCAAACGTTTTTTATCCTGTTTGAGCCACGCTTCTCTGTTTTTAGTAATTCCGTGATAAACTTCTGAATTGATCCGTCGAAACTCATCTTCTATGTTCTTCCCCAAAACGAACAGGTCTATCTTTTTCGCTTGTTTATTTGACGGTGAAACAAAAGATGAATCTTGCCCGCTGATAAATCCCAAGTCATCCAGGATAAAAAGTGATTCTTTAATATTTTCCTGCAGAACCATATCTTCTGTATCCTCAAGCAGATCGTATATTTCTTTAATACTTAAAAATCCCTTCTCCACTAATTGTGGTATCAAGTGAGCTGCTTTCACTACCCGGGGAAAATCATCTCCTCCACGGGATTCTTTTTCTAAGACATCACCATCCACAAAATTAGCGCGCACATCATGAACATTAAGTAAATGATACCAAGTATTCATGTACGTTGCTTTAAATCTTTGCATCTCTTCCTGCAGATCACAAGAAAATGGCTTCCAGGAAACATCGGGCAAAAATTCAAAAGGAAGATATAAGATAATACGATGATAATCCCGGCTATCTTCTAAGAGATCACTCAATTCCCCGTACAACCCTGCTATCTGATTCTCTTGTAGATAATTTTTAGACACCGCCTCTTGCAAAGAGATGTCCGGTCTGGGCAAAGATGAAATAACTATATCCAGAAGGTTACTAAGCCGCTTACGTTTTATTAACTGCTTCTGAAAATCTTTGTTATTAGCGATCTCTTGCGGCCAAAGTTTATGAATATTATCAATATCTAACAACAATTCTACGATTGGCGGACTGAAACCGATCTCTTTATGCGCATCTTTTTCTGTCATAATTTCTCCCTAAAATTGTAATATTAGTAAAATTTTTAATGATCTATAACCCCCAACCTTAGCATATTTATTATAAAATGTCAACTTAAATGCCCCAAATACTTGCAAAAATATGATTTATCATGTATAATAATTTCGCAAATTAAATAATGAATTCATTGTATATTTTAAGTTCCTGCCGGCAACGACAGGCAAATTGTATTTTGAATTTTTTTAATATTATGAGTAAAAACAGCAAAAATCATATTATCGTTAAAGGAGCCAGAGTACACAATTTAAAAAATATTAATGTAGAAATTCCCAGAGATAAATTCGTAGTCATTACAGGGCTTTCCGGGTCGGGTAAATCATCACTGGCTTTTGATACTATTTACGCTGAAGGACAAAGAAGGTATGTAGAATCTCTATCCGCCTATGCCCGCCAATTCATCGGCACTATGGACAAGCCGGATGTAGATTCTATTGATGGCCTCTCTCCGGCTATCTCCATCGACCAGAAAACAGCTCCGCATAATCCCCGCTCTTCCGTCGGAACTGTTACCGAAATTTATGACTATATGCGCCTGCTCTTTGCGCGTATCGGAAAACCGCATTGCCCGGAATGCGGAAAACCAATTTCTCAATACACCATAGATGAAATAGTGCAAACAATTTATAAACAATATTCAGATCAATCAATTATAATTTTATCTCCAATTATTAAGGACAAAAAGGGCGAACACAAGAACCTCCTCCCAAACATTGAAAAAGCAGGCTTTAGTAGAATTAGAATTGATAATAAAATATGTACAACCGATGAAATGAATGATATGAATATAGATAAAAAGAAAAAACACACTGTTGAAATAATTATTGATAAAATAAAAATATCTGAAACACGCGAAGATCGAGCTCGTCTTTCTGAAGCCATCGAAAACGCCCTGAATTTAAGCGACGGATTAGTTTCTATTTTGGGTGACGATAATAAAACAAAAATATTCTCCCAGCTTTTTGCCTGCCCTGACTGTGGTATTAGCATCGGCGAACTAGAACCGCGAAATTTTTCATTCAACTCTCCGCATGGTGCATGCGAAGAGTGTTCCGGTCTTGGCACAAAGCTTGAAATAGATTCGAATTTAATAATTAATTATAATTTAACAATTGCTCAAGGAGCTATAAAACCATGGTCGCACAATACCGCCACCGGTCAAACATGGATGATGCGCATACTTGGAACGGTAGCTGGCCAGAATGGTTTTGACCTCAATACCCCCATAAAAAAACTTACCCCGAAACAAATTGATGTGGTGTTATACGGCAGTGGCGATAAAAATTATAATGTGGATTATGACTCAGACCGCTTCTCCGGAGAACTTTCTACTAGTTTTGAGGGTGTCATTCCAAATCTGGAAAGAAGATACAAACAAACCGAATCTGATTGGGTGCGAAAAGAAATAGAACAATATATGCGCGTGCTAATTTGCCCAAGCTGCGGAGGAAAAAGATTAAAAAAAGAAATATTGGCCGTAAAAATAACCGATCTTTCTATTTATGATATCAGCAGTAAAACCATTGATAGGGCATATGAATTTTTTTTAGAACTAGAAAAATCTAAACATTTATCTGCTAAGGACAAAAAAATATCATCACAAATTATAAAAGAAATTCAAACCAGACTTGTCTTTCTTTTAAATGTCGGCCTTTCTTATTTGACATTAAATAGAGCCGCTAACACTCTATCTGGTGGAGAAGCGCAGCGCATACGCCTTGCTAATCAAATCGGCACATCACTGGTTGGAGTTCTATATATCCTAGATGAACCGTCAATCGGACTTCACCAAAAAGACAATGATAAATTAATACAAACTTTAAAAAAATTAAGAGACCTTGGTAATACGGTAATTGTGGTAGAACATGATGATGCTACCATGAAGGCTTCCGACTGGATAATAGATGTGGGTCCGGGAGCCGGAAAACATGGCGGAGAAATAGTGGCGGAGGGTACTCCTGCACAGATTCAAAAAAACCCCAAATCCATCACCGGTCAATATCTGTCCGGAAAAAAAATAATCCCCAGTAAAAAACAATATCGAAAAGGATTAAATAAATCTATAAAAATCATCGGTGCCGAGGAACACAATCTAAAGAATATTAATGTAGAATTTCCCTTGGGCAAATTTATTGCTATTACCGGTGTTTCCGGATCGGGAAAATCAACCCTTATGACCGATATTTTAGCCAAGGCTCTTAGTAAAAAATTTCATCGCGCCAAAGCAGAACCCGGAATCCATAAGTCCATAGAAGGTTTGCAATATATAAACAAAGTTATTGATATCGACCAATCCCCAATTGGCCGCACCCCGAGATCTAATCCGGCTACCTACACCGGCGCCTTCACTCCGATTCGCGAACTGTTTGCCAGCCTGCCGGAAGCTAAAATCAAAGGTTATAAAGCCGGAAGGTTTTCATTCAATGTGGTCGGCGGAAGATGTGAAGCCTGTTCCGGCGATGGCATGATAAAAGTGGAAATGCAATTCCTGCCCGATGTTTATGTAGAATGTGACATATGCCACGGACACAGATATAATAAAGAGGTGTTAGGAATTTACTATAAAGATAAAAATATCTCAGATGTTTTAAATATGACTATTGAAGAAGCTTCTTACTTCTTTAAAAATATTCCGGCTATCCACCAAAAACTATCAACTCTGAATGAGGTGGGACTTGGATATGTCCGACTGGGACAATCAGCGACCACCCTATCCGGCGGAGAGGCACAACGCGTTAAACTGGCTACTGAACTTGCCAGAAGAGCCACTGGAAAAACTTTATACATTTTAGACGAACCAACCACAGGTCTTCATTTTGATGATATTAAAAGGCTGCTTTTTGTGCTTGAAAAACTCGTAGACAAGGGAAATACCGTCTTAATTATTGAACACAACCTAGATGTAATAAAATCCGTAGACTGGGTTATTGACCTAGGTCCCGAAGGCGGAGAAAAGGGCGGAGAAATAGTGGCCTGTGGCACGCCTCGCGACATAGCCAAGATAACAAAAAGCTATACCGGCCAATTTCTAAAAGAAGCGCTGAAGTAAATATTCAATTTTCAATAATCAATAACCAATATCTTAATTCCCATAAAAATTATTAAACATTATATCAATACATTACACTTTTAACACATTATCAAGTGTATAAGTTCAGATACATATTGGACTGCGAAGCAGGACAATAAGTATGCAAATGGGGTTTAAATATAAATATTGCAATGGTTTTGGCAGAATGTATA
>MFGN01000004.1 GCA_001780285.1 Candidatus Falkowbacteria bacterium RIFOXYD12_FULL_34_57 | reverse complement strand
TAAACGTTTCCATTGGGGGCTAAATTTAGAGACTCCTGTGGATTATTTAATCAATAATGGCTATGTTGTCCAATATGTGGTGAACTAATACAGGAATTAGAACCTAAGTATTTATTTTGGTATAATTAGATAGATGGTTAAAATATAAAATATGATAAAAATTAGAATGCATAAAAAAATTGATATTCCATTTCGCGTGAAATGGTTAAACAACCCTAAAGCAAACAAATTTACAGGGGATAATATTGGCGAAACTACGACATTGAATAAACAAAAAGAATAGTTTGATAATTATCAGAAAAGCAAAAATAAGAAATTTTTTACTATTACTGATGATGGGAAGCCTATCGGTTTTATGGGGTTGTCAAACATTAACAAAGTAAATAAAAATTGTGATTTATTTATTATGATTGGTGAGGATGATTATCGAGGGAAGGGTGTTGGTAAAATTGCAATGGACTGGTTGATGGATTACAGTTTTAATAAATTAAAACTTCATAAAATAAATTTAGGGGTTATTGCTAATAATGTTCCTGCTGTTAAGTTATATAAAAAACTAGGCTTCAAAATTGAGGGTATAATGATTGATGAGGTTAGGTATAAGAATAAATATTATAATTTTTACTCGATGGCCTTGTTTGAAAAAGATTATAAAAAAGGAGTTAAAATCTAGGAATGACAATGTTAGTTTGTTTTATAAAATAATTCTTCAATTCTTCCACAATAGAGTGCATGGAAGTAAAAGCAGGTTCTAGCGAGCTTGTTTTTATGTTATCTAAGCGCAGATTCGTAGGTTCGAACGTAGCTGTTATGACGTTCATAGAGTGGTTGGAATCTTTTACGATCTCTAAATATTTTGGCAGTGATATTAGCACCTTTTTATCCTTTATGGTTAGATTCGAACCTAAACCCATGAGGACGGACTTTTTCTCTTCAATGGTGCCATATTGAAACATATCCCGGGCATAGCAGACGAAGTTGAAGGTCTTGATTGCGTCGTCTATCTATCATTGGCCGTGTTCAAGTCATTCATCTTTTCTTTGATTGTTTCACGCTCTTTGATCAGCTTGTCATTCTCTTCTGAGAATTTATCATCGCTTAGTATCTGCCTTTGAGTATTCTTGGGGGATATCTTCAACTGTAATAGGTTGTTAATGCGCTCCTGGCAGTTGCTGCAGGCCTCTCTGAGGGCGTTAATAGTATCTTGTTGACTGTTCTTTTCTATTTCATTTTGCCTATTCAGCTGTTCGATGTACCAGTCTTTCATGTTCTTGGATATCGTAAGACCGTCAAGTATTTTGACTACCCGTTTATTCAAATCTACACGCTCAATAGAAGTTTGTTTGCAGTTTGGATCTTTGCGCCTGGTACAGCGATAATAGGTATAGTCCAGCTGGGTAGGGTTATCTATGTCAGCAATCCTAGTTTCACACTTCGGACAATAGTCTTTGTATCTAGATGAGAACTTGGTTTTGCACTCTGTGCAGATGGTTTGTATCTTGTGGTCTGGCGTTACTGTTGATCCGCAATCATAGCATCGGAAAAATCCGTAGTAGTCAATGACTTCTCGGTTTCTGAATGGGTGGGGACTGCGAGATCGTCCTATTGCCTAGCTTGCGGTGCTTCGGCGTTCGGTAGCCTCATTCATTGTTCAACTTCTCATAGACTTCTGTCGGTACTATTAGCGCAATAGTAAATACAAAAGACAAAACCTTATAATCAAAGACTCGACCTCCCTCTTTTTTTATATACCCCAAGGTGGAATTAGAACCTAAGTATTAATTTTGCTATAATAGAAGTATGAAAAAAATTTTAATTATAGGGTCTTGCGGATCTGGTAAATCTACATTTGCAAAGGCGCTTAGCAAAAAATTAAATTTGCCTTTAATCGGTTTAGATCAATGCTATTGGAAGCATGGATGGGTTCGTCCGGAAAGAGAGGAATGGAGAAAAAGAGTTTCTGAATTAGTTAAGGGAGAAAATTGGATTATGGAGGGCAATTATCAAAGTACTTTTGATATTAGGTTTCCTGCAAGTGACACCATTATTGTTTTGAATATAAATAGATTTATTTGTTTTTGGCGAATATGGAAAAGAAGAATTTTGAAAAATAGAACAGATAAACTGGATAGTTGTGATGAAAAGATAGATTTTGAATTGATGAAGTGGGTTTTGTGGGATTATCCGACAAGAGGAAAGAAACAAATAAATGGTTTTTTAAGCCAATATTCTGATAAAGATATTATAATTATCAGGAAATCTAAAGACTTGAAAAGATTTATGAGTAATTTTTAATTATTTTGGAAATAACATTTTGGAATTATTACAAGTTATTTTCAGATCGGGTACTGGATGTTGACGATATTATTCTGAATTCATTGGGGGTTCTTGCTTGTTGTCTCATCTACATTTTTTTAAAGCTTATTTTAATAAAAAATAAAAATAAAAACTATGAAACAATTTAAACTAATCATTTTAACATCAATAATTACCGCCGTTTTTTTATTAATTGCCAGCTCCTGGGTTTTGGAATTTGAATATGCCTTTTTACCGTATTTAATTTTGGCAGGTTGTTTTTTGGTTTGGGTGCAGAAGGAAGAAAAAACCAGCAGATTTTTAGGGAAGCTGGCAATTGGTTCTGCCTTATTCGGAATTTTATCTTGGTTTCTGATATTTCTCAAAATGTATATCTTTTCACATTTTGTGTATTACGTGCCAGCCCCATTTCAAGGTTTGCCATTCAGGGAATTGTGGGATAAGGATTATTTAATGATGGGAGTGGTTTTTGTATTTGTGAGTTTTATGGGAGGGCTCATAGGCATTGTTCTAAAGGGCTTTTATAATTTATACAAAACCAAACTTGATAAAATAATTATTTTTGCCGGTCCCTTGGCGGTGTTGTTTTCTTCTTTGGCGATTTATAAGATTAAACTTGGTGGCACGATCATGAGCGCAATGCATGGTTGGCCATATCCGTTTTGGACTCATCAAATCAAGGATATAGTTGATGGCTTCACGATAGACAAATGGATTTTTTCGCCGGGGAGCGCGTATCATTATGTAATTTTTAACTACCTGGTTTTTCTGGTAATTTTTTGTTTGGTATATTTGTTGATTAAGTTTCTAAACCAGAAATTAAAGACAAGAAAAATAAATAATACTCTGTTTTTGTTCGGATTGCTGGTTTTATTAATGCTGTCAGTAATATCCTTTTTGCCAGTCAAAAAATCATACATTCAAAAACAGATAGCTCGGGGAGGGGAATGTAATAGAGATGTTGATTGCAAGATAATAGCTAATCGCTCGCCGTTTAGTTGTGCTGTAGTAACCAATAGACAAAACGCGAACAGAATATTAAATCTTATCAATTCTTATCCATCAACCGGCGAATTGCAATGCGGCGGAAACGAAAAAGCATCCTGTATTCATGGTAAATGTACGGTTTCAATCGACCACACTTCAAATGAGGCGTATTGGGATATGCTAAAGGATGCGATTAAAGACTGCCGGGTTGAATCAATTATGCAGGCGCACAGTCTGGAGGTAAAAGCAGTGCTAGATAACAGCATGGTGATAAAAGCAAAAGAGCCAGCAATCGATGATGTTTTTGATATTGTCGATCAATACAGGGATAAGTGCGGCGAAATCAGGATGATGACTGAGTAAGTTGCTTTACAACGGCAATAGAATATTACGAACTGCTATAATTAAAAGGCGTATAATTGACTTGCTTTTTTGTTTTTGCTATCATATCAATATATATTGATATAAATTTATGAAACATCTTTGCTGTTCCAATAAAGAGTTGACGAAAGAATTTGCCGATCTGGCGAAATTTTTGCGTGTTGCGGGAGAGGATAACCGCTTAAAGATACTTTGTATATTAAAAGACGGCGAGCATTGCGTATGTGAGATCGTCGATAATTTAGATTTGCCGCAAAATCTTATTTCAACTCATCTAAAAGCATTAAAAGAGCTGAAATTGGTTGAAAGCCGCAAAGAATGGAAGAAGGTATATTATTCGGTAAATAAAAAAACTTTTAAAAAATATAATTCACTGTTAACTAATTTTTTGAAAAACTATGAGTAATAAAATTAAAAGCATTCAAGTGCTAGGTTCGGGTTGCCCGACCTGTAAACAGCTATTCGAAACAACCAAGAAGGTTATCGCTGAATTGGGCGTAGATTTAAAAGTGGAATACGTCACCGATGTCACAAAAATGATCGAAATGGGAGTGATGACCAGTCCTGTTTTGGCGGTTGATGGGAAACCGGTTTTGACCGATAGTGGCAAAACAGAGGAAGATATAAAAAACGCATTACAAAATAATTTACCGCAAGACAATCCCAGTATGGGCGGATGTTCTCGCGGAGGCAATTGTTAATTAATCAAAAATTATGGATATTTTTTATCCGATTCAAATGTTTGCAGATATTGCAACTTATAACTGGCTGAATATCACCAGTCATTATTGGGGTGATGCAATTAACTTTTTTATTTACGACACGATCAAAATTGGTCTGCTTTTAATAGTGATCAATTATGTAATGGCAATCACTCGCTACTACTTCCCGGTTGAAAAAATAAGAGATATTTTAACAAAAAGAAAATGGTACGGATTTGATTATCTCTTGGCGGCAATTCTCGGAGTGATTACGCCTTTCTGCTCTTGCTCTTCCATTCCTTTGTTTATCGGTTTTGTCAGCGCCGGAATCCCCTTGGGAGTGACTTTTGCCTTTTTAATAGCAAGCCCATTAGTAAATGAAGCATCGCTTTTTATCTTTCCATCTATTTTCGGCTTCAAAATGACTTTGGCATACAATAGCATCGGAATCGGCATTGCGATGTTAGCCGGAATGGTAATCCAAAAGCTGAAAATGGACAGACATGTAAATCCGGATTTTTTAAAATTTACTACCCAAAAAGATGCTATTAAAGAAAACGGAGGCAAAACTGTTCCGCTTCATGACAGGTTAAAAATCTGGTGGAAAGACGGCATGCATATTTCCAAAAGCATTTTCCCTTATGTTCTAATCGGGGTGGGGCTTGGCGCTTTAATCCATGGATTTGTACCAAGAGATTTTGTTGAAAGCTATCTGGCAATCGGAGATTGGTGGGCGGTGCCGATGGCCGTACTCCTTGGCATGCCTTTATACGCCAATTCTGTCAGCGTGATTCCGGTAATTGAGGCTTTGACCGGCAAGGGCATACCGCTTGGCACTTCTCTGGCCTTTATGACCGCTACGGTTACCTTATCTATTCCCGGTCTTTTGATTCTTAAGAAAGCCATGAACTGGAAATTATTGTCAGCCTTTATAGTGGTTACTTCAATCGGAATCATAATAATCGGCTATTTTTTCAATTATTTTAACTTTTAAAAATTATGTATCAAAAGAAAATATTATTTATTTCATTTCTTTTTTTAATGATTATTTTGACCGGCTGTAATAAGCAAACAACTGCTGTTGAAGCTGTTAATAATCAAGAACAAACAAAAAAAGCAGTTAATCAAACGAATCAGACATCAAATGATTATCCCGTATCAAGCGCTGAATTGGTCGCCGATAAATTGGAAGTATATTATTTTCATCGCACTGCCCGCTGTTATTCCTGTAAAACTATCGGGCAATATGTCCGTGAGACCATGGAAGAGAAGTATGGCAGACAAATAAAAGATGGGCTGATTGATTTTCGTGAATTGAATGTGGAATTGCCGGAAAATAAAGATATTGCCAAAAAATATCAGGCATCAGGCTCATCCTTGTTTATTAATCGTGTTATTGATGGAAATGATAATATTGAGCAAGACACAAATGTTTGGAGGCTTTTGTCAGATGAAGATAAGTTTAAAAAATATCTAGAGGACAAAATTAATACTTATCTAAATATTTAAAATATGGAGCTTATTAATTCCTTAATTGACAGCTATAACATGCCAATATTGACGGCCTTTTTGCTTGGAATATTAACTTCAATAAGCCCTTGTCCTTTGGCTACCAATATTACCGCCATTGCCTATATTTCCAGGGAGTTAAAAGCCATTAAGAATACTTTATTGAATGGATTATTTTATACTTTAGGCAGGGGTATAAGCTACACACTATTGGCTACTTTGATATATTTCGGTATTTCCAGTTTCCGGATTGCCAGTATTTTTGAAGGCTGGGGAGACAAAATTCTCGGTCTGGTTTTGATTTTGATTAGCTTGATAATGTTTGGGGTGATTAAGATAAACATCGGGGCTAAAAGCGAAAAGGTTGAGAAGATAAAAGAATGGCTTTCGCAAAAAGGATATATCGGCTCGCTTTTGCTTGGAGTAATGTTTGCTTTAGCATTTTGTCCTTATAGCGGAGTTTTATTCTTTGGTATATTAATACCTTTATTATTTAATTCGAGCGAGGGTTTATTGTTGCCTCCTGTGTTTGCTTTGGGGACAGGAATACCAGTGATTATTTTTTCATTTTTAATTGCCGTGAGCCTGGAAAAGGTTAGTCGTGCTTTTAAAGTGATGCAAAAGACTGAAAAAGCAATGAGATATCTAGTGGCCTCAGTATTTCTATTAACAGGAATATACTACTCATTTATTCTGGTAAAATTCCTTTTAACTTAAAATATAGCGTAAAAAATGCTATAATAAAGATATAATATTATTTTAAACTAAATCTATGAAACATTTTAAAACGATAATAAGTATTATGGTTTTATCTTTAATACTTGTTCCATTTTTATCTTTTGCTCAGGGAAATCAAAGCGGGCAAAAAGGAATCCATGAAGCTGGTACGGGAATCGAAAATTCCGAATTAAAAGAAGCTGGACAGGGAATTGGTCAAGGATTGGAAACTCAGAACACTACCAGTTTACAAAACAAGGGAGAAGAACAGCAGAATCAAGTTGAACTACAACAAAATGCTCAGGCAGGCCAAAAATCAATGAATGGAAACGGACAAGGAGGTCAAGCTGGTGATAATGCTACTCAAAGACGAAGCAGGGTAGCCAATGCCGTTGAGCAGATGCTTCAAATAGCAGAACGCAATCAAGGCATTGGACAGCAAATCAAGACTATAGCCCAGAATCAAAATCAAAATCAAAAAGAAATAGAAACAACCTTGGAGCATGTAAAGAATAATAGGGGGAATGCAGTATGGAGGTTTTTCTTTGGTCCGAATAAATATATCTATATGGCAGAGAACAAATTAGCAACTCATGCAGAAAAATTGGAAGAAGTAAGGGAGTTAGCTTCTAAAATCAAAAATGAAGATGATGCGAAAACTTTAGAAGAGCAGATTGAAATTATGGAGCAAGCCAAGACTGAATTAGCCGAAGAAATTAAAAAAGAAAATAAAGGATTTAGTCTTTTTGGCTGGTTGAATAAATTACTATCAAAATAAATTCTAGATATATGAAAAAAGTTATAAAAATAAGTTTTGTGGTGATAGGTATTCTGTTTGGATTTTTATTTTTATCATTTGTATTTTGGGGCGGGTGTGAAAAAAACTTTGTAACTTATTCTGAAAAAGGATATTGTGAATTTGATTTAAAGTCATGTGAAGGTATTTTTGGGTGTAAGAAATACGACGATGTTCAGGTACTATGCGGAAGTGTTTCAACTCTATGCGGTGAAAAGGTGCTTTGTGATTGTGGGGAAAACCAAGTTGAAGATCTAACATTAAATAATTTTAGGAATGACCAAATTGAAAAAACTATATCTGATTATTTCAAAACTCAAAAACGTTTTAGCTGGAAAAATAGAGATGACAGCCATAATTTTTGTACTATACAAAATTTAAAACCCGATAAAGAATTATTTCCGTTGTATGTTTGGGTATATTGCGGGGAATACATTATTGAAAACAATAAATTAAAAACAGTAAGCGGTTCATCTGGGCCAGTTAAAATAGATTATCCTAATGAGTTATCGTATTATAATATAAATAAATTTTCCTATGAAGCTCCAAGAGACGGTTCAAACTATTCAAAAGATATCAAAGTAATATTCCCAGAAGATGTTCAACAAAAAATATTTGAACATGATGTAAAAGATTTAATCGCTAAGCTTGAAAAAAATGCTTTTGTCAGCATTTCAAATTGGAATGAAATAAAAAGAGGTGTTGCAGAGTGTGAAATAGAATCAGTCATGCAAACCCACGCTTTAGAAATAACCGCTACCTTTAAAGACGACAGAACAATATTAGCACAAGAACCCAAAATAGATGATATTTTTGAGGTGATAAATGCATATAAAGATAAATGTGGCGAGATTTTAATGGGGACAGAATAGTAAGGGTTAATAACCGATTATTTGATAATACAGCTAAAATTGGCTGTATTATTTTTTAGCAAAAAATATAGATCATGTTAGTAGTTTTATTGTTGTCATTTTTTACATTCAGAAATTTTTATATGAATAAACCTTCTTGACAAAAATGTTAGATTGATATAACATAAAATTATGTTAACTAAATCTAACAAAAAAATATGACAACAAAAAGTTATAAAACAATAAAATTATTTTTGACTATAATAATTGCAATAGTTTTTTCAATTTCAATTAGTCATCAGAATTTTTTTATTCCTGTCACAACTTTGGTAGCTAGCACCTTGGTTCTTCTTTTTTTAAGAAAAAAAGTTGGACAAATTATTAGTGATGAGAGAGACCAAATGAGCGGTGGCAAGTCTGCTTTGCTAGCTATTCAAATTTATTCCTGGATAGCAGTCGTGAGTATGCTTTTATTATATTCACTCCAAGATTATAATCCCAATTATGAAGCTGTTGCTTTAACTCTGGCTTTTTCAACATGTATATTAATGTTGGTATATAGTGCGATTTTTTATTATTACAATAAAATGAAATTAACCAATAGGAAAACTCTTTATTTAATTGTTGTTGTAATAATTTTCCTGTTTTTATCAATTTTTACGTTTAGAGTATTTTCAGGAGAAGATTCTTGGATGTGCGAGAACGGAGAGTGGATAGAGCATGGACACCCATCATTTCCGGCACCTAATAAAGAATGTAAATAAATGGAAAATAATATAAAACAATTTAGAAAAAATGCTGGACTTACTCAGGATGATCTAGCTACAAAAGTCGGGGTCAGAAGGGAGACAATAGTGTTTTTAGAGCAAGGGAAATACAGCCCTTCTTTGAAGCTTGCCTTGAATATTGCGAAAGAATTCAATACAACGATTGAAGAATTATTTATTATATCTTAAATTCAATAATTTATATTTGTCTTGAAAATTGAGCATTTGCTAATCAATATACAATACAACCACATCATCTGTCTCTACAAAATATTTTCGCACTGAGAGGCAACACCTGTGCTACATTAGGACAAGCAATCCAGAAGTGGGTTGTTTTGTTTTATATTGGCCAAGATCAGTGGTTCTAACTTGTTAATTTATTTGTGATTTGATTTATTTAGTATTAGAGAAAAATAAAAGCATGGGTAGTCGGAATCGAACTTCGTTCGCATTTAGACATTTAAAAATCTAACTTTACTGCCTCTGGTTGAGGCATATATTATCTTACTTTGTTAATGATTGCATTTTCTTGATTTTTTTAACT
>MFGN01000003.1 GCA_001780285.1 Candidatus Falkowbacteria bacterium RIFOXYD12_FULL_34_57 | reverse complement strand
AAACGTTTCCATTGGGGGCTAAATTTAGAGACTCCTGTGGATTATTTAATCAATAATGGCTATGTTGTCCAATATGTGGTGAACTAATACAATCGTTTGACCTTTATTGAAATATTGATTAAGATTAGTTGGTAAACACAATTCTATGAAGCTGCTAAAATATAGCTTATTTATTATTGTTTCCTTCTTTTCTTTTATTGTTTCGGTTCTAGCATTTCCAGAAGACAATCTTTCAAGTCTTCTGAGTGGAAAAATTCTTTTAGATGTTGATAAAAATGGAGAAGCTTGGTATGTTTATCCTGGTGATTTTCACCGCTATTATTTAGGAACTCCAACCGATGCTTATAATGTCATGAGTAATTTGTCATTGGGTGTTTCTAATGATGATTTTTTAAAAATTGCAAGTACTACACCCGATAGATTCAGGGGATTAATTTTGATAAAACCCGAAGACGATGGCAGGGTTTATTATGTTAACCCAACCGATAAATCATTGGTTTACATGGCGGACGGCATCGATGCCCTTGTTGTAATGCGCCAATTTGCACTTGGCATTACGAATATGGATTTAAAAACAATACCCATGGGAAAAATAATTTTAGATAATTTTGGTAAACAGATTTCTAGGCAGTGGCAATATCTTGGTTGGTGGGGAAGAGTGAATAAAAAATATGTGAATGTTGTAGAGGAACCGAGGAGTGATTCTAAAGTATTAGGTAAATTGTATATCACCAACACGGTTAAGGTTCTTGATATAATAAAGAGCGATGGTTTTACTTGGTACAAGATAGATGGGGGACGATATCCGGGGGCATATATAGACTCATTTTTTATCAATGTAATAGCTCAACCCTTTCCGGAAAAAAAAGTGCTTATACCGGACAGTGTTCAAAATAATAATTATTGGGTAGATCTTAATATTTCAAAAAAAGTTTTAACTTTATATAAATATGATCAGGACATAATGTCGACCTATGTTTCAGTGGGTAGTCCACAAACCCCAACTGCCGTTGGGACTTATAATGTTTGGTTGAAAATGGAAAAAGCCAGAATGGTTGGAGCACCACCAATTGCCACTCATGCTTATGACCTGCCAGATGTTCCCTGGGTAATGTATTATAAAGGTTCATTTGCAGTCCATGGAACTTATTGGCATGATGATTTTGGTACTCAAAGAAGCGCCGGATGCACGAATATTACTCAAGGTGATGCTAAATTTATTTTTGACCTAACTAATCCAAAGATGGAAAACATGAATTTGGTTCTCTCAACAATTGATAATGCTGGTATGGTTGTAAATAATCATTATTAGAGTTCATAAAAATTATTTAAAGATGAGAAAATTCATGTAATTTATAAAAAAAATATCTAATATGAATAAAAAGAATATTTTTAATAATTCAATAGAAAATTCATTGCGAGACAAAACAATTTTATTTTTAAATACCGGTTCATCCAGCAGCACGGGAACCGAAGATTTTAAATTTATTTTAAAGCGAATCGGAGAAATGGGGATTAATGTAATTGCGGTAAGTAAAGAAATAAATATAAGACAAAAATGTATTAAGCATTGGATTCTCTCAGAATTATTTGAACATGATAAGACTATTAGAGTAATTGAAGAATTTATTTCTAATCATCCTGAAATAAAAATTGATGGGGCGGTAACTTTTCACGAGGATACGGTATTGCTTACAGCTAAAGTAACCGAACGATTGAAGTTGGCTGGTATACCTTTCAAGGTGGCTGATTTGGCTAGAAACAAATATAGATTTCGTGAATTTTGTGCAAAAAATAATCTTCCTACGCCAAAATATTTTAAAATAAACAACCGAGCTGATTTGATTCATGTTCGGGAAAAGTTGGAATTCCCCATTGTTTTAAAGCCGATTTATGGAGCAGCCAGCGCTTTTGTAATAAAAGTTAATAACCATGTCGCCCTACAAGATACTTATGACTATATCAGAAAGAATATTTCTAAAAAAATAGATAGTTCTCTTGGTTCAATTTCAACCTTGTTGGCTGAAGAATATATTGATGGAGATGAGGTTGATATCAACATTTTAGTTCAAAATGGCCGAATAAAATTTTATAATATTACTGATAACCATCAAACCGATGAACCATTTTTTATTGAAACCGGCATGACTGAACCCTCCGCATTGCTAGATTCACAAAAAAAGGACTTGATTGACATGGCCGATGAAATTTTAGAAGTTTTAAATATACAGAACGGCTGTCTTCAGTTTGAGGCCAAGTCGACAAAAAGAGGACCAATGCCCCTGGAAATCAATTTGCGTATGGGTGGGGATGAGGCTTATTATTTTGCAAAAGAGGCCTGGGGTGTGGATTTAATTGAGGGGGCTATGAAAATTGCAACCAGGGTTCATTTAAAAAAAGTAGATAAAAACAAATACCCCAGAAAATATTTTGCCGGAGAAACGATGCACGCACCATATTCGGGCGTGGTTTCCAAAATTGAAATCGACAATGAAATTAAAAATAATAAATATTTAGAGAATTTAGTGATTTACAAAAAAGTTGGAGACAGTGTACTGGCACCGCCATTTGGTTATGAGTATATGGGTTGGTTGTCTGTTAGTGGTCCCAATCCGGTTGATGCTAGCGATAAACTAAAGCGGGTATTGAAGAAAATAAATTATAGCGTGGTTAAATTTGATGAATCATCGTCTATGGGCAAGACAATCAGGCAGGAAAAAAATAAAAATGCCGTTTTTTCGGTTAATAAAAAATTTATCGGCAAAGAAAGAATAGAAAAAATAAGATCAATCCCCTTGGCACAACAACGAAAACTTCATATTGGGATCGTTGGCAATGATTACTCGCTGGATAATAGTAGCAATAACACCAATGAACAAATAGAAATTGGAAAAAATATTGCGAAAATTTTAACAGAAGTTGGATATAAGGTCTCTTTGTTTGATTTTAATTTTCCACAAAAAGCTATAAATGATTTAAATAAAAGCAGAGTTGATTTAGTGTTTAACATTTGTGAGCGAATCAATGATTCCAGCCTTCTAAAGCCTCACGCCGCTAGTGCTTTTGATATTTTACAAATTCCCTACACCGGTTCAAATCCAATTACCCTAGCTCTCTGCCAGGATAAAATTAAATTTAAAAAATTGCTTAGTTTTCACAATATACCAACACCGGCCTGGGATTATGTGTATAGTCTTGATGACGAAGTTGATTCAAGTTTAAAGTTTCCTATGATTGTAAAACCAGCCAACACTGATAATTCGGTCGGTATTACTAATGATTCAATTGTTAAAAATCGTAAAGAGTTGGATAAACGAATAAAATATATAATAAAAGATTTGGGCAGCCCTGTTTTAATTGAAGAATATGTCGATGGTGACGAATATGACGCCTTTATTATGGGTAACGATGAAAAAAATTTTAAGGTCTTGCCACTAAGCAGAACTATATTTTCCAACCTCCCGGAAAATTATTGGCATATAAAAACAATGAAATCCAAGCTTGGACGCGATAAAATATATCAAGAAAAAATAATTACCCAAATTCCACCAGTTAAAATGAGCAGTAAATTAATGAGTTTAATTACAGAAATTGCA
The DNA here is from genome assembly GCA_001780285.1 of Candidatus Falkowbacteria bacterium RIFOXYD12_FULL_34_57. Lineage (GTDB taxonomy): Bacteria > Patescibacteriota > Patescibacteriia > Patescibacteriales > UBA12075 > XYC2-34-220. Next base: position 54,784 of record MFGN01000003.1, on the reverse strand, counting down.
ATAGATACCTACAATATTTTGGATTGTCATGATTACGGGGCGGTAGAGATAAAAATAGACAAAAATAATAATCCCTATATCCTCGAACTAAATACTAATCCGCGGCTTGGTGCTCAAAATTTTGGACCACAAGCCGCTAAGTTTTCCGGAATGAATTATGCTAATTTATTAGAAGAAATAATCAGATTGGCAATTGAAAGATACAAAAAAAATCCACCCTATCATCATTTACAAACCAGGGCTAGTTAAATTTATAAAATCAGAGCATAGAAAAAATAAATCTAGTCTCAGGGTGTAAATTTATTAATAATTAATATAGATTATTTTTTAAAAATCCTGTTTTTTACAGGTTTTTTGTTTTATTTAAATCAAATAAAATACCCCCCTAAATATTTGACAAAATAGTTAAAGTATGATAAAGTATAATGTTTTATTAGTTCTTTGTAAATTTAGAGAATAAAATAAGAACATTTAAGAAGGGGAGACAGGGATGCATATTACTATTTTTATTTCAGTATTGATTGCCGCCTTTACAGGTTTGGTTGCAAAATTTATTCTTGATAAAAAGAATACTCAAAAAGAGATTACCTGGAAAGAGTACGGAATCGTAATGGTTGTTATTGCTTTTTTGGCTGCACCCGGGTCAGTTTATGTCGGTTGGGAAATAGCTAAAAAAAACTTAATTACCTTTAATGAATATTGGGGCGGTTGGGAACTTAAAACTCAAAAAGAAATTATTGATTGTTATCGCGATGGACCATGTCGATGGGAATATGATTGCGACCCTTATTTAGTTTCATATCCATGTAATTGTGACGACAAGGGAAATTGTAGTACATGCTACAGAACAGAATATCATGATTGTCCTTATGTAACCCAGGAAAATAGTTACTATATAAAAACCACAATCGGTACTTATACGATTGACAGCAACAGGTTTCCGGATAATCCGCAATCTCACAGGTGGCGAAGCGGTGAACGGATTCCGGATTACATAATTGAAAGAGCGGGTGTTGGCGATCCTGTGTTCTGGCAAGAAGCTAAAAAACGCATTGATTCTGGAAACCCCGGACCGGTTACAAAAAGAATGGAGTATGATAATTATATCTATGCCAGCGAACAATCGCTTTTGAAAAGTTTTTCGGCTGATATAGATGACTATGAAAAAAAAGGATTATTTCCTATATTCCAAAAAAATATTTATAACTTTTATTACGCAAACAAGGTTTACTTTGTGGGGTTTAATCCTGATAATCAAAAAGAATGGTTTGATGCTATGTCTTATTTTGATGCTGCTTTTGGCACAAATCTGCAAGGAGATATGCATTTGGTAATTGTAAAAAATGAATACATTTCTTCTGATCCTGATAGATACGCATTAGCGCTTAAAGCTTATTGGCAGGATAAAAAAAGGCATGGTAAAGATGTTCTTAGTAAAAATGCGGTTGTAATCATATGTACAACCGACGGAGAAAAAATTATCTGGGCCAGATCTTTTACCGGCATGCCGCTTGGAAATGAATCCATGCTGGTTGCCCTGGATAATGGCCTGCGGGGAATTAATCTCAACTCGGAAACATTGATTGGTAAAACAATTGGAAAACTTAAAAATGGAAAGGTGGAAAGTATTCATAGCGATGGGGTAATTGAAAAAATAGTTTTTGGACTAATCGATCCCTCAACCAAGTTTAAGAGAGTAAGCATGTCGGCCAAAGATAAAGATGATAATGGACGAGGTTTTTTTTATCTTGTGCAGCAAATTCAGCCAACATCTGGGCAGAGAATATTTATATATATTGGTACATTTCTTTTTTGCAGTATGGGCTGGATAGCGGCCGTTATTATTGGAGACAGAAGGTAGTCTCGGCTTGCAAATACGCGGCCGTAAATTTATAAACAATAACGCAGAGCAAAAAAACAGGAGAAAAAAGCATGAATTTTAACAATGAAAACGGAAGCGCAAAAGTTGTTTTAATCGTCCTTGGCGTAATTTTTGGAGGAATGTTGCTTTTGGGTGTCGGCATCTATGCCAAAATCAATAGCCTGAGAAGTACATCAATCCAATTCGAAACAAGTTTGCCCGTACAATATTTGGATAATCAGAATATGCTTTCCGAATTTGTAAACGGTTTTTATGAACAAGTCGGAGTTGCTAATTTGAAAAGCGAAAAAATGGATCAGATTCTAAAAGATGCAGTTACGGGTCGTTATGGTGAAGACGGATTTTCTGCGAACGGCGCATTTTTTGCAGCTGTTAAAGAAGCTTACCCTGATTTAGCCGGACTTGATGTCTATGATAAAATTATAGATTATGTAAAAGCAAAACGCGCAGAGTTTAAAAATTTTCAAACCAAGCTTTTATCCCAACTTCAGGCATATGATGCCTGGCGCCAGGATGGAATTGTTCAAAGCCTGATTATTGAAAAAGTTTTGGGTGTTCCAACTGACCGCCTTGAGGCACGGATTGGCGATACTGTTTATCGCGGAAAAGAAGCTCGCGAACAAATGTATAAAATCGTTATCTCGGGAAAGACCAAAGATGCCTTTAAAAGCGGGGAAATGGGACCACTTGAGGTAAAATAATTAAAAATAATACAGGTGTTTACTAAAGTAAACACCTTTTATTTTTTATTTAATATTAGTGATATTTTTTTGTTTTTTGACTTTTTAAGTTGACGATTTTTCATGAATATTATATTATATATATATCTCACTCAGGGCGTATCTATCTTTATTGATTAGGGGCGTTTTTTATTTTGAGGTATTAAAAAAGGTCGAACTTTAATAAAAATTATTTAATAAGATGTTTTAACCATATGGCACTATTTTTTATCGGCATAATAGAAATGGTAATAGTAACTGCCTGGACAAAGCTTGTAACAAAGACTCAGGTCTTGGCTTCTGGCGGTGTTACTATGGTTAATGTACTTATTTGGTACTATGTTTTACAGCGAATAGTTACTGATATAGATAATTGGCGCATTGCCGTTATTTATGCTATTGGTTGCGCTTCGGGAACTATTATAAGCGTTTATCTTTTTCAAAAACATGAAGAAGCAAGCGAGGCTAACGGAAACATAGCCAAACAATACTAACATGAACCAAGAAGATCCTTTCTCTAAGGACCAATTCTTCGCGGATTGAAAAACCGCTTCATTATAAATTTTTGAAGCGGTTTTTATTTTTGAATTTAGTATATTTTTATTATTTTATATTCAATTTGTCTTTCTTTAAGTTCTATTCTTACTATGTCACCGGCCATTTTATTGAGAAGAGCTGACCCAATTGGTGAGTTATAAGATATAATTCCCTTAAGTGGATTTGTTTCAGAGGATCCTAGAATGGTAAATGTTTTTTGTTTTTTTCCTGTTTCCACTTCAACCGTACTACCAATCTGAACTTTTGTATTATTTTTTTGCGGCGCGATAACAATAGCTGATTTTAAATGATTCTCAATATCCAGCATTCCTTGATTCAATCCCCGAAGGCGCCCTTTGGCTATTTGATAAGCTGCATTTTCAGAGAAATCTCCATCCAGAGCTAATCTTTTTACTTCTAAAATTAACCCCGGCTGCGCTTTTTTCATTTTTTTTAGCTTATTTTGAAGCTCTATGATTTTTCCTGCCGTAAGAAGTGGATCTGGCTTTAAATGGGAATATTTTCCCAATTTTCTTTTTGGTGTTTGCATATGATTAGATTATAACACAAATATTAACTTCTTAAAATTTTTTTTGACAAAAGTAACATTTTATTATATAGTTAAGATACAAAAAGCCAATTAATAATTGGTTTTTATGTTAAATGCTATGAAAATACCGAATTTTATTGAAAAGATAATAAAAACTTTTAAGCAAAATAGTTTTGAGGCTTACCTTGTGGGCGGATGCGTGCGTGATTTGTTAATGGGAAAGGAGCCGGGGGACTGGGATATGACTACAAACGCTAGACCCGAAAAAATGCTTAAAATTTTTTCGGACAGCAAATATGAAAATGAATTTGGTACTGTATTAATAAAAATTAAAAATAAGAAAAATGAAACAGAACATGTAATAGAAGCAACCACTTACAGGTCGGAGGGCGCTTATAGCGACCGCCGGCATCCGGATGATATTCAGTTTGAAACAGAGCTTGATAAGGATCTGGAGCGAAGAGATTTTACTATCAATGCGATGGCGATGACTAAGGTTATTGAGCCAAAAATCAAAGATTGGGATATTATTGATTTGTTTGGCGGACAGAAGGATATAAAATTAAAAATTATTCGAGCAGTTGGGGAGCCGATTGACAGATTCAGGGAGGACGCTCTGCGAATGATGCGCGCAGTTCGTTTTTCCTGTCAGCTGGGATTTTCCATTGAACCAAAAACCGAGCGGGGAATCCTGAAAATGGCGGGTAGTATCCGCTTTATCGCCAATGAACGCATTCATGATGAATTGGTAAAAATACTAAAAACAGACCGTGCTTATGAAGGTATTATGAAGCTTCATGAACTAAAATTATTACAATATATTATCCCTGAATTAGAGCAGGGGAGAGGTGTTCCTCAGAATCATCATCATATTTATTCTGTTTTTAAACACAATATTTTATCATTAAAAAATTGCCCCAGTAAAGATTGGCGCGTAAAATTAGCTTCGCTGCTTCATGATATTGGGAAAGTAAAGGCGCGTAAAATAATCAAAGGTCAGACCACTTTTTATAACCATGAATACATTGGCGAAAGAATGACTAGAAAAATAATGACCAGGTTAAAGTTTTCCAAAGAGGATATGGAAAAAGTAACCAATTTAGTGCGCAATCACATGTTTTATTATGATGCTGATGAGGTCACAGCAAGCTCTGTGCGCCGTTTGGTGGTAAAAGTAGGGGAGGGGAATTTAAAGGACTTAATAGATATACGCATTGCCGACAGGCTTGGCTCCGGTACGCCCAAAGGCAAGCCATACAAGCTTCGCCACTTGGAATATATGATGAAAAAAGTACAAAGCGACCCTATTTCCGTAAAAATGCTGAAAATTAACGGCGAAGACTTAATGAAATTATTAAATATTGTACCGAGTCCAAAAATCGGCACTATTCTGGATGTGTTGTTATCTGAAGTAATTGAAGACCCTAAGTTAAACACTAAAGAATATTTGGAAAACAGGAGTAGAGAATTGAATGATTTGAACGCTGATGATTTACGCCAAAAAGCAAAGGAAATAATTGCCAGAGAAAGGGCTGAGGACGACCAGAAAATGAAAGAAGAATTTTGGGTAAAATAATAAAATAAAAGTAATTTAAAAAACCTGTTATCTTGTAATAACAGGTTTTTGATTATTTTTTATTTTTGGGTTTGGATCCTTCTTCCCACCCCTCAAAGAATGCGCCAAAAAGGTATAAAATAAAATTTCTAAACCAATTTCTTCTATTTATTTTTTTCATTATTTATTTCTCCTGTTTTTCTTGTTCATTGTTTTTATCTCCGTACCATATTTTTTTGGGCCATTTTTTTATAGTGTTCCAGGACATTTTAAGGAATATGTAAGTTGTAATGGGACCGGTATAGGGGAAGCAGAGTAATAGTTTAATACTCATCCAAATATTATTACCGATTAGAATAATAAAAACAAAAAGAATGTAAATAAGGGAAAGTAATGGGTATGGATCTACAAAGAAAACAGCAGCAACAACAAAAATAATAGTTAATAAAAAGAATAAACCATTAATAAAAACGATAAATTTTCTTTTTTCTTCCTTTATCCTCTCATCATCAAAAATTTTTTCTGCGTTTTTAAAAAACTCAATTACTTTTTCTATAAGCTCCATTTTATCTCCTTTTCTGGTTTATTTGTTTAATTTTTAATTGTTTATATCCCAAAAACATCCTTTCATCTTAATATATTTTATAAGTATTGTCAAGTGTCTTGACATAATTTATTTTTTGTGTAATTATAGTCTTAATTGTGCGGAATGCATAGATAATTTTAAACCAAAGAAGGAGAAAGAATTGAGAGAAGATTTAGTTTTTAGAACAAGGGAGGGGGATATAATTCAATTTAAAGATGGTGAAAATTCGAAAAAACATTTTCGAATTATAGAAAACAATGAATCACCAATCCCGGCTTGCATAGAAATTTATACAAAATCAAAGATATTGGCCGTAGAGCTGAGGTTTAATATCCATAATTTTTTATGGGAAAAAACAGAACAAGAACCAATATCCCTAGCTCCATACCAGCTTGTAAAAATTTTATAGATCAAAATAAAGCAGATCAAAATGATCTGCTTTTATATTTTTTCCTGTTGAAGTTTTGTTGTTTTTAAATGGGAGATAATTTAATTCTATCAAAATGTAATATATAATACTTCGCATAATGTAGATTAATAAACCTATTATGTTAAATAAATAAAACCCTTTGAAATAAGGGTTTTATTTGATGATCATTATCAATTTGAAAATAATAAAACAATTTAAGACGGAATAAATTTTATTCCCAATATAGTTATCTCCGGAGAGAATAAAAACATTAATTTAATAATCAATAAAAAAATACCAATAATGAAAAAGCAAAATAAAATTATTGCCAGGGTAAAAACTATCTTAAAAATTGTTTCCATATGTTTTGATTTTCCGCTCGAGGCGAATCAGCTTTTAGCTGAAATATTAGATAAAATTTAATATTTTTAATAATTTATTTGCTAATATTAGTATATTAACCAATGTCTAAACTATCTATAATATATACTATCTCCAATTCTTAGGTCAATGTAGGTTTTTTTGTTAAAATCTTCTTTTAATCTTTCACTTTTTAATATGAGCAATTTTTCATATTGCTTTTCTAAACTTTCATTAGTATTGAAATAAATTTCTCCCGCTTCTAAAATTTTCACTTTTATTGTATCAACTTCTTGATCAATAATCAATTTTTCAGTTATCATATCCCCTTCTTTGAATAGATCAAAAAGATATATAGCATCTTGTATGTATTTTGGGTCAACAGAAATTTGATTATTAGCTATTTTGTTGGTGGTTAAGTTGTAAATTAGTGGATAATTTTTTTCAGTTATTTCCAGGGGGTTGGTTTCCGTAATAATAAATCCCTCCCTATCCGCATAAAAATATTGTTCATTTTCCATCCATATTATAGCATATTTTTTTTCCTGATATTCAATTTTAATGGTACTAGGGAAATTTTTAATAATTTTTAGAACCTCAAAGGAATATCCGCTTTCCAAATTTTGTCTAAGTTTTTTTTTGTTGAAAAAAAATATATTTCTTTGTGGAAACATGAGCCACAGTTTGTTATTTGTTTGTCTTTCAGTTATTTTTTTTATGGTTTCCGCATCAATCTTGCCAGTTCCTTCTATTTCAAAATTTTTAATTACGAAGAATTGAGAATAGAACAAAAACCATAAAAGAGACATAATTATAATAAAAATCAAAACAGCCACAACCTTAAACCGAAAAGAAAAATTAAATTTTATAAAATTAAAATTAAATTTTTTCTTTTTAACAAAAAAGGGGTTCGAATAATCTTTACTGCTATAGTGCATGCCCCCTTTTCTGGTGTATTTTCTGTTGTTTTTGATTATTTTATTGGGTAGCATATTATTCAGCATAATTCAAGAATTGTTTATCAATTATTAATCCGATAAGTGATGCGCACACATGATGTTCCCCGAATTTATTTATTTGAATATCTTTGTATTTTTTATTATTTAAATATACCTCAAAACCTTGTCCCTTGTTATTTTTTTTAATATTTTTAACTTGCCAATCCCCCCCCTTCTCTAATCCAAAAAATATTTTTTTGCAATTTGCCCCTATTTGGAGGTTTTTTACTAATTCAGCATCATTGTTTAATATTAGTAAATTTTTAGTCCTTTTTGCCAAATATTCATACTCCCCTATCAGTTTTTCCAAACTGGGAAAGCCGTCCAGATAACGCTGGGTAATGCTGTAGATAATAGAGATGTCCGGCTTTACGATTGATAATAAATATTTCATATCTCCAGGAGCAGAGGTTCCCAGCTCTAACACTAAAATTTTCGGAAATTCAGAAAACACAGCCCTGGGTGCACTTAATATTATAGGAAGCCAATTTGTATAACAGCCATAACCGCTTTTTAAATAAAGAATGGAAAGAGGCAAGCCAATTTCGGTATTAAAATTTTTCGGATTAGCGCGAACATCAAATCCTTTTTTAAGTAATATTTTTTTAATTTCTTCTTTTATAAAATATTTATTACTATTTCCAGACACAATAATAATCATGGGGCGGTGAAAAAAAAGCGCCAGTTTAGTTAGGTATTTTAGATAATATTTTAGAATTTGTTTAAATATAGGTTTCATTTGATAATACTTGAAATATATATTAATCTGTAATTACAAAATTGTTATTTTAAATTTAACATTAATTTTAGGGAGAACTAAATATTTGGTTTTATATTTTATCTATTAATACTTATAATACTCATAAGCTGGGGTGCAATTAAAATGCATAAAAATTATTTAGCAGATACTGAAAAAAATAATATCAAATTCAAGGGGCAAAAAATTCGCTCTTTTTTATTTTTTGATTTTCGACTTTTAACTTTATGACTTTTGAATAAAGTATTTATCCATCCGATCAAATGCTTCATTAATATCTTCTTCCGTGCGTCCGAAACTGATTCTAATATGTGATTCTCCATTCGGTCCAAAAGCTATTCCCGGAACAACGGCTACCTGTATATTATCCAATAAATCCAGAGCGAATTTCCATGAATCTTTTTCTTTTAATAATCTAGGGAACACATAATAAGAACTATGCGGCCTGATGTATTCAAAAATATTATTCAGCTTGTCTAAACGCTTACAAATCAAATCCCTCCTGTTGATATAAGCTTCTTTAAATTTTAATGTATCCTGTTTTCCCATTTCCAGCGCCCCCATGGCCGCAAATTGCGAAACAACCGGAGCGCATGTGGCAAGGCAATCATGCACTTTTAATATGTTTTGGATATTTTTTTCATCACTATGTACATAGCCAACCCGCCAGCCGGTCATGGCAAAAGATTTGGAAAAAGAATTGATTCTAATTACTTTTTCTCTAAGCTCCGGAATCTGCGCCAAAGAAAATCTTTCCCTTGAGTCGTATATAAAATCTTTATAAACTTCATCGGATATTAAGAATAAATCATATTCTTTTGCGAGCTTGGCAAGTCCCAAAAGCTGATCACGGGAATAAATGGTTCCTGTGGGATTATTCGGGTTGCAATAAAAGATAGCTTTGGTTTTTGGTGTAATTGCTTTTCTGTATTTTTCCAGATTAAAAGCCCATTCTCGCTCTTCATCCAGTGGCACAAACACGGTTTTACAGCCGGCCAAAGTTAAAACTTCCCTGTAACTTGTATATGTCGGCTCTGGAATTACGACTTCGTCTCCGGGATTAGTAATGGCCAGAAGAGTAGCCGTGATTGCTTCTATAGCCCCTACGGTTACAATTATCTCTTTTTCCCAATCATAATACATCCCCTCTTCAGACAATGATTCTTCTATCAACTCCCTAAGTTCCGGAAGCCCGGGTGAAAGGGAGTATTTCGAAACTATGCCCCTGCGCATCGCTTGTTCCACGCGCCTCTTAATGCATTCGGGCGTATCAAAGCTGGGGATTCCTTGAGCCAAGGAAATAGCATTCGGGTGTTTACTGGCCCGAATTTCTATTTGTTTTATTATTGATAATTGTAAATTTTTTATTCGTTCAAAAGTCATTTTGTGTAAAAATTTATCTCTTAGGTCATCTTAAATTTGATTCAGGATTCATGTCGTCAATTAGTCTAGTGGATTATGAATAAAGTTAAGAGTGACACAGGGTGGTATAGTATTTATTTAATATTGTATTTAATTAACCGATTCAAGAACTCAGAGAAAGAAATTCCTGCCACTTTTGCTGATTCCGGCGCTAGGCTGGTTTTGGTCATTCCGGGAATTGTGTTTATTTCTATAAAGTAAGGTTTTTTATCTTTTTTGCTCCAAATAAAATCAGCGCGGGCCAGATCGCGGCATCCAACTTGTTTATAGATTTTTAAAGCCATCTTCTCCAGCTCTAATTTTACTTTTTCCGGTATTTCGGCGGGGCAGATATGTCTGGATCCACCATCTTGATATTTAGCATTATAATCATAAAAATCAGCAACAACAGGAATAATTTCTGTTATCGGTAAAATACGAATTTTTTTCCCATTACCCATAATAGTTACTGTTAATTCCCGTCCTTCTATATATTTTTCTAACATTATTTCATTACAATGTTGAAAAGCTAATTTAATCCCTTGTTCTAAATTTTTTTTGTCACTAATTATTGAAATTCCAACCGAAGAACCCAATTCCGTGGGTTTAACAACAATAGGTAAGTCTAAAATATCTATTATCCCTTCAATGTTATATTCAGCATTTTTACTTATTACAATATTAGATGCTACATCAAGTCCGGCTTCATGTGCTATTATTTTAGTTTTATGTTTGTTCATAGCAAGAGCACTTGCTAAACATCCGGAAAATACATAAGGCACTTTAAGCATATCAAGCATTCCTTGCAAGCGGCCATCCTCGCCGAATGGTCCATGAAGAGCCGGAAAAACCAGATCAAATTTTTTATTTATACAATCATTAAAAAATTTCTTTAGGTCTTTTTTCGGATCATATTTAAAAATCGTATATTTGGATTTATTCAAAGATTTTTCAATTTGTTTTCCGGTATTGATAGAAATTTCCCGTTCATCGGAAATACCGCCGTATAAAAGCGCTAATTTGATTTTTGACATATAGAGTAAACCCTGAATTATGAATTATGAATTTTGAATCAATTTTGTGTCACTTTAAGTATACAAAAATAGTTTATTTTTTGGCTTTGATCACTCCTAAATTACCAGGCATATATTTTCTCAATACTTCGGGAATCACTACGCTGCCGTCTGCCTGCTGGAAATTTTCAAGTATGGCGATCATCGGCCTGACGCTGGGCAATGCGGTGTTGTTCAGCATATAAACATATTTTTTATCTCCGTTTTTGGAATTGTAGCGCACATTCAATCTGCGAGCCTGCCAATCAAGAAAATTAGACGCCGATCCGGTTTCGCCATAACCGTTTCTTGATGGCATCCAGGCCTCCAAATCAAACATTTTGTATTTTCCGGCGCTCATATCTCCTGTGCATATCTGCAGCACCCTAAAAGGCAGCCCCAGATCTTTATGCAACTCTTTAGATATTTCCACCATTTCATTGTGAAGCTTGTCGGATTCCTCTATGTCAGCTTTAGAAATACAAACCTGTTCAACTTTCATGAATTCGTGTACGCGATAAAGACCCTTTGTGTCTTTACCATAGCTGCCGATTTCACTGCGGTAACACTGGGAAAAACCGCACATTTTTACCGGCAATTGTCCTTCATCTAATACTTCATTGGCATAATAAGCAAGCAAAGAAGGTTCGGCTGTTCCTATTAAAAATTTATTTTCTTTATTTTGTTTTCCCTCCGCATCTACGCCGAAATTTTCTATTTTATATATTTCATCGATATTTTCGTTGAAATTTTTACCGGCAAAATATCCTGAGCCAAAAAGAGCAAATTCACGGACCAATGTCGGCGGTATCATAGGCATAAATCCTCTGGAAATAAGTTTTTCCAAGGCGAACATCATCAGCGCCATTTGCAGGCTGACTCCTTCATTTTTTACATAATACCCCCTGTAACCAGCTACCTTCGCGCCTCTTTCAGTATCAAAAAGATCCAGATTTTTAGCAATTTGAATATGATCTTTAGGTTCAAAATCAAATTTTGTCGGTTCTCCCCATTTAAAATGCTCAATATTTTCATGTTCACTTTTTCCAATGGGCGTATCAGGAGAAGGGATAGTCGGAACTTTTACCATGAGCCCTGTATATTCATCGTTTATTTTTTCCAATTCCTCTTCTTTTTGAGCAATATTTTCTTTTATGTCCCTCCCCTTGTTTACTTGTTCTTCAGTTGGCTTGCCCTTTTTATTGGTTTTAGCTAATTCATTGCGCTCGGCGCGCAATTCATCAATTTTAGTTTGTAAAGCCCTTCTTTCATCATCCGTCTTTAAAAGCTTATCTATATCAATCGTAATATTTTTATTTTTGGCAGCTTCCTTTATTTGTTCCGCATTTTCGCGGATATATTTAATATCTAGCATATATTTATAAAGCTCAAAGTGCAAAATGCAAAATTTAAAGCTTTTAATTAATAACAAAAAATTTATTTAAATTTTTTTGTCATCCCGGACTTGATCCGGGATCCAGGATTTAACGGTAAATTAGGTTATATTAAGTTAATAATCAAATTCCGTTTTTACGGTTCCCTCCTGTATTCCGGACAGCCTAGGGCTTCCGGAGTGACAAATAGGAAATAAAACAAATAAAAACATTACCCCCAAGGGGAACTGAGTTTGCTATATTCAAAGTATGACAAATAATTATTTACGTACATATTTTCTTTTGTTTATTTTTTTGATTTTATCAGCTAAAGCCTTTTGAATATCAATATTGGTTCTTTTGGCCAATAGGAGGGTTACGATAATCACATCTGCTAATTCGCCGCCCAGGGCATCTTGCTTTTTAGCATCTCTTTTTTCTTTTCTTTGATAGCCGCTATACAAAAGTATCTCATCGCTCAACTCACCTACTTCCTCTGTTAATTTAGCCATCCAGGACAATAATATTTCTTTTTCAGTATCATCAGAATGTAAACAATCTACAAGTTTTTTCTCTTGTTCATCGATAAATTTTTGCAAATTTTTATCCATAGCTTAATACTAAATACTTAATAATTTATACTAATTTTAGGCTTCATTAAAGGAAAGAGTGAAGCTTCTCTTACCGTGCTATCTATCATAAAAGCAAATAATCTCTCGCCAAATCCAAAACCGCAAGTCGGGGGCATGCCATGTTCAAGCATTTCTACAAATTCCCAATCCGGCATCATAGCCTCTTCATCACCGGATTCCAAAAGCCTTTGCTGTTCTTTAAAGCGCGCTCTTTGTTCGGTCGGATCATTAAGTTCAGAATAACCGTTGCCGATCTCCGCTCCGGCGATCAATATCTGGAATCTTTCTGTCAAACCCTTATTACTCTCTTTTTCTTTTGCCAGAGGCGAGATCAATTTAGGATGATTTACCAAAAACGCCGGTCCGGAAATATTTTTACGGCAATATTTCCAAAGAGTATCAGTCAATCTTTCTCTATTATCTCCTTCATACTTTACTTTTAATTCTTGTAATTTGTTTTTTATTTCCTCTTCACCGGTCTTTAGAATATCTATCCCTGTCTGTTTCAATATTTCCTCGCGATAATCTACTTCCGGCCATTCACGATCCAGGTCATATTCATGTTCTTTGGTTTTGAATTTTGTTGTTCCGAATACTTCCTTGGCAATAGTAATATAAAGTTCCCTTGCCAGCTTCATGCCGTCTTGATAATCAGCATAAGCCCAATAAAATTCCATATTAGTAAATTCCTGCAGGTGATTGGGGCTGCTGCCTTCATTTCTGTAGATCCTGCCTATCTCAAATGTTTTATCAAAACCGGCAGCCATTAATCTTTTTTGCCACAATTCTCCTACTGAAATACGTAAAAAGATATCCATGTCAAAATCATTGTGATGAGTTCTGAAAGGAGTAGCCTCAGCTCCTCCCGTGGTAGTCTCCAAAGTTGGTGTTTCTACTTCAAAAAAACCTTTGCTTTTCATAAATTCTCTGGTCACATTCCAAAATTTAGATTTTTTTACAAACACATTACGCAATTCATCATTCATTAAAAGATCCAAGTATCTTTTTCTGTATCTTTCTTCATCTTCTTTCAATCCGTGCCATTTTTCAGGTAGAGGTAGAAGAGCTTTGGTCAACAATCTAAAATCTGATGCCATGATACTGTTCTCCCCTCTATGGGTTACAAAACATGTGCCGCTAACATCCACAAAATCCCCGATATCTATAAATTTATCCAATATTTTATAATTGTCAGAGCCGATTTCTTTTTTGGAAAAAGCAATCTGTATCTGTCCGCTGGATTCTTTTAGGTTGATAAATGTCAGATTGCCGTGCCCTCTTTTGCTCATAATTCTTCCGGCAATAGCCACAATCTCTTTGTTTTGCTGTAATTTTTCAAAATTATCCAGCACATTTTTTATGGTGTGGGTTTTATTTGATTTGGCTGGATATGGATTGATTCCTATAATATTTTTTAATTCTCCTAACTTTCGCAAACGATCATCGCGTTCATTAATTTTTTGTTCTGGCATAAATTTATTTATAAGTTAAGTTGAATATAATAAACAATTAACTTTGATTAAAAATATAAAATTAGATGCTCAACTTTAAGCACCTTATCTATATATTTTAAGATATTTTACAAAAAAAGTCAAAATAAAAAATCATCCTATTTGAATGATTCTTTATTTAAGTTTTTGTCTATTTTAATCCTTTTTTGATTAATAAGATTTTTTGTTATTTAAAAGTTAAATATTATTGTATGTCCACTATCCTGTATTCAATTTCCCCCCTTGGCGTGGAAACTATTACAGTAGCATCCTTTTTTTTACCTAAAAATGCTTGCCCAATAGGAGATTCATTGGAAATTTTTCCCAACAAAGGGTCTACCTCATTAAAACTAACTATAGTATATTCCTTTATTTTTCCTCCCGTTTCTACGGTTATTTTAGAGCCCATACCTACTTCATTCTTTTTTCCATCACCCCCTACCACAATTAAATTTTTTAATTGTTGACTAAGTTCAGCAATCTTACCATCATTAAAGGCTTGCGCGTCTTTGGCCTCGCTATACTCAGCATTTTCTGAAAGATCCCCCATTTCTTTAGCAGCTTGAATACGGTCAGCAATTTCTCGTCTTTTTGTGGTTTTTAGATATTCTAATTCATTTTTTAATTTTTCGTAACCCTCTTGAGATATAATTTGATCAGTCATATTTTTTTTAATACTAGTTATAAATCTCGAATAAAACCGAGAATGATGTTAGTGATAATATTTAATATAAAACAAAATAAAAAATTTTGCAAGAGCAGAAAATAAATTGAAAATAAACAAGTTTAAATTGGTTGTTATTTTTAGTTTTTCACTCTCCGTTTTTATTTTCTACGATTGCCGCTATTAATATTAAATATCCTATTCCCAGAGGATGATTTAAATAGGGGCTAAAAAAGTTAATAGTAGATATCACAATTAATCCAATCAGCAACCCCAGGATTTGAAATTTGAAATTTGAAATTGGAAAATTTACAAATCCTATATGCAATATTCTAGAAATTAATAATGAATATGCAATTAGTCCACCAATACCCAATTTGAGCCAGATATCCAGCCACCCCCATTCAAAAGCATAGGTAGTATAATTTCCATTAATACTGGTTTCTAGTACTCTTGGGTCATTTGATTTATAGGTAACCGTAGCACCAAACCCACTTCCTAAAATCGGCGCTTTTTTTATCTCTTTCCATAATTCCGGTAGTAAGTTCCAACGGGATGAAACCCCGGCTTCTCCGGAAATTTGACTTGCTCTTTTTGTAAGTAACTCTCCCGCGTTATATGATCCGGTTGGACTGGGATAGGGAAATTTTACAATGATTATTATGAGCACAAAACTCATAATTGTAATAGCCAAAAATATTGATATAAATCTATAAATTCTTTTTACTAAAGTGTCATTCTGATCGCCAGTGAAGAATCTTGTCATAATATAGGATTCTTCGTTTCGCTTCGCTGCATTCAGAATGACAAACAGGAATAAAACCCCAAGTCCAACAACAAGCCCCACCCAGTTACTGCGAGAAAAATTTATAATAGTTACTGCTAAAAATAGAACAGAGAGATTAAAGGTAGTATAGTCGAAAAACTCCCCCCTTGTCATTCTAAATGAAGTGAAGAATTTCGCAACCAAACGAATAGCCCTGATAACACGAGATTCTTCACTGGCGCTCAGAATGACATTTTTTGTGTTTTTTAATATTAAATAAGAAAATAATGCAAAAAATCCAATTAAAACATAAATATGGGACTGAAAAAATATTCTATAAAATCCCCCTTCTATCAAGGTAATCTCCCCCACCCCCGTAGTGCGCACCCACCTGTAAAGGGATGGCATAACAGAAGTCATTTCGTGGGAAAAAATATATAAAAGAATAAAAGTTTTGATAGATATCCAAGAAATAGAAGCTAAAAATACAGCAGATAAATCATTTAAGAATGGACTTTGGGTATTTTTCGGAACACACGACACCCCTTGATTTTTATTAAAAACAGAATAAACAGGAAATATTAAAGAAAAATACACCCAGCCGTTAAAATCAAAGAAAACATTATGAAAGTCGTTACCCTGAAGCAATCCATTTATAGCTCCCCACGCGATAAAAATAAATAGAGGGATAAAATATGATTTAATGTCATTGTGAGGAGCCGGGTGACGAAGCAATCCCTTAATATAGTGATGAATACGAGATTGCCATATCATTCCGTTGTTGTTTCGTTCCTTGCAACGACAGAGTGTTAATATATATTTTGAAAACCAAACCGACATCAACACCAACCACAAGGCGACCCTAATAGAAATATTAAGCCCCCCCAACCCTAAATAAAATAAATAACCCTTAGAGCTGATAAAAAGTTCGGCTAAAACAATTGAAAGTCCCCAGCGCAGATTATACAAAGAAAGTATCAAAACCACAAAAACAATAATACTAAAACTTATTTGATTAAATTCCGGAATTAAATACGCAAAAATAGACAATAATTCTATTAATACTATAAAAAGAAATGTAGTCTTAAATAATTTGAAATTCATATTAAAATGTAAAAACAGCAACTTAAATTTTTTAAAATCAACTTTTTATCTTTAACTATTGCTTTTAGTTTTTTGTTCTTAATTTAATTTGTGTTTCTTCTTCACTATTTCCATGGCTTTTTTATATTTTTTGACACCAGGAAGAAAGGGTAGCCATTTGTATGTAAATGACGGTAGCCAAGAGCTCATGGTGTGCCCCCCACCCTTGATTTGAAATAATACTCGGTCAATCCAAATGCCAGTATGTCCCTCTTCTAGCATTGTGAGCCATAAATCCCAATCTTGAAACCTGGTTATATTTTCATCCCAGCCCAACATAGGGAAATGCTCTCTTCGAATTATGGCCGTAGAATGAATATGGGGTATCTGTTTTAATTTTTCTGCGTCAAAAGGCCACAATTTAAACAATTTTCGGCCATGTAAATGAGAGGGGTAGGCGTAACTTGCTTGTAGATTTTCTTTTAATGTTTTAAGCATTGTTTCCAGCGCGTCTGGCTCTAAAATAATATCAGCATCGCAAAACAAGAGAAATTCTCCTTTTGATTTTCGAAAACCTTTGTTGCGGGAATACGGTGCGCCGTGATTTTCCTGATTATGCATCCATTCTATTTTTATGCCAAATTCATTTTTAGACCATTCAATTATTTTTATCAATTCATCTGTTGATCTATCATTTACTACAACAATTTCATAGTTTTGGTAAGTTTGATTTTGGATGCTTAAAAGGCATTTTTTAATTTTGTCCGCCTGATTATAAAGTGGAATAATAATTGAAACCATATAATATTTTAAAGACTTATGATATCATGGATTTTTTTAGCTTGACCTTGCCAATTAAATTCTTCCATAGCTCTTTTTCTGCCCTGTTCACCTAGTTTTTTAGCTGTTTCTTTGTCGGTTGCAAGTCTGATTATAGCACTAGCTATGCGATCGATTTTTTCTGGATTAACCAGTATTCCGGTAGTACCGCCCAAAACAGCATCACTTACCCCTCCAGAATCTCCGGCAATGACCGGTTTACCATAAAGCGCGGCTTCCAGATACACAATCCCAAACCCCTCAAAATCATCTACAATTTTTCTACTTAACTGTATAAATATATCACATTTTTCCATCCATGCCCATTTTTCTGTGTCATTTGGTGATCCTATAAAAATGATATTTTTGTTATTATTTGTTAATTTTTTTAAATATTTTTCATCTGGTCCTGTTCCGGCAATTACATAATATAAATTTGGTACCACCCTCAAGACTTCCGACATCGCCTTGATTGCCATATCAACCCCCTTTCTCTTTACTAAGCGTCCAATGCTAAATAAAACTGTTTTATTTTTCAGTTCGTATTTATTTTCTATTTGAGTTATAGTTTCCTGATTACGAGTTATAAGAGGTTCTATTCCAGGATTAACAACATGCAATTTTTCCGCCATCAATTTACTTTTTAATGTTTTAACTGATTCGCCCCCGGATGATGACTCTAGAAATTTTTTCACAATTTCTTTTGTGTACTCGCTTACACAAATTATATTTTTTGCATTTTGAAGTATTTTTATCGCTATTTTTTTCTTTCTTTTCTTTCGCATTGCAAAAGTAATATCCATGCCATGAATGAAAACCGAATAAGGGATATTCATTTTTTGGCAAACAAAATAAGCAACAGTTCCAAGCGGTAACAGATGGCCGACTAGTACATGGTTTATTTTATTTTTTTTTATAGTTTGTTTAAGTTGCCAAATAGCCGGTAACCACTTCGGCCAAATCCACCATTTTGTCAGTTTTCTATCATTGTTGTGTAAAACGACAAGTTCATCCGGAAAATTTTTCATCAAATTTCCGTAATAATTTGCAACCCCACCCTTAAACGGCGGATATTCTATTGTAAATAATAAAGTACGCATTGTGAATGCAATTTTTAATTTTTAATTTATACACTTATTTTATATATTTTTTTTAGCAAAAGAACTTAAGATACTTTTTATATCATCTTTTTTTATTACCCCCATAAAATAAATTCCCATGAAATAAATAAGCGCGGAGATTAGTATTGTTGCGAATATATTGATATATATTTTCCAGTACCAGGCAAATATTCCCATTAAAATTGATATTAGCACAACTTTCATCATTGGTAAAAATAATTTTTTCGGTCTGATTTTTATAAATTTAGATACGCTAATCATGCCGATTATAAACATAAAAAAATTACTGGCAAATACTGTAATACTAGCACCTGCCACATTGAATTTAGGAATTAATATTATATTTAATATTATACTAAACATAAGAGTGATTCCCATGTTTCTGGTGTTTACTTTTTGTTTGTCACAGGCATTGAGAAGAGCACCAATGGGAAAATTTAAAAATAAAAACGGTAGAGCCAGGATAATGATCCTTAAAGAAGAAATTGATGCCAAGTATTCCGGTTTGAACAAAAGCATTATTTTATCGGTAATAACCATAACACCAACAGTAATAGGCACCGAAATAATTGTTAAATAATTAAACCCTCTTTCAAAGGTGATGAGCAACTGATCTTTATTGTTTTTCCAATAATCCGCAAAGGCCGGATATAAACTGGCGATAAAAGCCATAGGCAAAAACTGCAAAGCAAATATTATTTTAAAGGCGATTTGATAAAGTCCTACATGGTAATCACTTGCCAGCTTGGAAAGCATCACTGTATCTAAATAGGTGTATAATTTTTGATATATTCCAAATACGGCAAATGGCACGGTTAATATCATGAATGATTTAATGCCAACAAAATTAAAAACGGGTTTGATATTAATTTTCCACTTAAACACAAGTAATGCGGAAGAAAGCAGAAATCGGAACATGGCCCCAATGATCATTGCTAACATTAAAAACTTCAATCCAAATCCGAGATATATAAATACAATGCCCAAAATCATGACAATCAACTGGGTCAAAACACTGGAGATGCTTTCCCAGAATAAATTATGGAATCCGCGGATAGCGGCAAAGAATGTAGTGGAAAGTGAATCCATAATCATTAGCGCAACAGACATGTAAATTAACTGCCGGGTTAAGGGTGGATAATGTAAAATATTAGCCAAGGCAAATACCAAAAATCCTGCCCCAAAAATCAAGGGCAGTTTAATTGCCATAATAATATTTATAAATCTCTGTGCCCCTTCTTTCGCCTTGGCCACCTCGCGGGTCAGGATATTGGCCTGCCCCAGATCAACTATTGTGATAAATATGGAAGAAAAACTTATTGCTAGATAATACCTACCTAAATTGTCCGGTGCCAAATAGCGCGCCAAAAAAGTAAAATATGCTAAAGTGATTATTTTTTGAATAATTAGAGCAATGGTAAAATAAGAAGTATTGCGGGCAATGTTTGTTATTTTTTTCATAATTACAGGACTCTCACAACTTAACAGAGTCTTTTTGGGTAAATATATAAGTTCTAAATTAATTAATTTTACTTTATATATTATACCATAAACAATGATTAAAAATCTACAAAAATAAAAACCACTATTGCGTAAGAAATAGTGGTTTTTATTTAAATTTTTCAGTATTACATTATGTATAAAGCGATATTCTACTTCAACAATTCAATTTCTTCTATTTTTATGTCTTTAAGCGGATGGTCTTTTTCGTTCTTTTCTACTCCCTCTATTTGGTCTATTATTTCCATACCCTCAACCACATAACCAAAATTGGTGTGGCGGCCGTCAAGCCAAGGAGTAGCTTCTGCGGTGACGATAAAAAATTGAGAACCATTGGTATTTGGCCCGGAGTTGGCCATAGCCAGTGATCCGCGAACTAGTTTGTGGTCATTGAATTCATCTTGAAATTTGTATCCCGGTCCGCCCATTCCGTGAGTCGCCCAGTTTTCATCCCTGCTGTTCGGATCACCGCCTTGGATCATAAAATTCTTGATAACCCGATGAAAAAGAGTGCCGTTGTAAAAACCTTCTTTAGCAAGCTTAAGAAAATTATTCACGGTTACCGGCGATTCATCAGCATAAAATACAAATTTGATATCACCGTAGTTTGTTTTCATGACAGCTTGTTTATAAACAGCCGCTAAATTTTCTAATTCCATAGTTTTGGTATTATTGTTTAATTTATTATTTGCAGTTTGATTATTGCCCTGCTGGTTTATTAACGGTTTACTTTCTTCGGTTTTGCCGATTTGCGGAGTAGTGCCGTTTTTTAATTCATTAATGCGCATCATGGCCTCCGCCTCATCATTTTTCTTGTTGACGTCAAGAGGAGCCGTTCTTTCATCTAGTTTATTTTGATTCATATTGCCCGCGCATCCGGCAAGCAGAATCGTGATGATAAAAAGTAAAAATGTTTTTTTCATATTGTTTTTAATTAATTTTTAAATTGACTCAGATATAGATTATCTCTTTATTTTACTAATAAGTATACCTAATAGCCAAAATATTTTCAATGTCAGATATTGATACCACGAGTGCCATTTTTTGAAATATTTCAACATAGAATCCCTGAAATATATCTGAGTTTTACCCCGCGGTACCTGACCGAAGCTTTTTCCTACATAATCAATGCATTTTGCAGCCGGAGTATACATCAACTTCCATTTAGTGTCTTTTAGCTGCCGGCAATAATCAACCTCTTCAAACCATATAAAATACCGTTCATCCAAACCGCCTAATTGCTCAATAACTTTTTTTCTAATCATAAAAAAAGAACCGCGGATGGAGTCGACTTCAGCTTCTTTTCTGTAATTAAAGTTTTTTTGCAAATATCCATTGAGAATGTCGGGAAAAATATGGGGCAGTTTAAGAATAATCGCTAATTGGTCCAAAAAACGGGGAAAACGCCTGACATGCATAATATCTTCTCCTTTTTTATTAATCAAATTGCATCCGGCAATGCCCACATCCTGATGATTATCCACCCAATCAACCATATTTACAAGAGTGTCATTTATAACCCTCATATCTGGATTTAACAGTAAAACATACTCCCCCTGCGCTTGTTCAATGGCTTGATTATTTGCTTTTGCAAAACCGGCATTATAATTATTTATAATCAAATTAACTTGTGGAAACTCCTTAATTATCATTTCGGGCGTGCCGTCGCGCGAATGATTATCCACCACAAAAACCTCAAAATCAAAATTCAGATCAGACGCAAAAACAGCTTTTAGATTGTTCCTCAATAGATCCCGAACATTCCAGGAAACTATGATTATTGATAACTTCATTATAAATTTTAAATTCAAAATTTTTAATATTTTATAATTTTTTTCCTTGCTTTCCATAAATTAATAAATTCTGCCAATAAGTATCTTTCAAATAAAACCGCATAAACTATCATTTTAAACTCATGCCGGATTATGGCTAATTTATTCCTGAAATTCTGCAAGCGCCAATATTTTATAAAAATAATATTTTGATGTAAGAATGACCATTTTTTACATTGTTTATTTTTGTTTTTTCGATTTATGGCAATTTGCAGATTTCCCCGACCCTGTTCTGATGCAGTACGATCATGATAAAAAATAGCATCTGTAACGCACCTTGATTTAAATCCTGCCAAAAATAAGCGATAAGCCAAATCCGCATCTTCTTTATACATAAACATAAGATTGTCAAAATAACCGTTATTATCTTTGACTTTTTCCAGCGCGTTCAAACTATACATGGCGGCAGCCCCTGATGGTCCGAGAATATTTATAGACATTTTTTTTATCTCCTCATTATTTGAAAATGTTGAGACTGGATTTTTTTTGCCTTGCGCAATATCAAAAAATAGTAATCCGGATTTCATTTCAATTCCCAATGTATCTATAATGTCCGTTTTCTCTTTTTTATTAAAATCCCATCTCATAATCCTCGGACTTACCGATCCCAATTCGCCGTCTTTTTCCATTGACGCCAGCATTTTTCCGATCATCTTGTTCTCGATCAGCATATCCGGATTTAGAGCTAAATAATATTTTGACCCTGATTCTTTTGCTCGGGATATCATCATGTTATGCGCTCTGCCGAATCCCAGGTTACTGCCCTGAAAAATTATTTTAATTTGCGGATATTTCTTTAAAATTTTTAAATTTCTGTCATTAGTATTTTCCGAACAATCAACAGCCAAGACTAAAACAGATTCTTGATCTATCCCGGCAAATAAAGATGATAAAAAAATAGGCAAATATTTAAGTGTATATTCACCATATGCAATAAAACCAATTGCAAGTTTATATTTCATAAAAACTAATAATGAAAAGCTAAAAGCAACAATTTAAAGTTAACAAATTAATTTATTATTTTGATATTTTAAGTGTTATTTTTAAATTTTAGTTTTTCGCTTTTAACTTTTAAATCACCATCTTATCCTGCAATTTTTCTTTTGCTAAAATTTGCGCTTCCAAATAACTATCAAAAGTTCCGGCATCAAGCCAAGCCCCTGTAATCATTGCGACTTCTAGTTCATTTTGTTCTAAATACCAATTATGCAAATCCACAATTTCAATCTCGCCCCTTGCAGACGGTTTAACGCTTCTAGCAACCTCGATTACCCTGGAATCAAAGATATAAACTCCGGTCAAGGCATAATCTGAAATCCATTCACTTGGTTTTTCAATTATTGTATCCGCTTTCATTGATTCGTCAAAGCGCACCACGCCGAATCTTTCCGGATCAGAAACTTTTTTTGCAAAAACCTTACCGCCCCCTGTAAAATTTTTAATATGTTCACTGAGGTCATCTTCAAAAATATTATCACCCAAAATCATGGTTACATTATCATTTCCGATAAATCCATCCCCAATAATAAAGGCATCGGCCAATCCCCTTGGGGTTTCTTGAACTTTATAAGAAATTTTTATTCCAAATTTTTCTCCACTGCCGAGTAAATGTAAAAATTTTTCCGCATAATCCGGTGCAACAATTATTAGGATATCTTCAATACCCGCTTTAATTAAAGTATTTAGCGGATAGTAAATCATTGGTCTATTATAAACCGGTAAAAGCTGCTTACTGGTTATTTCTGTACATGGTCTAAGCCGCGTTGCATTCCCCCCCGCAAGTATTATTCCTTTCATTGTTATTCATTTCGCGAATCCACACATAAGTGTGGTATATGCGAATGTTAATTATTTATAGGTATTAAATATATTATCAAATAAAATACAGCTTGTCCATATTTAGTTTATTTAATAATACTGGGTAGTGGGTTTAAATTTTTGTTCTTTTTCTTATTTCCGCTTCTATCAATCTTCTATCCTGTCCATATTTAAATCTGCTCAAAGCCTTGATCTTTGCAGCTATTGCCGGATTTTCTACCCCGGAAAGCGGCCATGGCGTGCTCATGGAAAAAGGTCGGCTAGATGTATTGTTAATCAACAGGCGAACATAAGTAGTATATTTTTCAATATTAATCAGATCATATTTATTAAATACTGGGCTAAATTCTTTTTCTAAGACTTCCGCATCCTCTGAGCCAATCTTGAAAAGTATCCATGTGCCCACATTGCCAAAAACCGCATCCTTAATGGATGTGTCTTGGCCGCGGGATAATTGTCCTAAATATTGATGCGCCATGGTGAGGTTTAAACCGTATTTTCTAGCCTCTGAGAGTATGGAACATATTGAATCAGTAGTAAAATTTTGAAACTCATCAATATATAAATAAAAATCAGTTCTCTTCTCTCTTGGTATATCAGTTCTAGAAAGCGCGGCCATAAGTATTTTTCCAATAATAATCATACCCAATAAATATGCATTCATTTCACCAACTTGCCCCTTAGACAAATCGATTAACAAAATCTTCTTCTTGTCCATCACTTCTCTAAAATTAAAAGAACTTTCTTGCTGTCCAATAATGGGGCGCATGGTATCATTGGATATAAATTGGGTTAATTTACTGGTTACATAGGGCACCACATTAGCCAATGCCGCGTCTCCGCCGGCTTTTTCTGCTTCTTTTCGCCAAAAATCAACTACGGTGGGGTCGGAACATTTTTCCAATTTCATTCTCCTAAAATCAGGGTCAGCAAGGACCTTTGGTACTTCCATTAAAGTTGAACCTGACGCGGGATCACTCATAATTAGAAGCAGCGCATTACGCATATATTGCTCAAATATTGGTCCCCCCGTAGCTTTTAGATCATATAATTTATCAAATATTTTAATAAGTTCATTGATTACAAATGTTTTTTGTTCCGGATAATTCGGGTCGTATGATAACAAATTTAAAGCAAGCGGTCTCTCCGTGTCTGCCGGAGCAAAAAGAATCACATCTTCTGCCCGTTCGGCCGGAACACGGGTAATAATATCTTCAATTAAGTCTCCATGCGGATCCAAAACGCATACCCCCTCACCGTTTAGAATATCCTGAACAGCCATGTTGGCCATAAACATAGATTTACCACCGCCGGATTTACCAACTACATACATATGGCGTCTTCGATCATCCCTGCTTATCTGTATGTCTTTTTTTACTCCTCTGTAAATATTCGCACCAAGAATAATTCCTGTTGCGGATGTATCTGCTGGGGCCGGAGCATATTTAGCATTAAGCCATAAGATATTGGGGGTTTCTGATGTTTTAAGCGGTAGATGATAAAGACTAGCCAATTCTTCTGTATTCAAAAGAAATCCTATATCACGATCATAACGCCTATAAATAAAACTGTTTATTATTTTATCATGATTGCTGGTTTTTATATTTTGACTAAAACTGTTCCCGTATTCATAGTGATTGAACTGTGCAAAGGCATTACCTAAATTATTCAAATATACACTTGCTTTTCCAGGTGTTTTAGCACTGACTACTATGCGTAAATTAACATCCAATCCAGCTTTGCCATTTTTTGATTCTATTCCCTTAAGCATTTCTTCTTCCATGGCTGTCAGGCGCGGAATTTGGCTATTTTGCTGAAACTGTTCTTCTTTTGGTTTAGATATAAATAATTTGATAATATCCAATACCACGGAAAAAATTTTATTTCTAGTGCCGATACTGATTGATTCCTGCAGGGATTTACCGCGCCTGATGTTTGAAGTAATATCTCTTATTGTTCTATGCCAAAACGGTCTGGCGCTGCGTACTACATATTGAATTGCTATCCCTTCTTCATCATCAAGTTTAGATAATACATTTATAATAGAATTCATAGGGTCTGTTTCGTGGTTTTGATAAGTTTTAATCGGATAAATAAAACTTCTTCTAGTCTTTAAGAATCCGGCTACAATTTCACTGTTTGGCTTAAAAATATTATAATCATCCACTTCTTCTATAACCGCCGATGGATAATGAGCGCTTATTTGTTGTTCAATATATCTTCCCATTTCTCTAGGAGCAACAACATAAAAAGCTATCTTTTTTTTACTGGCAACAACCTCAAAAGAAAAATGATCATTCCTACCAAAAAGCCAAGCGCGCAAACCCCTTTGAGCTCTAAGGCCGCCAATACTAGCAAAAATAGTTTCCCCCACAGATATATCCTCTCTTATTTCCTGAGTGGTGGGTTCTTTCGTTTCATCTCCGGGACGCTCTTTAGGTAATCTCACCAAATAAATAATATGATCGAAATATTTGCTTTTTTGTATAAAATCCTTAAAAATTCTTTTGGTAAGCCAAAGCACCATCAATAACACAAGAAAGATGGATATAAAATATATAATTGTTGGTGAAATTATATAAATATTTGATTGTGATAATTGATAATCCATATTAATTTTGTGAATTAGCAAGTGTTATAATCGCAGCAAAATATTTATCCGTAGTTAAAATATCTTCAATTACCCACCCTTTGTTGCTGGTTGAAGATGACGGAGTTATATATTGCCAAATGGATTTATACTGAGGTGATAAAATCAACTCACTTTTTATTTTACTGCCAATTGATCCGGGTTGTTTTTGTGCAAGCAAGGCATAAGTAGTAATTTCTTTTTGATTAGGGTTTATTAGTTTGGCAACTTTCTCTATAAAATCATTATTATTTTGAAATTCTATTTTAAAGGGTAATTTATATTTAATTATAATATTAACAGATTCTCCCGGATCAACCTGTGACCAATTAGCAAAAACCGTTTTATTTAACTCATCATAAATAAATGTTTCACTTTCTTCGTCATAGATCGCATCGTCTTCGTTTTTTCCAACATCCTCATCTTTTATCCAATCGGGTTCCGGCTGTTCAAAGTATTTTTTAGGCGGAGCCTCAAAACCACTTACTTCTATAAGCTTACTTCCCTGTGGCACATAAATTCTCATCCAATCAACATTTCTTACCCCTGTAAATTTTTCTCCCTTCGTGCCTGTATGGGTTCGCTTTATTTCCAGAGTATTGATTATAGATCCATCACCCAGAACCTCGGCTTTATGACTTATTTCTTCTTGTATTTTTTTATCACTTTTTTGGCCGGCAATATTAGTATTTACAACCATTAAATAATCTTTGGTTTGATTTTTCATTTCTCCCCCAAAATCCAATTTACTAATTTTATCTTGTAAGACTTCGTCATTAAAATAAAACAAGATATGTTTTTCATTTGCTGATTCTCGAATCAATTTTAACAAGTCCACAAATGAATCTTTATTTAACTTTTGCGGTAAATCTGTAATAATTTTTTCAAACAAATCCCCTATTATTTGTTTCGGTTTTAGGGTTATGTCTTGTTTTTGTTCCGCTAGATCCTGGGTGATTTCCCAAAAATTATCTGCAGTAAACACTTTTCCATATTTTTCCGTCATATCAATGGGTCCCATAATTTTCAGAAATTTTTCCATAACGGTCGGCGTGAAGCTTATTACTCCATCCACGGTCGGACCGTCGCTTTTTTCATAAAACCACATCAGCTTGCGTGCTGTTTTTGGCCAATCAGGCCACCAATTTGCATCCCAAAAATGCCATAAAGGATTTACCAAATGAAGTGGTTTGGGAGCAACAATCTTGATATCAAGACCAGCTTCAGTGTCGTATGTTCCGCCACCAGGAACATCTAAATTAGTAATCTGACCGTCGGCAAAATCTATTACAGCAAAACTACCCATAAATCCTCCACTGGCGCGCATTTCTGTGTTATTTTGAAATACAAGCATATACCTCTTATCTATTTCAAATCCTAAAAAAATTTTTAATTTTTCTAATATGTCAATAAATTCAACCAAACCACTATCCACTAATTCAAGTTTTTCTTTTAAAATAATAAAGGTTTCTAAGTATTCCTGTGGTATATCCCTTAAGTTAATTTGGGAAATAATAATTTTTAATTCTTGAATATTTTTACTGATAATTTTTCCGTGAGTGTAAAAACTATCTATTATATCTTTAATAGATAGTTCTTCTTTTTTTTCAAAAATACTAAGCGCCGAAGTGAATTGATTGCCTATTTCTGATGCTATTTCCCCCCCCCTTAAAATTGAATCTGCCATGGAAGCTAACTTTAATTTTTGATTTGGCAGAGTATGAAGAATACTAAGCAATCCGCTAATTTTTTCTATCTCTTTTTGCGCTTCAAAAAAACTATTTCCAGCCTGGACAAAACCTTGATTGGCGTGTGCAAAATTTAAATCAGCCATAGATCTGGAAGCAATTAAAATGTCATTAATAGCTGATTCTGATGCCCCCAAAACTCTCCCGCGCAGGGCATCTAAATTTTGATAATAATCTATAGCTCCGAACGGAGAAATTAAAATCATTAAGATAAAAACAAAGACAAGTAATGATTTTAAAATTGACGGTCTTCTATGGGTATATATACCCCTATTTTTTATCAATCTGGAAATAAATTCTCTATTTTTTAAAAGTGCAGATTCGGGGTTGATGCCAAGTATTTTTTTTAATAAATTATTCTTCTTTATTTCTCCGCCCACTCCTTCAATTTTATCTTTTATTAAAGCGGGTGTTTTAATAGACGAAAAATTGGTTCTCTCAAGGGGGGAATTGGGGCAAGGAGAAGTGGTCTCTACCCGAAAATCAAAAAAACTAACAACAAATTTAAGCAGGGCAATATTTAAAACACCAAAAAATCGAGCTACAAACACAAAAATATATCCAATTTTGAAACTTAAATAAAATACTCCGTGAATCAAAGAAAAAATTAAAACAAATATTAATTTAACGGGTGCAAAAAATGAAAGTCTTCTTATTTTTTTGTAATTTTTTTTATCTTCGAGCCCGTTCTTATTAAAAATTTTTTCTTTGGACCATGAAAAATGCGGAAGAATATCTTTATTTTTTTGAAAAATGGTTTTGATTTGTAAATTTAACCTGTTCAAAAAAGTTTGTTTTTTATTTTCGTTATTAAGTAGAGAAAATTTTGTTGCCGGCGGAATTTTTTTAAAATTAAAAATATTAAATTTTTTTGGTTTCTCAAACTCTGAATTTTCATGAAAGAAAAATTGCGGTTCCTCTTCTTTTTTAGGTTTGAAAAAAAGAAAAAAAGAAAAAAATCTACTCAAAAAAGATTTATTCTTTAAGTTTTCTTTTTTTTCTTCATTTGTAATAAATTTATTCAAATTTACCAAAAAGGGAGAAGGCCTTTCTTTATGGCTGGTATATAATATTTTTTTATTCTCTGACATAAATTTCAAAAGTTTGTCTGGCGCATTTGTCCCAACTGTATTTTTTTACTTGCGCAAACCCTTTTATTTTTAACTTTTCCCTTAAATCTTTATTTTCCATAATTTCAATAATTTTTTGTATTGCGTCACTCTCTTTGTCTGGATTAAAATAAAGCGCAGCATCTTCCAATATTTCCGGCATACAGGTTTTATTGGAGCTTAGTACCGGAACACCGTGATTCATGGCCTCTAGTGGCGGGAGGCCAAATCCCTCGCAAAATGAAGAAAAAATATAGGCAAGGGCTTTGCTGTAGATTTTGGCTAAATCTTGATCAGACACATATCCAGTAAAAATAATATTAGTGAAATCGCGGTCTTTTACATAGGTTTTTAGACGTTTATAAAAATAATCCTCTTTCCCAACTAAAACCAAGCTTAAATCCGGATATTTTTTTCTTATTTTAGAAAAAATGTTAACTAACCCCCCCAGGTTCTTGTGGGGATAAGCATTACCCACATATAAAAGAAATGGCACCCTTATATTATACCCCAATGACATGCTTTTGTCACCTGCTTTTAATTTCATTAAATCATTAGAAACTCCTTCGTAAGTAACCACAATTTTATCATTTGAAATACTGAATTGATTGATAATTTCTTGTTTTGTAAAACAAGACACCGCTATTACTTTTTGCGCATTCTTAATACCAGATTTAATAATCATCTTATATCCAAGGTGTTTTATTTTATAAAAAATAGGGCTCAATGTACTTGCTCTGGGGGTGGGAAATTTAGTCAATATCAGGTCGTGGATAGTGACAATATATTTAGTCGGACAAATCAGGGGTACATTAAAATGCAAAAAATGCATAAAATCCAATTTTTCTCGCAAGATTAAATAAGGCATCATGATTTGTTCTAAAACAGAATACCAGCGAGCACGAACCAACACTTTTTTTACTTTTGGATTTTTGGTATTAAAAATATCAAAGCTATCTAAACCTAAAAATATTACATATTCATTCTTTGTGTCCATATCCAAAATCCGATCTACCACCTCCTTAGTATATCGTCCCAAACCCTTCCCCGGACCATAAAATCGCGCATCTATTCCGATGCGTTTTATTTGTTTTTTGTTGTTATTCATTAAATTTAAAATGCGGAATAAACTTTTAACTAACTATATTATACCATAAACAGATATAAAAAAGCTATTGTTTTTATTTAAATACCATCTTAAATTAACATTGATGGGATGTCGGACACCGTTGTATCCTGATTGATATATCTGATAACAATTATAGTGAGCAAATTCCTCTTAAGAAAAGATTTTTATTAAAAAAGGCCCGGAAAAGCATTATGCTTTTTTCCGGGCCCCTTTTGTTTTCGTTGTTCAACAGTCAATTGTCATGTGCCAGGTGTATCCGGTATCTTTGAAGTGGATAAACTTTTTGGTACCAGGCACAGGAATGTCCTTGTCGGACTTTCTTTCTTCCGGGAATTTAAGTTCCACGGCAGATGATTCTTTGACCGGATAGTAGTCGATGATAACTTTGTCTGCGTCAATATCTTTTTCCGAGACCTGATCACCGAAAGTAATTTCCTGAACCTTTCCCTTGCTATGTTTCGGTGTAACCACGGCGAGAGCCACAATCATTTTTCCGCACATTTCCGGAGTAACATAGAAATTCCGACTGATAATTACCCTCTCTGTCCTGAGACCGCCCATGGAACCGTCATATTCCGGCTGAGCCAGATATCCGTGGCGAAGATGCTTTTTGACCTCAATCAAATTTCCTTGCCGGTCTGCAAATGTATGGGGTTCAATCCAGCTTAAGCCGATTACATCTTCAGTGACACTGTTAGGGTTTTTGGGAACTTTTACTTTCACAATGGTTTTAGCCAGGGGTTCTCCATAAATCGAAATACTTTCAAATACTTTTTTCTCTGTCGTCATTTCCTCACTCCTTGTTTAATAGTTTCTTTCAAATTTAAGAACAATTATATAACACCATTATGTCATATTTTTAAATATTTGTCAAGTGTTTTTTTGTTTTTTTAAATTTAATAAAAAATTTTACTAATATTAAAAAAATAAATATATTATAATATATTTATTTTAGTATAATATTACATGGATTAAACCCTCTTTAATCCACAAAACTAAGCAGTTTATAATTCTTTATATATTCAGATAAGTAATCATCTAGGGTTTTACTCTTTACAAAAACATAGTTTAGAGTAGTTTCTTCTTCTGTTTTATAGTAGCACCTAAAAATATAATAGCCATCGCCTGAAAAAATAACCTCACTTATTTCATTAACCTCCAAATCTTTTAAACCATTTTTATCCGGATCAGTGTTTTTATTGATGCTTATCTTTCCCATTTTATCACCAAATTTGGTAGAGATGCGCACAAAATCATTGTTATCATCTATCATGCCTTTTATTTTTTTTATTCTATTTATTGCTACCTGATTTATAGCATTGTCGTACATAGCTTTACTTTCCAAAAATTCCATTAGCTTGTCATGATTTTCAAAATCTGAAAAAGATACACCATATCTTTTTATTAGATTATTAATAGCGATTTCTCTTACTATTAAAGATTGAATTTTTTTATCAATATCGGTTTCTCCTTCGGTATTCTTAAAATTATCCTTCAAATCTTTATACTTATAATATTCTATAATACCGTCGCTTGTAGCAAGTGCCGGAACGGGGATAAAATCAGCCACGAATCTGCTTAGCACATTGTCTATGTCAAATTTTAATATCACAGAAACAAAAATAAAATATAAAATTAAAATCACAACCAAGAAAAACAAACAAAAATAAATGACCTTTTTGGTTGTTTTAAAAGTTCTAAGGTGTAAATATTTAAATAAAGATTTTATTTTTGATTTGTATTTTTTTATCAAAGCCTCTCTCTTTTTTGCCGCTTTCTTCTTTTTTTGCATTCTGGCTAAGTGTTCCTTTTCTCTGGATTTTTCGCGGGCCTCAAGCTGTATCTGCCTAAAAGCTTCTTTTTCTTTCCTTAATTGTTCTTTTATTTTCTTTTTTCTCTGAATTTTTCGTTGTTTTTCTTTCTCCTCCTTGAGGCGCTCTCTTTCTTTTGTTCGTCTCTCCTCTTCTTGTTTTTTTAAAATTAACTGTTCTTTTTCTCTTTTTCTTTTTTCTTCCTCCTCTTTTTTCTTCTTCTTTTCTTCTTCTTTTTCCTTTAACGCATTTATTTCTCTCAATCTTTCCTGTTCTATCTGTCTTTGTTTTTGTAATTGCATCTCGCGAATTTTTTCTTCTTTTATTTTAAGTATTTCATCTTCTTTTTCTTTATTTGCCACTAAACCTCTGACAGCCTGTTTGTTGTTGTTGCTTATTTGTAAATCATTTTTTTTGTCTTTTTTGTGCAAATCTTCCTGATTTTGAATATTCTTTAAATTTTTCATAACACCAAATCCGGATATTTTAAATCTTGGTTTTTCAATTTCTACAATTTTTCCAATTTCTTTTTTCCACTCTTTTTTTTCCGTATCTGTTATTTCTTTTTTTTGTACTTGTTGTTTGTTGTTGTTTTTTAATTGTTTAAGGGAAGAAAAAATTCCATCTACCTTTTTATTTGGCGTCTTATTATTACCCTCCAAAAGCTCTTGTCCCTTCTTAAATTCTTCATTGATAGAGGCAAGCACAATCTTTCTGGACTCTTCCAGTTCTTTTTTGCTTAATTTTTTTATACCATCTACTTTGTTTAACATAAAAATATTGGTTAAAAATCTGGAATCGCTTACGCGACACTTTATGGATATTAAAAACTATTAATTTGATTTTGGACTTTTGACCCTCAGTTATTGATTAGCTATTCGGTTTTATAAAAAACCTTAACCACCTCTCTGGATTATTTAAATTTTCTTCTGGCCTTTTGCCTGATTCAAAAATTTTCATTTTGTTTGCTGTATCTTCCTTGTCCTTGATAACCACCACATCTTCCCCCTCCTTTTTATAATTTAATTTTAATCGAGCTTGTTCGGTGATAAACTGATCTGATTCTAAAAAGTTAATTAATTTAAGCAGGTCTTGATTATTTTTTTCAAGCGCAATTATTTCATTTTGCAAATCTTTTATTTCTTGGTTTACTTTATATTGCTTGTTAATATTTTTAAACAAAGGAAGCACTATAATCAACAAAATCATAAAACCAACAACAGTTAAAAGCAGCTGCCCCCAAACCCTACTATTCTTTTTTTTATCCTTATTCTTATACATTATTTTTTAAGATATATCTCATTTTCACAGCTTCTATTATTAAAATTCCTATAAGCCCTGTCCCAAAAACTAAGAGCCAAGATGAAAGTCCGATATTTACCGTATGTAAAATAAACTGCAAAGGACTCCAGTATATACCGAGTAGAAGCAGAGCAAAACTTACCCCAACAGCCCCAAGTAAATACTTGTTTGAAAAAGGATTGTTTCTCCAAATCGGGCAACTAAAATCACGAATGCTGAATATAGCCATTAAACTTCCGGTGCCCAAAATAGCAAAAATTACAGTCCTAATATAATCTAGATCATTTGAGTTTTTAAATAATAAAAGAAAAATTATAAAAATCATTAAACTGCGCAAAATACCAACGGGGAAAATAATCATTTTCATTTCTTCTGAAAGCAGGGGATCTTCTTTTTTTATTGGTTTTTCACGCATAGTAGATTCACTCCCCTTTTCAAAAGCCAGAGAAAAATCAGGCAAGCCGTCATTTAAAATATTAATCCATAGAATTTGCGCCGGAATAATAGCTAGTGGTGTATTCAATATAATAGAACCAATAATCAAAATAATTTCAGAAAAGCTATCTGAAATTAAATAGGTAATAACTTTT
This sequence comes from Candidatus Falkowbacteria bacterium RIFOXYD12_FULL_34_57, assembly GCA_001780285.1. GTDB lineage: Bacteria > Patescibacteriota > Patescibacteriia > Patescibacteriales > UBA12075 > XYC2-34-220. The sequence continues at coordinate 20,562 of MFGN01000003.1, read as the reverse complement.
CTAATATTTTGAAATATCACCCTCCCCTCCCTGATAGCCGATACAATAGTTGTAAAATTATCATCCAATAACACAATATCTGAAGTTTCTTTGGCAATATCTGTTCCGGTGCCAAGTGAAATGCCGATATCGGCCGCCTTGAGTGCCGGAGAATCGTTAATACCGTCGCCAGTCATAGCCACTACTTCTCCGCGACTTTGTAAAGCCTTGATGATGCGTAATTTGTGATGCGGACTAACCCGTGCATAAATATCAATTTTTTTCACTAATTTTTTAAGAATTTCATCGCTGATTTTATCAAGTTTTTCTCCTGTAATAATGTTTTCTGGCTTTATCTTCATACCCACCTCAAAAGCTATGGCGCGAGCAGTTAATTTGTGGTCGCCAGTAATAAGTATTGGACGAATTCCGGCTTTCTTGCACATTAAAATTGTTTCCCTAGCTTCTGGGCGTAAGGGGTCATTAATAGCTATAAAGCCGACAAAAGTCAGATCTTTATCCAAATCTTCCCAATTAATGTGGCCTTTAGCATATCCCCCCTTGTCTTTTATATGCTTAATTGCCATACCAATCACCCTTAATCCTCTGTTGGTTAAATTTTCATAAGTTTTATTTAAGTGCGCAATAGCATCATCTGATAAATTTGTTTCTATTCCTTTGTGGTAATAATTTGCTGATTTATTTAAAAGTATTTCCGGGGCGCCTTTTTCGTAAAGAATATATCCGCTCTTTTCAGATTTGTGCAAGCTCAGCATATATTTTTTAGTGCTATCAAAAGGAACTTCGTCAATTTGGGGCTCTATCTTTAAAAGCTTTTCTTTATTCAAACCAGATTGGATGGCTGCAGACATAAGGGCCGCTTCAGTTGGCGAGCCAATAAGCCGCCAAGATGCGAGTTCGTCGTCAGGATTTTCAACAGTGGCATTGTTGCACATCATTGCAACCTGCAAAGCCAAGCTGACAGCCATAGCCTCTTTTTCTTCTTGTCTGCTTCCAAGGCTTTTGACTTCAAATTCTTTTTCACCAATCACGATATGTGAAACATGCATTTTTCCCTCTGTAAGTGTTCCGGTCTTGTCTGTGCATATTACCGTAGTTGAACCCAGTGTTTCAGCGGCAATTAATTTTCGAGTTAAAGCTTTTTCTTTAAGTATCCTTTGCATTCCAAGCGCCAGAATAAAGGTTACCGCCATAGAAAGACCTTCGGGAATAGAAGCGACCGCCACAGCCACACCCGTGATAAACATATCCCTTAATCCACGTCCCTGTATAATTCCAACAATAACAATCACCGCGCAAATAATCGTACTCATAATTCCTAGTAATCTGCCAAATCCATCGAGTCTAATTTGTAGTGGAGTTTTTTCCTCTTTTGTGCTTCGCACCATTTCGGCAATTTTCCCAAGTTCAGTATTTGAACCAATGCTTACCACCACTGCGCGCCCCACTCCATGAACTACCATTGTACCGGCATAAACCATATTTTCTCTATCGGCAAGCGCCGCCCCCATGGGCATTATCTCGTTAGTTTTCTTTGAAGGAATAGACTCCCCTGTTAAGCTTGCTTCATTTATCTGTAAATCAGAAGCTTCTATTAGGCGAGCGTCTGCAGGAATACGATTTCCTGCTCGGATTAAAATTATATCTCCAACCGTAATCAAACTACTATTTATATATATTTCGTGGCCATCGCGAAGCACCACAGTTTTTCTTTCTACAAGTGTTTTTAGTTTAGTAATAGCTTGATTTGCTTTATTTTCCTGAAAAAATCCAATAATAGTATTAACGACAATAGCGCTAAAAATAACTCCGGCATCTACAAATTCACCCAAACCCAAAGACAAGAATCCAGCAATAATTAATATAATCGCTAATGCATTGTTTAATTGAGAAAAGAATATAGCTAGCTTACCCAGCTGCTTCTCTTCTGCAATTTCGTTTTTACCGTATTTTTCTTGTCTTTTTAAAGCCTTTTCATTAGTTAAGCCATTTTCTGGAGTTTTTAAAATATCTAAACAAGCTTTAATTTTTAGATTGTGATATTGCATGATATTGCGGACTTAAGTCTGTTATTATTATAACATAAAAAATAGTTTTTAGACAAACTGGTAATAATTAATAATTTTTATGATAAAATTTTTTAGAAATTATATCCTTAAAATTAAAACACCCAAAACTTAAAATGTTTTGAGTGTTTTAAATTATAATATTTTTTTATCTTAAAGTAATCTATCGAGCTTATTCCAATTTATTTTTTCTTTTAAAATATTTATTTTTGAGTTTACAAAACCAAACAGCAGGCTTGTAGATTTTGAATTTCTTATTCTGCCAGAACCCTTGGCGGCTAATGTAATTCCTAAAAATAAAAACAAAAATCCAGGAGAAAAGGGAAGCAACAAACTGATTGCCCCGAATACAATGAAGACGAAACCTAATATTATTAATAATATTTTTCCTACTTTTTTTATCATATTTTTTATATAGTTATCTCATTATAGTATAAAAATAAAAAATTGTCAATAGTTGACTTTTCTATAAAAAAATAAGTAAAATATTTTTTACAAAGAAGATTTTTTTTGTTTTTTTTATAATTTTTTTTTATATTTTATAATCACTAATTTTAGATAATTTTTTTATATGAAATTTGACAAAACATATGTTGACAAAAAAGTCAAAACAACCTAAGATATACATACTTTTATTATTATAAATATAAAGATTATGTTTGTAAGACTTACAAAGCTATTAGATAACAAGGAGGGATGTCTTGGCATATCTAAAAAAATTTATAAAAAGTAAAATGACCCCAGCTTTCGCGCTGGATTTTTTGTACATTGACAATTAAAATTAACAACCATAAAAACCCATAAACCAAAGCGTCAAATGTAGAAAAGGAGAAAAAAAATGAGTAAACTTGTTACGCTAGAACAGCATGTGAAAGATGTAAAGAGTGGAAAAAAGGTTTTTGAAAATGCCTTTCAGGGTGTATCTAGAATGATTTTAAGTGACGGAGTTGAAACAATTACTTGGGCTGGAAAAAAAATCAACAATTTTAAATTTTTCCGCGCACCAGGTAAACACCTCGTTGGACTTTATGAGGAAATTAATTCATTTGTATCTTTTGTAAAAGATGCGTCTGAAGGTGGATCATCCAAAGAAATGGCTTTTATTCTGGTTGGCGAACCGGGTAATGGAAAAACTTTTTTTGTGGAGTATCTTTGTAATCGTTACAGAGAATTTCTTTCTCTGCCGGAAAATAAAAAATATACTTTCCAGTTTAAGGATTTGGAAAAACTGGGCGGATTCGGAAAAATTAAAAAAATTGAATCTCAGACCTATGAAGACCCCATGATTTTGGCTATGAATCTTATGGAATCAAAAGGCGCGAGCCAGGAAGCACTCCAAAATTGGATGAAATTTAAAGATGAAGATATTCGCAAACTCTATAAAAATTATCGCCCCCTGGGAGCTTGTTCAGGATATATATGGGATCAAATCAGGGAATATACAGAAGGTGATCTTGCTAAGATGCTGGAATTCATAAAAATCGTTCCAGTACCCCTAACCGAGAGTCTTGGTACGGTAACAGGAAAATATCCGGCAAAAGATAAAATCACATCTTCCTCCATTGACCTTTTGGGTGAAGAATCTATTCCAAGACTTCTGCATATTTCAGATACTGACAATCCTTATAGATTTGATCTTCGGCGCGGGGCATTGGCTCGCGTTGCCGGAGGTGGGATTCATTTTTCAGATGAAACCTTTAAAAACAAAAAGGATTTGGTTCAGGTGTATCTAGGTGTTATCCAAAACAGAACAATTGAAATCGATGGGTTTAAATGGCCCCTTGATGTGTTGATTATTGGTACATCAAACAACGATGAATTCAGTAATTTTGTAGCCGAAAGATCAGAGGCGCCGATTATTGATCGATGCCGAATTTGTTATGTATCACATAATACCGACTACAAACTCCAAGAAAAGCTCACCAGTTATGCTCTGGGCACAGAAAAGAAAACCACCGTAAATGGGGATGCCCTGCATGAAGATCCAAATATGAACTATGCCGCTTCTGTCGGAGTAATCCTGACCAGGCTGCCGCACAACAATAAATTAACCCCAATTGAAACAATGAAGCTTGCAGCTGGTGATATTGCCGGCGAAAAAAGCTCCAAAACATTAATTGAGGTTATTGATGAGTTGGCACAAAATCCGGATATCACGAAACATTTCGGACAAAGGGGTTTGGGACAAAGGAATCTAGGAAGGGCTATTCAGCTTTTACTGGAAAGAAATGAAACCTGTGAGGGCAAATGCATGTTTGCCTTGGATATTTTTAATACTTTACAAAAAGTGGTTCTCACCTATGTCCATGAAAGTGGTCTAAGAGAGAAATATAAAAAAGATATTGATGATGCAAAAAAGCTTTACAGAGACAAGATTATGGAAACCATGTTCAATGCCTATATGGACGACCCGGAAGCGATTAAAAAAGATGTTTTTCGTTATGTTAACATGATTATCGGTATTGATGCTGAAAATCTTGGTCCGGACAAAATGTGGAAATATAAAGATCCTCAAACAGGAGATCTCAAACCCCTGAAAATTGACGAAAAGTTCATACAGAGCGTTGAAGCAAGGCTGGGCCTCAAAACCCGCGAACAAAGCGATACATTTAGAAACTCTGTTCGAAAAATTTATGGACAAAAACTATCCACCGATAGAAATTATGATTTTATGGATAATTTAGAACTGATAAAAGCTGTTACAGATGTCAGACTTAAATCTGATATTGCCGGCGCCGGCAGTTTAATCGGGGCCTTGGCCAATAGAACAAATGAAGAAAACGAAAAGCTTTACACAAAAATCATGAAAAGCATGATAGACAAGCTTGGGTACTGTCCGACATGTGCAGTGAAAACTATTGAATTTTTTTGCACATATGAAGAATAAAGAAGCACAAGCTCAGAGGGGCCGGAGATTTAATATCCGGCCCTTTTCTCTAGACTGTAAACCCACAAATTTCAAGAGGTGAAAAATGAATAATAGTTGCATGACCAATTCTGATATTCTGGGCCTCGCAGAGGCTAAGAGATTGTCGGGAGAAAAAAATAGCATATATCAGCAAATCTACAAACCCAACGATCTTAAACTCTTGTCAAATCTTATTCCTTCTGGCTCAAACTCTGCAAGCTCTGTGGAAACCATGGAAGAACTTCTTGAACGCGATGAGCAAAGAGTTAAGGATGGTTTTCTTAAAAAAATTAAAGTTGGCAAACTGCCCACTCGCAGCGGAAAAGTTATTTTGATTCCAGTGGTACAAGAAGAAAAATTGGTTCACGGAGAATTTAACCCAACAGAAGATGGAGAAGCCGGGCAGGGAGAAGGAGAAGAAGGAGATGTTATTGGAGAAAAATCCATAGACGAAGAAGGAGAGGGTGAGGGCGAGGGTGAAGCTGGCGACGGCGAAGGCGGCGATCATGGTATTGAAACCCAAGCTTATGATCTGGGAAAAAAATTATCCGAAGAATTTCAATTGCCCAACCTAACAGAAAAAGCTAAAAAAATGCCCACCACTAAGTATGTGTACGATTTGACCGATAAAAACAGAAGGTCTGGACAATTTTTAGACAAAAAAGCGACCATGAGAGAAATTGTAAAAACCAACAACGCACTTGGCAAGATAGACAAGAATAATGTTGATCCAGAAAATTTTATTATCGCACCAAATGATCTAGTGTATCGAGTTTTGTCAGCGGAGAGGGAGTTTGAATCTCAGGCGATTGTTTTTCTTTTGCGGGACTATTCAGGATCAATGAGTGGAGAACTTACTAAAGCGGTAGTTACTCAACATCTTTTGCTTTATTCTTGGCTGATGTTTGAATATAAAGAACGGGTAAAAAGCCGTTTTATTCTTCACGACACCGAAGCCAAAGAAGTGCCTAATTTTGACACCTACTATAGGTCGCGTGTTGCCGGCGGAACTAAGGTATGTTCAGCTTATAAACTTGTAAACAAAATAATTGCGGAAGAAGAGTTGGCGCGAGACTATAATATTTATGTCTTTCACGGCACTGATGGCGATGATTGGGATAAAGATGGACAAGAAACCATTGCCGAAATTAAAAAAATGACAGAAACGGTTAATCGGTTAGGAATCACTATTGTGAGGCCAAATTACGGAACAAATAAACCAAGCGAAGTAGAAGTTTACTTGAAAGCCTCAAAAATACTGGAAACTCATAGCGACCTCTTAAAACTTGATGTAATCAACCATCCTGACTTTGGAGATACACGGCTAATTGAGGGTATAAAAAAACTTACTTCAATAAAAGGAGCATAATAAATGGAATTAATTAATCAAGAAGCAAAAGTCCTAATGGAAGGTTGCAAAATAAAGGCACGGAGCTCTGGTTTGAAATTTGACAATGAAACTCTGGAGTATATAGTTACAAATCAGAATATTTTAAGATTGTCGCCAAAAATAATGATTCCGACTATGTATGATTATTGGGTTCATGGGATAAGGGTAAATCAGGAACAAGAGATGTATAAACATTACCCCTCTAATCCGTATGAAACCGTAATTAATACTCGTCCGGCAGTATCCTTTTACAATGACAATAATCCAGATTGGTTGAATGTCATGATATTCTACCACGTACTTGGACACATTGATTTTTTTCAAAACAATGTCTTTTTCAAGCATACATGGGATGATGATTTCATGGCTATTGCCAATTCTGATAAAATTGTTATTGACAGAATTAGGCGCCAATTAGGCGAGAAAAAAAGATATGTAGATTATGTCATTGAATTTATTCGTGCTTTGGATAATTTGGTTGGATATTACAAAGAAATGAACAAGGAAAATGAACCGCAGGCACAATCCAAACTAGATTTCTTTTTTGGACAATTTTTACGAGAAAATTCAAATTCTCAAAAATGGATAGAATTCACCAATAAATATAATGAAAAGATTAAAACTTTTGGAGAAAAACGGGGAAACAAAGAATTTTTTCACGATATTAAAAGTGAGTTTCCTGAGTTTGAAGAGTTTTATAAGAAATATAAAAAAGAATACAAGGGCAATGAAGATTTGGATATTATTTCTTTTATCATGAATCATTCTGATTTCTTAAAAAAAGAAGAAAACGGATGGATGAAAGAAGTAATGGAAATAGTGCGCAGAACATCGCTCTATTTTCAGCCGCAAATCAGAACCAAAATCATAAATGAGGGCTGGGCAAGTTATTGGCACCAAGAATTATTTGAAAAAGATCCCATGCTTTCTACCAACGAGGTAATTTATAGCAGGGTAAATTCGGGCGTAATGACCATGCCAAAAGTTGGGCTTAATCCTTATGCGCTAGGATATAAATTAATTTGTTTTATTGAGGACCTGGCTAATAAGGGTAAGCTTTCAAAAGAATTTGATCGCACTCTTGATACTAAAGAGAGAATGAAATATGACAAAAAAACAGGAATGGGACGCAGTTTTATTTTTCATATCAGAGAAAATTTTAATGACTTCATGCTTTTAAACTTTCTTTCCAAAGAAAATTTTCAGGATTTTGTCCGACAAAATAAGCTTTGGATAACAGATAAAGTGTTCAACGAAGAGAGAAGAAGCTGGATTTATTATATAAAAAGTAAAAAGGGAGAAGATTATCGCAAAATGGTAATTGACGGTCTTTATCATCCGCCCCACATAGAAGTGGGGCAAAAAAAGGATGGTACCCTGTATATTGAGCATATGTTTGAAGGAAAACCTTTGCACACCCCCTATATTGATGGGGTGTTAAGGGGAACAGAATTTTTATGGGGACAGCCGGTAGCGTTGGAGACAACCGAATTTGAGGTTGACCAGAACTCTGTAACTAAAAACCAATATGATCCCACTTCCCCCATAAAATATAAACCGATACGAGTATTATATCTTATGAAAAACGGCAAGCTTGCCAGAAGAGTGAAAAATTAGGAGGCAAAAATGACTAATATTGACATGAAAAGCGTAAATGAAGTATTGTCACGAGTTGCAAAAGATTCCTCCTCGAAAATAGATGAAATACTTACCCTGGAGAAATATTTTGAATTTGTAAGAGAAAATCCTAAAAAATACTTAAGATGCATAAAACAGATTGTTTCTGACGGAATAGTATCCGCTGTTAAGAAGGAGGTGGATAACGATCCGGAATCAATTAATTTTAATCAAATTGATTGTTCTAAAATCTTTGACACTTTCATGCCCGACACCTTATTTGCTAACAGATTTATACAGAAGATAGAAGGGATGAAAATCGGAGCAACTCAGAATAAAATTTATATTTTTAGAGGTCCCCCGGGGTGCGGTAAAAGCACATTTATGGACGACCTGTTAAAATTTATTACCGAATATACCAATTCACCGGAGGGAAAAACATATGAAATAGTTTGGCGTATTCCCAAAAAAGAAAAAGATGTTTGTGCCGGGGATGATAACGGAAAAGATTATTCAGAAATTCATTGCCCGTCGCACGACCACCCGATAATGATTATTCCGATAGAGCATCGAGCTGAATTTCTTGACGGACTTCTTGAAAACAACGAGGACAAACACGAGATTGCTAACAACAAAGAGTACGAATGGATATTCTCATACAAACCATGTGCAATTTGCGAATCATTTTTTCATGAATTATCCAAAAAATTCGGTTCCGTTGAAGAAGTTTTTAAAAGAATAAATGTTCGAGAAAATAAATTTAATAGAAGGGTTGGAAACGGAATTACTGTTTTTGGACCCGGTGATGAGCCCATAAAACAATTTACACTAGACAATGAACCGCTGCAGAAAATCATTACTGATTTCTTTGAAGACAGCAACAAGGTTCAATACACCTATTCTCCATTTGCCAAAACCAATAACGGGATATATGTCTTAACAGATATTAAGGATAATAATGTGCAGCGAATGCGAAAACTGCACAATATTGTAAGCGAGGCGCTACTTAAAGTTGGACACAAGGAAGAATCTGTAAATTCTCTTCTTTTGGTAATCATGAATTTGGAAGATTGGGAATCTATCAGCGATTTAAAATCTTTTGCTGATAGGGTAGAATATTTGGATGTTACTTATGTTACTGAAGTTCCGGTAGAAATAAAGATATTGGAAAAAGCATTTGGCCACGATATTGGAAGGCATTTCCTGCCAAGGGTTTTAAAAAACTTTGTCAAAATGATTGTCTCTACCAGATTGGATCAAGATTCCAAGGCGATAAAAACATGGCTGGGGGATATTGGAAAGTATAAAAAATATACAGACGGAAACGGGCTCTTAATTAAAATGGATCTTTATCGTGGAAAAATACCATCCTGGTTATCGGAAGAAGATAGAAAAAAATTAACAGCCGATACAAGACGAATGATTATGAAAGAAGCTGAAAAAGACGGTCATTTCGGTCTTTCTGGGAGAGATTCAATAAAACTCTTTAAAGAATTGATGAACAAGCACCGGGGATCTAAAAAATTAATAACCATGGAAGATATTGATTTCTTTTTTGCTGAGCTTCAAAGAAAAAAAACAGAACTGGCAAACAGCATAAAAGACAAAGAAGAAAAAGAAAGAGCATTAAGAGCCATACCAAAAAAAGAATTTTTCATCTCTCTGCTCAGTATGTATAACTACACCACCACAGAAGAAATAAAAATGGCTCTTTATGAATTTAATGAGGAACAGATAAACAAAGATATTATGAATTATCTTTATGCCATCAACATGGAAATAGACACAGAAGAAGTGTGTCCATGGACTCGAGAAAAAATAAAAGCATCTGAAGATTTTTTTGATATTATTGAAAAAAAGTTATTCGAAAAAAAAGATGAAAAAATCAGGAGAGCGATTCAAAAAAAATATGTTCAAAAAACACTTCAAGAAATAAATATTGAAGAAAAAAGCATTGGGGAGGCGGATCTTTTTCTGTCGCTAAAAAATAATTATATCTCCAAACTAAAAGATACATCTATTACATCACTAAAGGATAGTGAAAATTTTAGAAATGCCATCGCCAATTTTAATGACACTAAGTTTGAGACTTACGATCAAAAAATAAAATATAGCGTAAAATTGCTTATAAAAAATTTGCAAGAAAAATACGGGTACACAGAGGAAGGGGCAATAAGTGTATCGCTTTATGCCCTGGATAATGAATTATTTAATGCTTAAAATACAAAAGCCGTCTTATAAAAGACGGCTTCTTTTTTAAAATTAAATTTTTACCTTTATTATCTCTTTCTCTCTTACCTTTCCATCCCCGTATATTTGATTTTTTGAAAATAAAACATTAAAATAATATTCACTTTTCCCCAAAAATTTATCTTCCCCATTGTTCTCCACTACTAAATCCAAAATTTGACCGCGGAAATTATTTTTAAATTCTTTTTCTTGTTTAACACTCAAGTCCCGCAAGATTTTTGCCCTTTTTTTCTTTATATCCCCCCCTATTTGATTTTTCATTTTTGATGCCGGAGTAAGTTTGTGTGCTGAAAATGGAAAAACATGAATTTTACTAAATTTTAAAGTTTTTAAAAGTCGATATGTTTCTTTAAAATCATCATCAGTCTCTCCTGGAAAACCAACAATCACATCAGTAGTCAGGGCAATATCGCCTATTGTTTTTCTGATTTTCTTTATTTTTTTTATAAAATCTTCTTTGGTGTACGGCCTATTCATAAGTTTTAGAATTTTATTTGATCCGGACTGCAGGGGAAGATGCAAATGCCGACACAAATAAGATTCTCCTTCGCGCCTATCGTGGGCCAATAAATTAATAATATCATCATTTACTTCGCTAATCTCTATAGAACTTAAACGAATTCTGCTGTCCGCAATGACCCTTAAAAGCATTTTTATTAATTCGGATAATCGCATACTGGAAATTTCCGCACCATAAAGACCTAAATGAATACCGCTCAAAACTATTTCTCTATATCCATTTTTAACACTTTTTTCAACTTCCTCTACTACCTCCAGCGCACTCCTGCTTTTCAATTTTCCCCTGGTATAAGGCACTATACAATAAGAGCAAAGTTGCTCGCAACCATCTTGTATCTTAATAAAGTATCGCGATTTGAGTTGTGGTATTTGAGAATCTTCTTTTTTAGACAAAGAATTTGATTTTTTTTGTTCAAAATCCGTTAATTTCTTTATTTTTTCCAACAATTCATCAAACTCCCCCACCCCCCAAAGCATATCATAATTTAAATCTGTCAGATTTTCTTTATAAATTTTGGAACAACAGCCCATAATCACCGACTTTGCTTTCGGGTTTTCTTTACGGGCGATTGCAAATATTTTTTTACATTTTTCTATGGCAATTTTAGTAACCGCGCAAGTATTCACAATAATAATATCAGTATCCTTAGATGCTTCTCTGAATCCATTCAAAGATAATTTACGGGATAACATACAAGAATCATATTGATTTACCTTGCACCCTAGTGTATAAATTTTATATTTCATAAATTAATTCATAATAAATCAAAATACTATGCACTACCTCCTACTTAATACTTTATACTAAAAAAACTTGCTGACAAGCAAATTTTTTAAATGAGCCACCCGTCGGATTCGAACCGACGACCTACTGTTTACAAAACAGTTGCTCTAACCAGCTGAGCTAGGGTGGCAATATTCATATACTACAAAATAAGCCTTAAAGTGTCAATATTGTTAATATTTGCTAAAATTAAATAAAAAAAATACTTTTAAAGTGGTAAAAACTACAAATTCATAATAATTCTACATAATCCCTTAATGCCTCTATGAATTTTCTTTGGGGTTTTAATTTTGTATTCAAAAGTATTGAAAAAACTGGTCTTTTAGCGGGCCGCGGATAATTAGCGCTGGCAATCGGATTTAAAATAATATCTTTTTTTAATAATTTAAATAATTCTTGTGCTGCCTCAAACCAGGTATATACACCATTATTAGTGATATGATAAATGCCAAATTTGTGCTTTGCTTCAATTAATTCCTTAGTGGCGCAAGCCAGGTCAAAAGTATAAGTAAATGCGCTTACTTCCTCATTTACAATGTCTAATCTATCAACGGTTTCGGATTTTTTTAACATAATATCAAAAAAATTAGGTTTGGCCATATCACTCTCTCCCTTTGGTCCAAAAAGTTTTGAGGTTCTAATTAAATAATATTTTAAACTGTTTCTAGCCCTAAGTTCTAGTTCGCGTTCCCCTAAAAGCTTGGTTTCTCCATATTTACTAATTGGATGAGGTTCGTCTTTTTCTGCGTATCCAGTTTGTTTGTCTCCCGCAAACACATAATCCGTAGAATAATGAATAAATAATGAATTTACAGAAAGAGCGGCATCGGCAATGAAACCGACTGCATCGCCGTTCAAAAGTTTAGCTTTTTGATATTCCTCTGGCACTTCTTCACATTTATCAACCGCATTATAGGCAGCCGTATTAATAATAATATTGGGCTTAACTTCGTAAATTTTTTTATTAACCTCATTTCTATTGGTAATATCCAAATCCTCATGATCCCAGCAAATTAAACGATAATTATTTCCTAAAACACGCATCAATTGCCCGCCTAAATTACCTCGCGCGCCTAATATTAAAATTTTGTCAGCTTGTCCCATTGGAATAATCATATATTTCAAACTAAAAATTAAAACCCTGGAATCGCTTATGCGATATTATTAATAATTTTTTCTAAATACTCCTTTGCCCTCAATTGCTCCGCAAAAGAATTTTCTAATTCAATACTTACATATTTTGGTAAATATTTTAAATAGTTTACAACATAATCCAACTCGCTTAAATCTTCCAAATAATGATAATCACACAACTGATATTCTTTTTTTGTAAGCGGATTTACCCACTTATAAAAAACTCCATCCCTTATTGCGGAAACATGGCAACAACCTACTTTATATTTTTCCATTAATGCCGGCAGATGAGGATATAATCCTATTTTTAAACCAATATCATGAAAATGAGCCACATCAAAGCAAATTCCGGCTGATTTTTTTACTGCTTTTTCAAAATCTTCATCAACCCTTTCGCAATTTTCAATATACAATTTATCTTTCAAATTTCGCATTTTTAGGTATCTCTCATAATCGCGATCAATATGTGTATTAAAAACTTTTACGCCATACTTATTTATTAGATAATCAATTTCCCATTCTTCCATATCATCTTTAATGTGCACATGAGGAACACTTTTTAAGGGAGAATCTTCTAATAATATATATAGTTCTTTTCTTCTTTTTTGGTCTATAAAGGTAAGAAAAAGAGCTACTTCTTTTATATTAAATTTTTTTATTTCCTCAACCTTGGCCCGCCAATCAGATTTGGGGGTAGTAGTTAAACCTAGGAGAATAATCCTTTTCATAAAATAAATTAAGGCTTATAAATTAGAATTTATCCGTATTGTTGTTTATAATAATCCTGATACTCACCGCTTCTGATTCTTCTCCACCACTGTTCATTTTCTATCATCCATTTTATCTTTTCCCGCAAGCCTTTTTGAAAATCAATTTTTGGTTCCCAGTTTAATTCTTTGTTTATTTTTGAAAAATCAATAGCATATCTAACATCGTGTCCGGGGCGATCAGCTACATGTTCAATTTTATCTTCATCATGACCCATGATATCCAAAATCATGCGAGCAATATCTATATTTGTTACCTCATTATTTCCGCCCAAACAATATGTATCTCCAATACGACCCTTTTCAATTATTGTTTCTACCCCCCTGTTGTGGTCATCCACATGAATCCAGTCCCTGATTTGTTTTCCGTCTCCATAAAGCGGGATTTTTTTACCCAACATTAAATTAGTGATAATTAAAGGTATTAGTTTTTCCGGAAATTGAAAACGTCCATAATTATTAGAGCAGTGTGATATAGTTATTGGTAGCTTATAGGTAGTAAAATAGACCTGAACCAACATGTCAGAAGCAGCCTTGGAGGCGCTATAGGGACTTCTGGGAGCATATGGAGTCTTTTCGTTAAAAGGTGGGTCATTAGGACCCAGGTGTCCATAAACCTCATCTGTGGAAATATGATGAAAACGTACTCCACCCGTATTCCGGGCTGCTTCAAGTAAATTATGGGTACCCGCTATGTTGGTATCTACAAATTTTCGCGGACTAAATACTGACCGATCAACATGAGATTCGGCTGCAAAATGCACAATTAAATCTACCTTTTTTACTAAATCATTTACTAAATCGCGATCACAAATATCACCTCGCACGAATTCATAGTTGTTTAAATGTTCTATTTCTTTTAAATTTTCCAGATTTCCGGCATAAGTCAAAAGATCCAGATTGATAATATTATCATCTGGATGTTTTCCTAACCAATAATGTATGAAGTTGGATCCAATAAATCCCGCCCCCCCCGTAACCAATATCTTCATCTGTGTGATACTAATCCGCGAATTTTATATAAATACCGCGAATTGCTAATAAATTTTATTATTTGATTTTTATCTGTTGCGATATCTCTTTGGCAATATTTTTCATTTCACTTTCACTGAATTTTTTAACATTTTCTAGATCAATCGCATCCCCATGTCCGTCATTTTTATACCTCGGAATAAGCCAAACATGTGCATGTGGAACATCTTCTCCAAAAACAGTAGAAACTATATAATCAGTATTACAAGCTCGTTTGATGGCATTTGCAATATCTTTAACTACTTCGTAATAATTACCAATATTTTCCACATCCCAAACCCAGCGATAATGTTTTTTAGGAATTACAAGGGTGTGTCCTAAATTTCTCGGACTAATATCTAAAAATGCAAAAAAACTATCATCTTCATAAATTTTATAACTAGAGATTTCTCCTTTTACGATTTTACAAAAAACACAATCAGACATATATCATTTTTTTGAGCTATATCCGCATATTGATTCGCGGGTTTTATAACTCTGCTTTTATTTTTTTCAAGAAAAATTCCGCTTCATTTTGTTCATATCCGCTTTGTGGCCATCTTTCGAGTCCATCACCCTCTTTTCTTGGCACCAAGTGAAAGTGAATGTGGGGGACATGCTGATTGGCTGCGCTTTTATTATCCAAAAAAATACTATATCCCTTGACATCAAGGCCGCTCAGAACCGCTTTACCAATTTTTTTAGTAGCTAGGGCTATAGCAGAAAATTCTTCATTGGTTAAATCTTCTAAATCCGATAAATGTTTTTTAGGGACAATAATGGTGTGTCCAGGGCTAATAGGCAAAATATCAAAAAATGCCAATACCTGTTTATCCTCATAAACTTTATAGCTTGGGATATCACCTGCTATTATTTTACAAAAAATACAATCCATAGTTATTTCTCTTCGCGAAAGCCCAACTATAAATAGGGCACATGCGAATAATTAAACATTTTTTAAAATAAAATTAAATATAGATAAAATTCTCAATAACGGATACTAATCAATTTTATAAGGAGAATCATCGCGCTCTTCCCATCTAATCTCGTCTATTGCTTCATCTCCTTTTTGAATTCCTTTAAACAATTTATTCGGCATATTTATACACCAAGCATCATATCCGGAAATGCATTTATAAGCATGCACCACCCCCGGTGGCACCATTATCATAGTGGGAGATTCTTCTCCCACCTCTATTTTGATATGTCTTTCGTGTGTGTCAGATTCATTTCTTCGATCCCAAAGATAAACCTCAAAAGTTCCGGGTCCCACAAAAACAAAACAGTCCCACTGATAGACATGTTCATGCGGTCCGCGCACAACCCCTGGTTTTGTTACACTTATATAAGACATTGATGGCATATAATCGTGTTCATCATGCCTAAATACTTCGGAAAGCCATCCTCGATCATCTTGATATTTGTTTAATTTTTTTATAACAACCCCGTGAATCATATTGGTTTTAATTATTTAATTACCTAAATTCTTAAACAACGGCATGCCTGTGGTGGGACTGGTTGGTACATATATGGTTCCCTCTCTACTCTTTAAGTCGCTAATATATAAATAATATAAATAGTTAGTGGTTAAGCTCTCATTGATAATTTGTTGCGCATCGCGCTGACCCTCGGCTTCAATAATTTTTCTTTGTTTTTCCTTCATCTCTCTGTCGAGTAAAAATTCATATTTTTGCGCTTCTTGTTCAGCTTTTAGTTTTTCCTGAATAGCACTTGTAAGCCCTGCCGGCAAAGATACATTTCGAAGCATAACATCTTCCACAATAACACCCCTTGTAACCACGTTATTCCTTAAAGCCTCAAGGATTTTATCAGCTGCCTCTTCTCTTTTTTCCGAATAAATGTCCTTGGCTTCGTATTGCGCAATAATATCCCTGATAGATGTTCTAATAGCTGGGCGCAAAATCTTTTCTTCATAATTTAATCCAACCTTACTATATAAATCGGATGCTTGTTCTTCATTTAGACGATAAAGAACGGTCATGTCTAAATCCACACTAAGACCTTCTTTGGTTAAAGAGGTGATAGCATCGGCTCCAACCCTTTTTCCCTCTCCCTGGGCAATACTCATAGTGTATTCCTCGGTTCTAATGCTCATTTTAGCGACCTTGGCCAATGGTATCACCAAATGAAATCCAGATGATAATTCTTTGTCTTTAACTCTTCCAAATAAAGAATAAACGCCTGTTTCACCAGCATCCACAATAACAATAGAAGCAAAAAAGAGCCAAAAAACCAAAACTAATAAAATAATGGAAATTAATGAATGTTTTGTTTTGTTCATAAATTTAATTTTATCCACATCAATTATTTTTGACATGTCTTTTATTTTTAAGTCGTTTTTATAGCCTGAAACAATGTTTTTAACCACAAAAAATAAAATTATAATTAATAATATAAAAAATCCATTTTTACCCAGACTGGGTAAAATAAAAAACACAAAAAACAAAATTAATGGAAGAAATTTAAAAACTTTTTCATTGTGTCGTGTAAACATAAACTGTTAATATTTTTTAAAATATAGTATAAACATAACAAGTATTAACCAAAAAATCAATAGTAAATTGATATTAAAAAAGGATAAAATAAGTCCTGTCCAGAAAATTTCCAATAAAATAAAAGAAAACAGCAAACCTGTCAACAAATAAAAAATTTCTTTGGTTATAAGCAATATTTTCATGAAAATCAAAATTTCCCCATTTTTAAAGATTTTATTGTTCACGACCCTCGTAAAGTGGGAAAGTTAGTGATAATATTTTTTCTTTTAATGATTTTCCTTTTAGATTTACGCAAATTTCTTCTATTTCAATTCTTTTATTATCCTCCAATTTTAGATCGGGAATAGAAATTAAAAAATTATATTCACCAGAATCAACCAATTGATATTTATATGTATGGCGATAAGCATTTTTCAAATCAAAGACAGCAGAGGTTATACGCAACTCCTCATTTTTTTGCACAAGATTATATCTGGCTAAAATATAATCAATATTTCCATTATTAATATCCAAATTATAATCAGCCCTTCTAAACCTTGGATTTAAAAGCTCTCTTGGATTAAAACTAAATACCCCATCACCAGTAAGGATAAGCCCGTCTTTTTGAATCAATATCTCGTAATATTTAGTAGTTGAAGAAGTTTCAGGCATATTCATTTCAAACTGCTTATAGGTTTCGTTTATTATCATTTCACTGCTCCCTGATTTCAAAATTTGCAAACTACCTGGGTAAACAGTTTTAGATTGTATTTTTTTACTATCAGTATAAATACTAAAATTACTTTTACCACCCCTATAAAGATATAATTTATTTAAAAATGATATCTTGTTTTGTTTGGTGTTTATTTTTTGAGTTACTATATCGTCATTTGCCCTTAATTCAACTTTATAGACCCCTTCTGGAAGATCATTAACCTGCATATTAATTATTCTTGATTTTGTAGTGCTACCGTTATCACTGAAGATACCGTCATCATCTAGGTGTGCCGTTTTTATCAAGGTGTCATTATAGTACAAGTGCAAATTTATTTGATCCTCATCTTTATTCTCATTTAAATCCAAAAATTCAAATTCAAAATTAAATTCTTCATCCTTAATATAGGTAAAAAATTGATAAGAACCGCGAAGTGCGGGAATATTAGAAATAATTTCATTTTCAGCCCTTTTCCGATAATCAGACAAAATATATTCCATGTCCAGAGTATAGTTATATGTGGCTATTTTTGCACTATCGGGTGGATTATCTAAAAATTCAGAGATACTATTATATTTTTTTTCTCTCTGTAGGAAAATCAAATCATTATCCCGAAAAACATCCCAAACGTAAACAAGCTGTTCTATTAATTTATTTTCAATCCCCCTAAGGTCGTATCGCCAAATAGTATTGTCAACCAAAATACCCGCCTCAATCAAAGGCAGGTCGTTTGAATTTTTATATTTTAAATTAATGGTGGCTTCGTCAAATTTGCGTAGTGTTTTTAGAGAAAAATATATAGGATTTCCCACTAAGGCGTTGTTAATATTTTTATTCCCCGCACCAACCCTTGTCTCCGGACTCAATTTACCAATGAAATAATTTTGTTTTTCAAAATTCTGACAATATACCTTGTGGCCGCCTGGAGTAATTCCATTATAAATAAAAAATCCTAAAATAAAAAAAAGACACGACCATAAAAAAATTCGAAACTTCAACATAAATATTCTTATAAAAATAAAGGGGTTGTTTAAATAATTATAAGTTTGTCGTGCAAACAACTTTCTAGCTTTTTACTTTTCACTCTTAACTTTACGGTTTTTATTCATCTCCCCCAAATCTTCGATTACGATTATTGTATTCTTTTAAAATAAACTGTACATCATCTTTTTCAAAATCTGGCCAATATTTTTCCATAAATAATAATTCACTATAAGCGGAACGCCACAATTGAAAACCCGACAATCTTTTTTCACCAGAAGTTCTAACGATGATGTCCGGGTCGGAAATTTCACTGTTATATAAATATTTTCTAATCATTCCCCTGTGTACATGTTCTGGTTTAATTCCTTTTTTTAAAATCTTTTTTACCGCATCCACAATTTCTGATTGTCCTCCGTAGTTCAAACAAATATTCAAAATTCCATTTTTATTATTAGCAGTTTCACTCATAGCATGCACACAAATCTCAGGCAAATCTCCGGGTAAATCATTAATTCGACCACTCACAAACAATCTATATTCTTTTTTTTGAAAATCTTCCAGGTCGTCTTGCAATGCTTTTTTTAATAATTTCATTAAGTAATTTACTTCATCTCGGCTTCTGTTCCAGTTTTCGGTGGAAAAAGCATAAACAGAAACAATTTTTACGCCTTCAGCGTAAAAATATCCTGGAATTTGATGCATTTTTCTATACCCATTAAAGTGACCTTCGAGTGTGGGCAAATTTCTTTCACGAGCCCACCTCCTGTTCCCATCCATAATAATTCCTACATGGCTTGGAATATTCATTTTTATTTTTGTATCCATATTTAAATTAAAAATACAAATTCCAAGCACCAAATTTCAAATAAATTATAAATTCGAAACATAAAAAATTAAAACTATCATTTTGACCATTATTTTGAATTTTGATTCTTGAGATTTGAAATTTATTTGTTTTTTGTTGTTTGTAATTTGTTGTTTACCTTAATTAATTTTATTCTACTTCCGGCTCCGCTTATTATTTTAACATTATTTTTATCCACCGAAAACTCTTTAGATAAAAATTTAATCAATTCTTGGTTAGCTTTTCCTCGTGTAGGCAGGGCGTTTATGTTTAACTTAATTATTTCGTTATTAACGCAATCATCTTTATCAATTATTATATCTTTAACACAAGATATTGGCGCCCCCGGATGCACCTTAATTTTTAAATAAACTTCTCCCGCCTTGTTAAGTTGATCTTTAAAATTTTTTAACATCTTTTATTTTTTAATGTTTCTTTTAATTTTTTCAACACGACTAATACTTTTTGTTTAGTTTTGTCTTTAATGTTCGGAAAATAATTATTTGCAAAAATTTCTATCAGTCTGTTATACTCATTTAAACTAAGCTTGGCAAAAAACATAACAGCAGCTTGTTCGTCCATATTTTTACCAACAACATTTTCAAACTTTTGCAGTAATTTTTTGTCATCATCATTCATATTTTTATCTTTATTTATTATTTCTCGTTAACCCCCTTAACCACATGTTTTAATCCTGCCCATATAATTAAAAAGGTTGCTAACGGAAGAGCCAAGCCTTGTGCAGTGTCAACTCCAAGCTCAACAAAATTCTCCAATCCCGGCATTTCACTTGGTAAAAAAGCAATATTAGCCTCTGTGGCATTTGTCATCATGTTAAATACACCTTCGGTAGCAGCCGGCCCAAGCATCACCAAACCACTGCCAACAGCTATCGATTCTAGTTCATTTCCCAATGTTTCTTTCATAAAATTATATATTTATTAATATTTATATTAATAATAATACATTACCAACATAAAAATCGCAAATAACCCGAATTGAGCCATCTATTTTCTAACTTTGCTACTATCGGTTGAGTCATATAAAATCTAACTCAAATTAATTAATAATTTGGGTT
>MFGN01000002.1 GCA_001780285.1 Candidatus Falkowbacteria bacterium RIFOXYD12_FULL_34_57 | reverse complement strand
TCCATTGGGGGCTAAATTTAGAGACTCCTGTGGATTATTTAATCAATAATGGCTATGTTGTCCAATATGTGGTGAACTAATACATGAGTTGCATTATTGTTTCGCTTTCTGTTATGATTATATTATTAAATTAATAATTTTAATGTCATAGAATTTTGATTGTGTATGCTATTTAATTCTCTTCATTTTTTAATATTTTTTCCTTTAGTTGTTGTTCTGTATTTTAGTATTCATCATAAATACAGGTGGATTCTTTTGCTTGTTTCCAGTTATTACTTTTATATGAGCTGGAAAGCTGAATACATAATCTTGATTATTATTTCTACTTTAATTGATTATTTTGTAGGATTGAAGATAGAACAAACCGATAATCAGAGCAAAAGAAAGAGATATTTAATATTCAGTCTGGCATCTAATTTGGGCATCTTGTTTTTGTTTAAATATTTTAATTTCTTTTCAGATTCATTTCGTGTCCTATTGGCGCAATTTTCTATACCGTTTAATGAAATGCATCTGCAGTTCTTGTTGCCGGTGGGTATTTCTTTTTATACTTTTCAAACCCTGAGTTATACCATAGATGTGTATCGCCGAAAAATAAAAGCAGAGAAGCATTTGGGAATATTTGCGGTGTATGTTTCATTTTTTCCGCAGCTTGTGGCGGGGCCGATTGAGCGGGCGCAAAATCTTTTGCCACAATTCAAAAAAGAAAATTTTTTTATTTATGATCAAGTGATAAGCGGTTTGCGTTTTATGCTTTGGGGATTTTTTATGAAGCTGGTTATCGCTGATCGACTCGCCATCGTGGTTAATCAGGTTTATAATAATCCTTCAGGGTATACAGGACTGCCCATATTGCTTGCAACTTATTTATTTTCATATCAGATATATTGCGATTTTGCCGGTTACTCGCTGATTGCCATCGGCGCCGCCAGGATCATGGGATATGATCTTATGATCAATTTTTGCCGTCCTTATTTTGCTCAATCTATTTCTGAGTTTTGGAGTAGGTGGCATATATCGCTATCTACTTGGTTTCGGGATTACTTATATATTCCTTTGGGGGGAAATCGAGTGGCTAAATACAGGTGGTATGGTAACTTGATGATTGTTTTTCTGGTTAGTGGATTGTGGCATGGGGCGAATTGGACTTTTGTGGTTTGGGGCGGTTTACATGGGGCTTACTTAGTGTTCTCTGTTGCTACTAAAAAATTGAGAAAATATTTGACGCATTTTTTAAAATTAGACAAGTTTCCACAAGTATTAAATGTTTTGCGGGTGGTATTTGTTTATCATCTGGTTCTGATTTCATGGATTTTTTTTAGGGCCAATAGCCTCTCTGATGCTTTTTATATTTTACAGAATATGTTTACAAATTGGTCTTTGGATTTTTCGGGGATTTATTTGGGCGGTTTGGGGGGATGGTTTGGTTTAAAAATAGCTTTAGCGCCCCTTGTTTTTTTGATAATATTTGAATTTTTGGAAGAAAGATATAAGATTTGGGATGTTTTATACAGACAAAGAAGGCTGGTCAGGTGGCTTTTTTATATTTTTATTTTATTATGGCTTTTTCTTTTTGGTGTTTTTGAAGAAAATGATTTTTTGTATTTTCAATTTTAAAAAATATAATACCAATTTCGCTCATTTTGCGAGAATGACTTGAATTATCAACCGTTAAGAGACACAAAATTTCGCATATTGGCATCATTCAATATGAACAAGGATATATTAAAATTTTTAAAACATTTATTCGTCTTTTTATTGTTCTTGGGCGCGGTTTTTTATTGTATAAATTCTATTTACATTAGTCAGTTTGTTTTAAATAATGAAAAAGAATTAAAAGACAATGAAATTTTAAAAAGCATAAGCAATGTTAAATATTTATTTTTAGGGGATTCCAGGCCGGCGACGACCATAAGGCCGGAATTTATTCCCGGATCTTATAATTATTGCTTCGGGGGAGAAAATTATTCGCAGGTATATTATCGGGCCAGAAGGGTTTTGCGGAATGATCGGATGGATTACTTGGTGCTTCCGCTGGATGTGCATTCTTTTTCTGATTATAGATCAAATCCTTATAGTGATATAATATATTGGTATAAATTTTTAAATGTAGAAGAATTAAGCCGGCAAACCGGCAAATCGGAAGCTTTACTGGCCATCAATAAGCATCTGCCTTTTATCGGCAACGGAAGAGATTTTAGGGGGTTTTCTATGTATAATAATGATGGTGGTAATAAAATGTTTGTTGAGGGATGGAGGAGGCTGGGGGATGCGTCTCGCGCAAATGATCCAAATAAAGAATTTGAGGCGCGCAATAGGGTAAAAGAACATTTTAAGCGTTATCCCGAGATCATGAACAAAGAATTATTTGATTTTTTTATTAAAACCATTGAACTGGCTAAAGACAAAAATATAAAAGTAATATTGATTAAGTATCCGTTTTCAGAAGATTATTTAGAAGAGGTCGCGATGCTGGGAATAGATGTTGATAAGTTTTATGATGATATTAATGAAAAAATTATAAAATATGACCATGTTGCGATTTTGGATTATCAAACCGGATTCGATGATGAATTTTTTTATAATTCAGATCATTTGAATACCGGTGGTGCGGAGATTTTTTCCAGACAGCTTGACGAGGATTTAAAAAATTTAAATTTAATAAATTAATAATAATTATTTATGAATCAGAAGAATTTTGTCCTTTGGTTTACCGGACTTTCGGGGGCGGGAAAAACTACCATAGCGGATTTGGTTTTTCAAAAATTAAAACAAAAAATTTTTTCCATAGAAAGATTAGATGGTGATATGGTGCGCGAGCACCTGACGAGAGATTTGGGTTTTTCGCGCGGAGATAGGGACGAAAATATCAGGAGGGTTGGATTCGTATCCCGGCTTTTAAGCCGAAACGGGGTAGTGGTAATCGCCTCCTTTATTACCCCATATAATCATCACAGAGAAATGCTTAGGGAAACTGTGGATAACTTCATTGAGGTTTTTGTGGATGCCCCGTTAGAAGTTTGTGAATCACGCGATCCTAAAGGTATCTATAAAAAAGCGCGAGCCGGAGAAATAGAATTTTTTACCGGCATTGATGATTCTTATGATGTACCGGAGAGTCCGCATATTCACATTAAGACGGATGAAGTGGGTATAGAGGAAAGCGTGGCGATAGTGCTAGAATACTTGAAGAAAAATACATATATAAATTTTAAATAAAAGAAGAATAAATTAAGGGCGAAAAGCTAAAATGTAAAAACAATAGCAAAAAACTAAAAACAAAAATAAATAGCTTTAAATTTTAAGTTGTAGCTTTGAATTTAAAATTTATTTGTAATTTATAAAAAAGTTTCGACTTTTTTATAATTTTATGGTATAATGTGGATAAGTCGAAATAGATTCATTTGAATCTGATATTATTTTTAAACTCCGCTTTCGTTGCTTTAATTTCTAGAATTAAGTCAATGAGTGCGAAAAATAGAAAGTGAGGTGAAAATATGAACAAAAAAGGTTTTACTTTAATTGAATTATTAGTTGTTATCGCAATTATTGGTCTTCTATCAACTTTGGCAGTTGTGTCTTTGAACAACGCCAGATTAAAATCTAGAGACGCTAGGCGTCTAGCTGATGTGAAGCAAATGCAGACAGCTTTGGAACTTTTCTTTACAGATTGTAATGCATATCCAAATGCCGCAGATTGGGGCACTGGAAGTATTAGGGGTGGTACAGCTGGTGGTAACTGTGCTGCTGGAGGAAGCACTGTTTATCTAGGACAGATTCCAACTAACCCATCTCCAATGACAGATGGTGGATGTGCGGGTGTTGATTATTCGTATAACGCTGATACTGTTAATGGTACAGATACTTCATACCATATTATTTATTGTATCGGTCAGACCACTCAGGGTATTGCTGGAGGCGTGGATCACAACGCTACTCCTTCTGGATTGGTTGATGATTAATAAGCCGAGCTATAGTTTAAACATAAAAAAACAAGTCTTTCGGGATTTGTTTTTTTTATCCTAATAGTTTTACATGTTATAATTTTTAAAGAGAAGAATTTGTTAAAATGCTAAAATATTAAAATACTAACATGCTCACATGATTTCGGTTTTGTTATTTTTTTGTTTTGTGGTATAATATTTATAAGTGTATAAGTATATTCATTTTTTATTTTTATGCATAAAAATAACAACATTAAAGGTTTTACTTTGGTTGAGTTGTTAGTGGTTATTGCTATTATTGGCTTGCTTTCTACTTTTGCGGTTGTGTCTTTAAATGAGGCCCGCCTTAAGGCTCGCGATGCCAGGCGCTTGGCTGATGTAAAACAAATGATGACCGCCCTTGAAATATATTATTCCAGTTGTGGACGCTATCCCTCCGCTGTAGTTCCGGGTGGCAGGGTGGCGGGTGGAGATCCGATAGATTGTCCAATGAACACAAATATTTATTTGGGATTAGTACCGAGTAATCCGCTTCCCCGTCCAGACGGCGGATGTCCTGATTCGGATTATATTTACACCAGAGACAATCTCAGTTCTTATACTATTGAGTATTGTATTGGTCAGACAGTGCAGGGTATTAGCGGGGGAGGCAGGCATCATGCAACTCCAGCCGGACTTGTGGATGAATAAACTTAAGTCTCGTAACTCATAATTCATAACTCATAACTTTTAGTTTTGAGTTATTTTTATATATGATGTTTAGAATAAATAAAATATTAGATTTGTTGATTGAGATTTGTTATTTGGGGGTAATTTTTATTACTCCTGTTTATTTTGCGATATTTTTGAAAAATAACAATGTTTTTGAATTGAATAAAATTGCGGCATTTAAAATTTTAGTTTTACTGCTTCTATTTTTATCATTTGTGAAAGCCTGCAGTCATCCTGAGTGCAGCGAAGGATCCCATGCCGCAAGGTTATTTACGGGATTCTTCACTGCGTTCAGAATGACAAAAAGGAATATCCGAATTACAAATACGGTTTTTATTGTCCCTATTATTTATATTTTAACTCTCGCGTTAATTACTTTTTTTTCCATAGACACAAACACCGCTATTTGGGGTTCTTATGCCCGCCAGCAAGGTTTTATTAGTTATGTTTTTTATTTTTTATTTTTTATACTTTTATTTTTTAATTTAAAAAATAAAGGGCAGTTAAACCGTATTATAAAAGTAATTATTTTTTCTTCTATTATTGTTTGTATCTATGGAGTGGTGCAGATTTTTGGGTGGGATGTTTTGAATTGGAGTGAAAAGACGAAAAGGATTACCGCCACCTTTGGCCAGCCCAATGTTTTGGCTGCATATTTAGTTTTAATTATCCCTCTTTTTGTTTATTTATTTTTTGAAACAAAGAATAAATTTATAAAAATATTTTATTTTTTAATTTTAATCTTGCAAATTTTTGTACTTTTAAATACTTATAGTTTCAGCGGTATTTTAGGATTAGGGGCGGAGATGCTTGTTGGTTTTTTGTTTTTTGTTGTTTATAATAAACAAAAAATAAATTTTAAAAAATTAAGTTTATTTATTTTATTTTTTGGTTTAGTTTTTATCATTTTTTTTAATGTCTATAACACTCGGCCGCTCGTAGGTAGGCTAAAAAATTCTATTGGTATGGGAGGTGGGAGTATGGCTTCTAGAATTAATTTTTGGACTGCAAGTTTTGATGCTATCAAAAAGAAGCCGTTTTTTGGATATGGTTTAGATGTGCAGAGTGAAGTTTTGCTTAAATACTATCAGACAGACTGGGGCGTTTATGATAACGTTAACTCTCATCCTGCCAGGGCGCACAATTTTTTCTTAGATATTTTACTGCAGGGAGGATTTGTTTATCTCTTTGCTTATCTCGCCCTTTTATATGTTTTTATAAGAACAGTCCAAAGAAATATAAAAAAAGATAATTTTCGATTTTTTAACTTTTGTGTTTTAATCGGATTAATCGGCTATTTAACCTTATTAATGTTTCAATATTCTTCTGTAACATCAGAAATTTATTTTTGGGCATTTTTAGCGCTTGTACTTAGAATTAATGTTGGCTTTGACAAAGAAGAAGATATTCCATATAATCAAGGTACGAAATATAGGAAAATTATAAAATTTTTATTAATATTAGGATTGTTCTTGCCGATATTTTTTCAAATAAATCGGGAAATAAAAATTTTAATAGCGGATTATTATTATAGGGAAATTAAAGTGGCGCGCTATGATGGAGATTTTTTTGCCGGAGTCGCACTTTTCGGGGATATTAAAAATTTAAACATTCGTGATAATTATTATACCCAAGGGTATTCTGTTATGTTAATTGATTGGATTGCAGAAATGGACCAATATGGGATTGTTTTCAGGAGAACCGGCGAAGGAATTATAAAAAGTACACTGGAAGAAACAAGGGGAAATAATTATTTTGATAAATTATTCAGAAGTTTGGCTTTTACCGCCCTGGCAAGCCCGGAAAAACAAGAATACTACGGCTGGGCGGATAATTTATTTCTGGAGCTGGAAGATTATTCTCCTCAAATGCCCCATGTTTATTATGAGCATGCTAAAATGCAGGCCAAAAAAGGAAATTGGCAAATGGCCGTTGTTAATTATCAGAAAATACTTGATTTGCTTCCCGCGCTTGATCACCCGCATTTAAACAAAGATCATGCAGATGTGGTAAAATATAATATGTATTTAGCTTATCTGGGACTGGGTAGCGTCTACGATGCTATGGGGGACACAGAAAAAGCAGGAGAGAATTATTTATTAGCACAAGAGTATAATGATAAGGATTTTTCCCTGAAGGAGAAAATTGAAAATTTAGAGTAATAAAAAACAAGGAGTGATCAAAAACAAAAATTATATAATTTAATTAAGTAAAATATTTGCATAATTTGGTTCGTTGAATTTGCATGCCAATTTGCAGATTTGCTTATTTTTTTATGAAAAAAGCTTTAATAACCGGTATTACCGGGCAGGACGGTTCTTATTTGGCCGAATTATTATTAGATAAGGGATATGAGGTGCACGGCATTATCCGCCGCGCCAGCTCTTTTAATACCGGAAGAATAGATCATTTATATAAAGATCCGCATGTCAACAATCTTAAATTGTTTTTGCATTATGGAGATATTTCGGATAGTTCCAACCTGAATCGACTTTTGGAAAAGATTAGACCTGATGAAATTTATCATTTAGCCGCCCAAAGCCATGTACGGGTCAGTTTTGATATGCCGGAATATACCGGAGATGTAACCGGTCTGTCTACTATCAGGATATTGGATGCAATCAAGGAATCGGGAATTGATACCAGATTTTACCAGGCTTCATCTTCGGAGATGTTCGGCAAAGTATTGCCGGAGCATCTGCCAATTACCGAAGAAACTCCTTTTCACCCCCGCTCTCCGTATGGTTGCGCCAAAGTTTATGCTTATTGGATTACTAAGAATTATAGGGAAAGCTACGGCATGCATGCTTCTAACGGTATTCTTTTTAACCATGAATCGGAAAGAAGGGGAGAGACTTTTGTAACCAGAAAGATATCGCGCGGACTTACCCGCATTAAAAAAGGATTGGATGATAAATTGTATTTGGGAAATTTAGACGCCAAGCGTGACTGGGGATATGCACCCGATTTCGTGTATGGCATGTGGTTGATGCTGCAACAGCCGGAAGCGGACGATTATGCGCTTGCCACCGGAGAGACTTGGAGCGTAAGAGATTTTGTGAATATTGCTTCTAAGATTTTGGGTATGGATATAGAGTGGCAAGGAGAGGGGCTAGAGGAGAAAGGAATAGATAAAAACACCAATAAAACAATTATAGAAATAGATCCGAAATATTTCCGTCCGGCGGAAGTAGATGTGTTGCTCGGAGATTACACTAAAGCCAGGGAAAAGCTCGGATGGGAGCCGAAAGTTAAATTTGAAGAATTGGTAGAGAGAATGATTAAACATGATCTGAAAAGTATTTAGTATCAAGTATTAAGTATTTTTTATGAATAAGGATTCTAAAATTTATATAGCTGGCCACAGGGGATTGGTTGGTTCGGCTTTGGTGCGGAATTTGCAAAACAGGGGTTTTAATAATTTAGTGTTAAAAAGCAGACAAGAACTTGACCTTTTGGATCAGATAGCCGTTAGAGATTTTTTTGTAAAAGAAAATCCTGATTATGTTTTTTTGGCTGCAGCCAAGGTGGGCGGGATAGCTGCAAATAGTACTTATCCGGCTAATTTTATTTATGAAAATTTGCAGATTCAGAATAATATTATCCATAACTCCCACCTAAACAATGTAAAAAAATTATTGTTTCTAGGCAGCTCCTGCATTTATCCTAAATTTGCCCAGCAGCCAATCAGGGAAGAATATTTAATGACCGGAGAATTAGAACCGACTAATGATGCTTATGCTACCGCCAAAATTGCCGGAATCAAGATGTGCCAGTCATACAACAGACAGCATGGAACCAAATTTATTTCTGTGATGCCGACTAATTTATACGGGCCGAATGATAATTTTGATCTGGAAAACTCCCATGTGATGCCTGCCTTGATCAGAAAGTTTCATGAAGCAAAAATTAATAATAAAGATAGTGTAGAGGTTTGGGGGACCGGTTTGCCGAAAAGAGAATTTTTGCATGTAGATGATTTAGCAGATGCTTGTATTCACCTTATGGAAAACCATGAAGATTCTGATATCGTGAATATCGGGACAGGAGAAGATGTAAGCATAAAAGAACTTGTAGAGATTATTAAAAAAATAGTCGGGTTTGAAGGTAATATTGAATGGAATACCAGTAAGCCTGACGGTACGCCAAGAAAATTATTGAATGTTGAAAAATTGCATAATTCAGGATGGAAGCATAAAATAGATTTGGAGAAGGGAATTCGTGATACTTATAGGTGGTATGTAGACAACATATAATATTAAGGATACAAGATACAGTTTATATATAAGGATACAAGGTACAAGGGCACAAGATACAAACAAATATCCAAATTAAAAATTAAAATAACCAAACTGTTTGAAATTTTTAATTTGTATCTTTTAATTTGTTTGTTTCTTGTGTCCTTTTAATTTGTGTCCTTATTTGTTAAAATATTAATATACTTGGAATAATTAATTATGAGCGAAAAAGAAACAATAATAGAACCTAAAAAAACATTTAGCCTGGATGATTTTCGTGAAATTTGGGAATATCGGGAGCTTTTATACTTTTTTACTTGGCGCGATTTAAAAGTTCGTTATAAGCAGACTTATATTGGTATAGCTTGGGCTTTTTTTCAGCCATTTTTTGCCATGGTTGTTTTTAGTATATTTTTCGGAAAATTGGCCAAAATGCCATCTGATGATATACCTTATCCTATTTTTGTGTTTGTCGGTCTCCTGTTATGGCAGTTCTTTGCCGGAAGCCTGACCGCTGTCAGTAATTGTTTGGTTGGTAATAAGCAGATTATTACCAAGGTATATTTTCCGCGTCTAATACTGCCAATCTCCGCTGTAATTACTAAATTTGTTGATTTTTTGATCGCCTCGCTTATTTTAGTGGGGCTGATGTTTTATTATGGGTATCTCCCTCACTTATCAGGTTTTTTAATTTTACCTCTTTTGTTGCTTATTACTTTTATGGCAGCCCTGGGTTTAGGTCTTTTTTTAGCTAGTTTAAATGTAAAATATAGAGATGTGGGCTATGTTTTGCCATATTTTATCCAGATGATGATGTTCTTAACACCGGTTGTTTACCCGGCAAGCCTGACCGGTATTTACTCCTGGTTTTTAGCCATGAATCCGATGACCGGTGTAATTAAAGCGGCTAGAGCCGCGCTGCTTGGAAACTTTCCTATAAATTGGCCTCTATTAGGAATTTCCAGTTTGGCTTGCCTGTTTTTGATGATATTTGGTTTCTATTATTTTAAAAAAACAGAAAAATATTTTGCGGATATTGTCTAGCGAAGCTAGACTAGTTGAAAGTCCATCCCGCCCGAGGCGGGTCAATCAAAATATCAATTTATTTAATGCTGATTTAAAAGTCAAAAGTTAAAAGCCTGGACGTATATCACTTTCAACTTTATAGACTTTACAAACTTTTGACTTGCCGATAGGCATGACTTGTATAAGTTCAGATACATATTGGACTGCGAAGCAGGACAATAAGTATGCAAATGGGGTTTAAATATAAATATTGCAATGGTTTTGGCAGAAT
>MFGN01000001.1 GCA_001780285.1 Candidatus Falkowbacteria bacterium RIFOXYD12_FULL_34_57 | reverse complement strand
TTGGGGGCTAAATTTAGAGACTCCTGTGGATTATTTAATCAATAATGGCTATGTTGTCCAATATGTGGTGAACTAATACAGCTATTTTTTTGTTTTTATTAAATATGCTATAATATATTTAGGGTCTGTCGCCGAATACTATTGCGAGTGGAATTTCTTGGATTTTCAGACAAATTTGCTCTAAAATTTTTTTGGCAATGTTGGAATATTGACTAAAAATTTTAGAGCAAATTTGGCGAAAAGACCGGAATTTCAGCCGTGATGGTATTCGGCGACAGACCCTTTATATTAAAATTAATTTTTTATCATTATGAAAAAACGAAATTTATTTATTATTGCTTTAACATTCGCTATTTTTATGCCGTTCTCTTTTTTGTCGGCCGCGACACTCGCAGAGAGATTATCGGGCAAAATTCTTTTACAAGTAGAGGATGCCGGACAGGCCTGGTATGTGGAACCGGGAACCGGAAAACGGGCATTTTTAGGCAGGCCTGATGATGCTTTTAGAATTATGCGCGAGTTAGGACTTGGGATATCGGAGGCAAATTATAATATTTTTGCGAGCAAAGTGCCGGCAAAATTTTCCGGTAAAATATTATTGAGAGTAGAGGCGCATGGCGAGGCTTATTATGTCAGCCCCGGTGATCTAAAAATGAATTATTTGGGGCGTCCGGCTGACGCCTTTGCGGTAATGCGAAATTTAGGACTTGGAATTACCGATGTTGATTTGAATACTATCGGGATACATGAACAGTATCAGGAAAGAGTACAAGAACAAACCAAAACACAGGGGCAGGCAGGAAAGAATGAGGTAGAAAATAAAGAAGAAACAACAAATGAAGAAACAGGCACTACAACAGGAGAAGCAGAAGATGTTTCTGGCGCCACAGACATTATTCAAATTGATCAAGCTACTTCAACCGAAGATCAAGCTACTTCAACCCCTGTAACAGAAACAGGGCAGACAAGCTTGGGAAAGGCATGTGAATTTACCGCCACCTATTATAGAAACACAGATTTATCCAGTAAATTACTTATTAGAACAGAAGAGGGAATAGATCATGATTGGGGTGCGGGTAATCCGGATGGGGTGTATTTGTCTGATAAATTTTCTGTCCGCTGGACCGGGAACTGCGAATTTGCAGAAGGGCGATACAGATTTACCGGAACTTTTGACGATGCGGTAAAGGCCACTATTGATAATACTTGGATATATAATTATTGGGTAAGCAATAGTGACGGCGTTTCTTTTGAAACAGAGCTGGATATCACGGGTGGAACTCATTATATCAAGGTGGATTATTATGAATATTTTGGAAATGCGGTTGCGAAGCTGGACTGGGAGAAGATAGAGTAATATTTAAGTATTTAACCATCTAATTATTTAAACATTTTATTTAAACACAAAGAAAAAACACCTTTAACTTTATGAACTTTATAAATTTTCAAATCGTAAATTTTTTTGTTTCAGTGAAAAAATTTTCATTTTTGTTTATTTTTTCTTTTGGAATATTTTTATTTTATCCGGCAGTGGTGCAGGCGGCTTATGACTTGGAGGTTACCGGAATATCTGTCAGCCCCGCCAAGCCGCCGCTTAATATACTCACAACTATTACTGTTACCGTGAAGAATACGGATGTGGAGCCACTTACCGATTTGACCGGTATTGATTCTTATAATATTAATTTTCAAAATTTTGAACTCTCAAGTGTTACTCTGCCAACCATTACAGCAGCCAAGCCGGTAGCATACAATGCCACCTTTAAATATATTATTAAAGGAATATTTGATGAAATCGGCACATCCAGATTAACCTTTCAGGTAAATAGCGATCAAGCTTTAACGGAGAGAACTTATACCAACAATAATAAGAGTGTCAGCGTAGAAGTTGTTCCGGCCCATGATTTGCTTGTTAGCTCTATCAAATCCTCTATGACTGGACTTTCAGAGGGGCAGGAAACTACCATTACTGTAAAAGTGCAAAATAACGGTTATCTGGATTTGATTAATAATTTTGGTATCAGATCTTATACTTATGAGTTTCAGGATTTTGTGGAAAAGAGCAAAACAATTCCCAATATTTCAATCAGTGCTCCGCTTTTAAAAAAGGCTTATGCTGAATATATTTTTGTCGGTTATTTTACAGGCGAGGGGGAAAAGGTGTTAAAATTTACCGCAGATCAAGAAGATCAGTTAGATGAATTCGATGAAGCTAACAATAAAAAAGAGGCTATTATCAGTGTCGGTTCTGAAGATGATATTGATCTGGCTGTTACTTCTATTTCTTTGAGTAAGGACTTGAACAAATTAATTGTTGATGACGATATTACTATTACTGTATTGGTAAAGAATACCGGCGGCATCAGCCTTTTGGATGCCAAAGGACTTTTGGAAAGGGATTATGGGTACGCAACCGGAGGAGATTTGCTTTATAGTTTTCCCGGCATAGAGATTACGGAAATTATCCATGGCACATATCCGGATACGGACAATCCATTAAATCCAAATGAAACTATTAGTTATAAATTTTTAGGCACAATAAAAGATGCCGGAATCCACGAATTGAGCTTCAGGGCGGATATTCACGGCGATTTAACAGAGACAAATGAAGAAAATAATTCAATTAATAAAACTATTACAGTTTATAAGTCATTAGAGGATATGTATGATTTTGATATCTCTGATGTAAAATGCAGCACAATCAGTTCTTCTTCACTGCAAATTATCTGGAGCACTAACAAGGAAAGCGACGGGTATATAATGTA
Organism: Candidatus Falkowbacteria bacterium RIFOXYD12_FULL_34_57; assembly: GCA_001780285.1. Taxonomy (GTDB): domain Bacteria; phylum Patescibacteriota; class Patescibacteriia; order Patescibacteriales; family UBA12075; genus XYC2-34-220. The sequence continues at coordinate 63,497 of MFGN01000001.1, read as the reverse complement.
CAAAGAAAAGGGTTATTCTGAATATGATCGTTTTTTGCTCAGTATATATCTTACTAAATGGCCTGCGGCGGATGATACCATGAATCATGTTGTTACGCTTAAAAGATTAAAACCGCAGACAGAGTATTTATATGAGATAAAAGCCAAAAACCAGACTATTGAAAAAACTTCGGCTGTTTTTCAATGCTTTACGCCTCCAAGTGATAAAATAAGCCTTATGGGGGATGTTTCCAGTAAAATTGATCAAGAAAATAAAAAAATAACCATAGATTGGAGCACTGATATCTTATCTTCCGGCTATGTGTATTATAAAAAGAAGGGGGACGCAAAATACTTATCAATCGGCAAAGACGCTTTGGCGGCAAGCCATAGCGTTACAATAGAAAAGCTGGCGGCGGGTATTTATGAATTTTATGCTTATTCCAAAAGTTCTCCGGGAACAGTTTTCAAATCAGATACAGGCACTTTTACTGTCTTGGGCGGTGATGAGGAGGGCGGTTCACAAACAGGAATCTCCAATACAACCCAAACCCAGACTGAGACTCAAAATCAAAACAAAGAATCAATAAGTGCTTCTGTTCAAATAAAAAACCAGAACATGTATCAGAATTTACGCGGCAAGATTATATTGAAAGTGGAATCCAAGGGAGAAGCCTATTATGTGAATCCTGCGAGCGAGACTATGTATTATCTGGGACGGCCCCAAGACGCTTTTGCTGTTATGCGGCAGCAGGGAGTTGGGATATCTAGCGTCAATTTAGACAAAATCAAGATAGGTATTGCAAGTTTAAGCGGAGTAGATGCTGATGGCGACGGACTTTCTGATATATTTGAAGACGCAATCGGTACTGATAAAAACAAAAAAGATACGGATAGCGACGGATTTGGTGATAAACAAGAAGTAGAGGATGGATACAATCCTTTGGGCGCTGGAAAAATAAATACAGATATTAATTTTGCAAGCACCCATAAAGGCAAAATATTCCTGCAGGTTGAGGGGAAAGGCGAGGCTTGGTATGTAAATCCCCGAGACGGCAAAAGATATTTTTTGGGCCGTCCCGCAGACGCTTTTGCCGTCATGCGCAATCTGGGATTGGGGATATCCAATAGTAATTTTGATTCTCTGTAAAAATCGCGGGCTAGCGGGTCGCTTACTATAAAACCCGGTAAAATTGAAATAATTATTACAGGACTTATGCATTTGAATAGAATTTTACTATTAAACAAATGAGTTAAAAATATTGAAGACCGGTCATTTATGGCCGGTCTTTTTTAGAATTGTTTTTCTATTTCTTTTTGTTTTTTTTCTTTTTTTTGCAGCTCTTGTTTCAGAGCTTCAATGGTTTTTTGGTTTTGGAAATTTGCTTCAAGCATATAGATTCTATACCGAAGCGATTGAATTTGGTTGCTCAAAAAATTATATATTTGAGCCAGATCGTTAATGGACATTTTTTTTCCTTTTTTTGTTTTTTATTATATCATATAGTTATAAAAATGTCAAATTGACATGTTTTGAGGCTTTGATATAATAAAAGTTAGCTAAATAACGGTTAATTATCGTTGTTTTTGTTTACTTATAAAGAACCATATTATTATTTATGACATTAGCTTTTAGCTTTTAGCTTTTAGCTTTTAGTTTACATTATTATGTCTCAAAAAACTTATTTAACCATTCTTAAATCAGGAATATATCTTTCTTTGATTTGCGTATTCTTTGTATTTAAAGGTCTTTTGTTTCCCTATATTACATCAAAGCAAATACCGTTTAATATTATTATGGAGGTGCTTTTGGTGTTTTGGATAGCATTTTTAGTGAAATATCCGGAGTATCGCCCAAAAAAATCATGGATTACTTTTGGACTTATTAGTTTTTTTGCGGTAATGGTTATTTCCTGTGTGACCGGAGTTGATTTTAATTTAAGTTTTTGGGGAGATGTAGAGAGAATGCTTGGCGCTTTTCATATCCTGCACTTTTTTATATTTTATTTGATTTTAATTACTGTATTTCGCGAACAGAAAGATTGGAAAATTCTTTTGATAGCATCGGTGGTCTGCGGAGTTTTCATTAGTTTTTATGGATTAGGGGAGAATCAGAAAGGATATAGTACTATTGGCAACTCGGCTTATGTCAGCGGATATCTGATATTCAATATGTACTTTTGTGTATTGTTATTTTTTAAGGAAAAAGTTAAGGAGTTAAAGTGGTTGTATCTTCTTCCGTTGCCCTTATTTTTTGTTCACTTTGATAAGCTTGGCACTAGCGGCGCGCATGTCGGTCTTGGATTGAGCATTTTGGCAGCATTGTTTTTATACGGTGTATTGAATAGGAATAAAAAGATAAAGATAGCAACACTTGCGATTTGTTTTTTGGGCATAGTTATCATTTCATGGCTCTTTACGCACAAAGACAGCCCGATACTTGACAGGACCCCGGGACTTCGAGCGATTCGGGGTATAGATTTTCAAAAGAATACTTTTCAAACCAGGATAATATCATGGAAGGCCGGACTTAAAGATTTTAAGGCTCATCCGATTATCGGCGTAGGACATGGTAATTATGCGATTATTTTTGATAAATATTTTACTCCTGATTTTTATCTACAAACCAGGGGTGAGACATATTTTGATCGGGCGCACAATAATGTGGTGGATATCGCCTCTACTACCGGAGTTTTTGGAATCTCAACTTATCTTTTTATACTTTTAGCCAGCGCTTATTATTTAATAGATGGATATCGAAAGAAATACATAGGTCTCCATGACTTCGTGTTGGTTTCATGTTTAATCATTGCTTATTTTGTGCAAAACTTGGCTGTTTTTGATTCTTTTATAACCTATATGTTGATTATGGTAGTTTTTGGTTATGTATATTGGATGCACAAAGAAGGGGAGGAGAATTTTTTGGAGGGTTTGCAGGAAAAAGGAAAAATGATATCTGATAAATTTACTAAAGACAGATATTTTGAAAATAAAGAAATTTATACTTTGGTTTTTGCTGGATTTTTATTATTTATGATTATGTATCAATACAACATAAGCCCCTGGAGAATGTTAAACGGAACTATCGACGGACAGAGAGCTTATGCTGCTGGTCGAGTGCCGGAGACTTTGGAAATATATAAAAAGGCTTTAAGTTATAATACCGTCCTAGACCGCGATAGCCGTACTAGCCTTTTGCGTATTTTTGCCACCAATCCAAATGCCCTGAAGCAATTAAATAAGGATACAGTTGAACAGGATATTGATTATTTGATTGATTTGGCTGAGAAAAATGTAGATTATAACAAGGGAGACAGTTTGAATCAGATGATGCTTGCTCAAATGTTAAACACCGCTTCTGTATATTATCAGAATAATCAGGAAAAATTTATGTATTATTCAGATAGGGCGCTTGAAGCTATTAATAGGTCCATAGAAGCTAGTCCCGGCAGATCTCCGGTTTATTTTCAGAAAGCACAAATTTACATTACCCGCAATGAACCGGATAAAGCGATTGAGACTCTGCGCTATGCCAGTAGTTTAAACGATGAATATTATGATAGTTTCTGTCATCTCGGAAAAACTCTTTTGCATTACGGCCAGACCGAAGAAGCTTATAAGGAAATAGATAAATGCATAGATTTGGGCGGGTATGGTCTTTTGACTCCGGCAGGATACATAAAAGAACTTATTAATCATTATGTTGACGCGGAAGACTGGGTGAGGGTTACCGGCCTTTATGAACAATTATCTGTTCAAGAACCGCAAGAAGTAAAACATTTAATAAATTTGGCAAAACTTTACGCAGAACAAGGAGAGAAGGAAAAGGCTATTGATGCTGTGGGCAGGGCTATAAAAGTTGACCCCAGCATTGAAGCAAGCGCAAATAGTTTTATTGAAAGTTTGAAATAGTGCGCAGATATAATATTGAAATATACTTATAAAAAAATAATTACGTAACTACGTAATTATTTTTTGTTTCATGGTTTTATTGTTTGTGTGTTTGTGTGATTTCTTCATAAATGTTCTTAGTTTTTTCTACCATGGAACCGATGGTAAAATATTTTTCTGCTTTTTGTTTAGCATTTATAGCCATCTTATTCATTAATTCCTGATTTCTTAAAGTATTTATGATTTGTTTGGCTAATTTTTCCGCGTTTTGGGTATCAACCAATATACCTGTTTGTTGATCTTCAATCAATTCTCCGTTTCCGCCCACACTTGTTGCCACAATCGGCAAACCGGCTAGCATGGCTTCAATAATGGTATAAGACAGTCCTTCTTTGACCGAAGAACAAACATATAAATCAAAGGCTTTTAAAATTTGAGAAGCATTTTCAAGTTGTCCAAGAAGGATAATGTTTTTTTGCACTCCAAGCTGCCTGATCCAATTTTCCAACTCTTCTTTTTCACCCCCGTCTTTGCCGATAATTATTATTTTTACATGAAGATTGTTGTTGATAATTAATTTTCCGGCATTAATTAAGTATTCAAAACCCTTTGTTTTGTATAGATTTCCAATTGAACCAATTAAAATATCTCCTTCGTTAATTTTAAACATGGCGCTTGGCGGCAATTTTTCTTTTAATTTTCTTTGAGCCTCCGGCCTTTCTAAAAAATTTATTGGCCTCACACCGTTATGAACCGTGATTAATTTTACTTCCTCTGTTATCTTTTCCCTTAAGGCCGCTTGCCTGTCAAACTCAGAGACACAGATGATTTTATTTTTGAATTTTGCCGAGAATCTTTCAGCTTTTTTATAAAAATTATTGCAATCAGGTTCATTAAAAACCCACCCGTGGGCGGTATAGATAATTTTTATTTTTAAAAAAATAGAAGCCAACGATCCCAGGATGGATATTTTTGAGCTGTTTAAATGCACAATATCCGGCTTTGTTTTTTTGATAAGTTTTCTGATTTGCCAAAAAGCTAAAAAGTCATTTTTAAATGATATTTTTCTTTTTAAGTTGCGAATAACATGGTATTTTATCCCTATTTCTTTGAGTTTTATAGCCAGTTCTCCGGTCTCTCCTTGTTCGCCAAAGCCAACTTCAACATTATACTCGTCTTTAAGATGCGAAACCAGATCAAAAATATATTTTTGCGCTCCACCCATTTCGGATTGAGTGATTAGATAGAGTATTGTTTTTTTATTATTTTCTGTTTTCATGTTGTTATTTTAGAATATTTTTTATATTTTAGCAATATATTTTTTTCTTCCGTTAAGCTAGGAAAAAGTAGGGGATATATTTGCAATTTATTATTGTTTTGTGTTGTAATTTATCTTGACTTTAAATTTTTTTTATTTAATAATTAATAGTATACTATTGAAGGTATACTAATTCTTGATATCCAAGTGCGGGGCTTGGAGATTTTAAATTTTATGAGCAAAAAAATTGGTTTTATTGGTCAAGGTTGGATCGGCAAAAATTATGCCGATGACTTTGAAAACAGGGGGCATGATGTAGTAAGGTTTTCACTTGAGGAGCCTTATATACAAAATAAAGAATTAATCAGGGATTGTAGAATTGTTTTTGTGGCTGTGCCTACGCCTTCTACGCCCAAGGGTTTTGATGACAGTTTTATCAGAAAATCAATACAAATAGCCGGAGACGATGCTACTGTCGTAATTAAATCTACTGTCTTACCCGGCACCACCGAATCTATTCAGAGGGAAAATCCTCGTTTTTTTGTTTTGCATGCCCCTGAATTTTTAAGTGAAGCTACAGCAGCTCATGACGCAGCCAATCCGATTAGAAATATAATCGGTATTCCGCTGGAAACAGATGAATATATAAGCAGGGCGCAGGAAGTATTGGATTGTTTGCCGAAAGCCCCTTATGAAAAAATTTGCAGGGCTAAAGAAGCGGAATTTATCAAGTATGGCGGCAATAATTGGTTTTATTTTAAGGTGATATTTTTTAACATGCTTTATGATTTGACCCGCGCCCATGATTTAGAGTGGGATATTATCAAAGAGGCCATGGCTGCGGATCCGCGGATCGGTTCTACCCATATGAATCCGGTACACAATAGCGGACAGCCTGGCGGCCATGTCGCCCAGACATTGAAATTTAATGACTTGCACATGGAGCCGATACATAAATCCGGAAGAGGAGCCGGTGGGCATTGTTTTATCAAGGATTTTGCAGCTTTTCATGAAATGTACGAGAGGGATGTTGCCAATGAATATGGGCTTCGGGTTTTGGAAGCATTGCGGGATAAAAATATTCATTTGCTTGTGAGAAGTGAAAAGGATCTTGATTTGCTTATGGGGGTTTATGGGGAAGATATGATTAATAAATATAGAGACAACTAGATAACTAGTTGTCTGGTAGAAATTTAAAAGTCAAAAGTTGAAAGTTAAAAATTTTAATAAATTACTTTTAACTTTATAGACTTTATGGACTTTCGACTAATTATTTATTTATGAATTTTAAAAAGACAAATTTATATAACGGCAAGTTTCTTCGCGTAATCGGCAAGGAATTTCAAACCAAAACCGGCAAAGATTGTTTATGGGAATGCGTGGAGCGCAGCAATGTCCGCGGGATAGTGGCTGTTTTTGCTGTAACCAAAAAAGAAAAAGAAGTTGTTTTAACTAAACAATACAGGATTCCTCATGAGGGATGCGTGGTAGAAACCCCCGCCGGCCTAGTGGATAAAGACGGGGAAAATTTTACAGATACCGCAAAAAGAGAATTACAGGAAGAAACCGGATATAGCGCGGATAAATTTATTTATGTGCATGGCGGACCGTTTAATGCCGGCATGTCTGATTGTGTTATGGATATTTATTATGCTCCTGATGCGGAATATGTCGGTTTTGAAGGGGTAGAAAGCGATGATGCGGAGGATATTGAAGTAATTAAAATACCCTTGAAAGATTTGGTGGATTTTTGTGTAAAAAAGCATGATGATTTTACGGTTGATATCAAAATATTAGGAACACTAAAGATATTGGAATATAAGGGATTACTTTAAGTGGTTTGAAAATATTTTCCACCTGTGTCATTCTGAATCAAGTTCAGAATGACAAGAGATAAATTTTTGCTTACATGTTTAAATGATTAAATGTTTATATGAAAGTTAATCAAACAATTTTGATTACCGGAGGGGCCGGATTTGTCGGATCTAGTGTAGCTCGTGTTTTACTTAATCGGGGAGATAGAATATTGATTGTTGATAATTTTAATAATTATTATGATCCGCGGATAAAAAGAGATAGGATAAAAAATTTAGAGAAAGATTTTAATAATTTTTATATTTTTGAAACAGATATTACGAATTACGAGGAAATGGATAAAATTTTTAAAACAGAAAAGATAGACAAGATATTACATTTAGCGGCGCAAGCCGGAGTGCGGTATTCGCTTACTAATCCCTTTGCTTATCAGCACTCTAATTATCTTGGCACTTTGAATATGTTGGAGCTGTGCCGGCATCATGATATCAAAGATTTTGTTTTTGCTTCTTCCAGCTCTGTTTACGGGGCTAATAAAAAAATGCCTTTTTCGGAAGATGACAAGGTGGATGCGCCGATGTCTCTGTATGCGGCGACCAAAAAAGGCAACGAGGAAAAAGCTTTCGTTTATCATAATTTGTTCGGTTTGAGATGCACGGGACTTAGGTTTTTTACGGTTTACGGGCCATGGGGCCGGCCGGATATGGCTTTATTTTTATTTACCGATGCTATTGCCAGGGATAAACCGATTAATGTTTTCAATTATGGCAATATGGCCAGAGATTTTACTTATGTATCGGATATCGTAGACGGGGTGGTGTCCGCAATCAATAGAAGCGAGGAGCATTCTTATGAAATATTTAATTTAGCCGGCGGCAGGTCGGTGAAATTATTGGATTATATCGCTGAGATTGAAAAAAATTTGGGCAAAAGGGCAAAAAAGAACATGATGCCGATGCAACCCGGAGATGTGCCGGTAAGTTCGGCGGATATTTCCAAGGCGGAGAAAATGCTTGGATATAAGCCGCAAGTTACGGTAGAAGAGGGGATAAAAAGATTTGTGGAGTGGTATCAAGATTATTACAAAATATAAAAATTTTTGAATATATAATTATGTCAAAAGACAAAAAAACAATTTTAATTACCGGAGGAGCCGGATTTGTCGGATCGCATTTATGCAAGCGGTATCTGGGCGAGGGGCACAAGGTGATTTGTATTGATAATTTGCAAAAAAGCAGAACTACGGATAATATTGATCCTTTTGAGAAAAACAAAAATTTCAAATTCATCAAGCATGACATTAATAATCCTATAGAATTCAAAGAAAAGATTGATTGGGTGATGAATTTTGCCTGTCCGGTCTCCTGCGTTGATCTGCAGGTGGATCCGATTCATACCGCCAAATCTAATGTGCATGGCGTAATTAATATGTTGGAAATAGCGCGCAAGCATGATGCAGTATTTATTCAAGCTTCATCCTCCGATGTTTATGGGGTACGGGAAAAGGGGGAAGTAATGCGGGAAGATATGCTGGGTCAAGTTGACACGCTTACCGCCAGAGCTTGTTATGAAGAAGGAAAAAGAATGGCAGAAACACTGTGCATGGATTACCACCGAAAATACAATGTGAATGTTAAGATTGTAAGGATTTTTAATACTTACGGACCAAATATGTATTATCGCGATGGCCGGGTAATGAGCAATTTTATTATTGCGGCCTTGAATGGTAATAACCTTATTATATATGGAGACGGTTCTTTTACTAGGTCTCATATGTATGTTGATGATTTAGTAGAAGCGGTAGACAGGATGATGAAAAAATCTTTTGAATTTACGGGTCCCGTCAATGTTGGTAGCACTAAGGAAATAACCATAAAAGAGTTAGCTGATATTGTAATTAAGATGACCAACTCTAAATCACGCATCGTTTATGATAAGGAGCTTACAGGAGATCCTAAATTTCGCAAGCCGGATATTGGCTTAGCTAAGAGGGTCTTAGATTGGGAGCCTAAGGTTGGTTTGGAAGAGGGGGTTAAAAAGACCATAGAACACTATAAAAATTTGGAGATGCCGGAAAAGAAGATTATTGTTTTTGCGACAACTTATTATCCCGATATGGGTCCGGCGGAGAACGCAATGATGGAGATGATAAATAATATGTCTGATACAGAATTTTATATTATTACTACTAGATCCAGAAAAGGACTAGAAAATATTAAACAATTAGGCAACTCTCTTATTTATCGAGTGGGTCCTTCCGGTATCATTGGAAAATATTTATTTCCTTTTATCGGCGCATGGAGGGCGTATCAGCTGAGCACAAAATATAATTTTCGTTTTGCCTGGTCTGTGATGGCTAGTTATGGAGGCTTGGCGGCTGTATTTTTAAAGTTTTTAAATAAACGGATAAATTTTCTTCTTACTTTCGACAAGACCGAAGCGCAGAAAAAAGGTTTTTTGCATAGAAGCATTTATATGCCGATTTATAAATTGATTTTTAAAACAGCTGATTCTGTATATTTAACCAATGATGCTAAAAGCGATAGCGCCGTTGCCTTGCACAGCAAGTCCGGCATGGAGGTTATGGAATATGATGAAGATATGGCCAAGAGAATTAAAAAAGAATATTCTAAATTACTGGATAAACAGGAGGGAAAATTGGCCAGGCCGCTATAGATCAAAGAGCCAAGGTTTAAGATTTAAGAATAAATCTTTATGTCTAAAAATAAAAAGTTAGTCGTATTATCTGCTTTTTACGAGCCGTATATGAGCGGAGCAGAACAAATGGTTAGGGAGGTGTTAGAAAGATTGGGAAGTAATTATGAAACTGTTTTGTTAACCGGTCGTTTTGATGAAAATTTACCTTTTATAGAAGAACGAAAAAATTTTAAAATAATTCGTTTGGGTATTGGGCATAAAAAAATTGATAAATTTTTATATCCAGTTTTGGCAGCTTTTAAAGCCCAATCTATTAAACCGGATATTATACATGCAATAATGGAGAGTTATGCCGGAGCTGTTCTGGTGATCTTAAAATATTTGTATCCGCAAGCCAAAAGAATTTTAACTTTGCAATCAGGTGATTTATATACATCGGAAAAAATGGATAATTTTTTGTTTAAATTTATAATGAAAACCATTCACAAATCACCGCATGTAATAACGGCTATTAGCAGGTTTTTAAAAAAATGTTCTGTAGATTTAGGCACTGATCCGGATAAGATTAAAGTTATTCCAAATGGAGCAGATTTTTCTAATATTCCATCCGAAGTAAAATCTATATCAAATAGAGTATTTTTTGCCGGTAGGTTATCACGGGAAAAGGGCGCTTATTATATGTTGCAAGCCTGGCCATTGGTGCTTAAGGAAATACCCGGAGCTAAATTGGTTCAGGTTGGTGACGGCGACATGAGGGAAGAGGCTTTTAAAATTATTAAGGATTTAAATATAGAGGATTCAGTAGAGCTTAAACTTACCATTCCTCATGATGAATATATGAAAGAGTTCAAAAAATCAGAAGTGGTTATATGTCCTTCATTGGCCGAGGGGCTGGGAATTGCGTTTATTGAAGCTCAATTATGCGGCAGACCAATTATTGGTACAAATGTAGGGGGGATACCAGAAGTTATAGATGATCAGAAAACAGGATTGTTGATTGAGCCGAAAAATTCCGAACAAATTGCCGGGGCGCTTATTAAACTTCTTAAAGATACCGATCTACGAAATAAACTTGTGAAAAATGCCAAAGAATCTGTTAAAAGATTTGATTGGAACAAAATTATAAAAGATATTGAAAATATTTATGAAGGATAAGCGGTGTTGTTAATTTTCACTTAATACTTAATACTATACACTTAATACAAAATCAATGGTTCAGTTGATTTATTGTCAATTTCAAAAACATAAAACTCCGATTAAGTTCATAATTTCCGGAATGACCGCCGCCGGAGTGGACTTTTTTTGTATTTATTTCCTCCACAGCGTTTTATTGGTTAACGTGGTATTATCCGCTACTATCGCTTATGCCATAGCTTTTTTTGTGAGTTTTTGCCTGCAGAAATTCTGGACATTCAGCGATAACGACAAAGAAAGAATGAGCGGGCAAATGATTTTGTATTTAATAGTCGGGCTTATTAACTTAAGCATTAATGCCGGCTTGATTTATTTATTAATAGAAAAATACGATACCTGGCCAATAGTTAAAAATATTTTTAGCCAAAGCAGATTGTTGCACCCTTTAATATCTTTGATAGATAAATATAAAATTTGGTATGTTTTTGTCCAAGGATTCATTGCGGGCATGCTGGGGGTTGGTAGTTTCTTGATTTATAAATTTATTATTTTCAGAAAATGCAGAAAATTCAGAAAAACATCTGATAAGAGCTTTAAGATTGTTATGGCCGCGGGAAGCTTCCCGCCCGATATCAGCGGGCCGGCCACCTATGCCAGTTCTTTTGCCAGGGAATTTGCTGATAACGGATATAATGTGAAAATATTGACATATGGCAAGAAGATTGATAATTCGGAATTTAAAATTTATACCGTAGCTAAACATCAAAACTTGTTATTGCGCTATATAAAATATTTTTGGAAAATGTTTTTTTTAAGTTCAAAGGCTGATATCGTTTATAGTTTTGATGCTATAAGTACAGGTTTTCCGTGCGCCTTGGTTAAATTATTAAATCCTAAATTGAGATTGGTAACCAGATTAGGCGGAGATTATCAGTGGGAACAAGCCTCGCAGAAAGGCTATGCCGACAGCACCTTACGGGAATATTACAATAAAAAAAATTTTAATTTATGGGAAAAAATAATTTATAGTATTAATAATTTTGTTTTGCTTAAAAGCAATAAAATAATTTTTAATTCCCAATTTTTGCGAGATATTTATTTAAACAGCCGCAGGCTTATTCATAAAAACAAGACAGTAATAATAAAAAATATAGAGCCGGATTTTACGAATATTTGCGCAATCAATAAAGATAAAAATAAAATAAAACTTGTTTTTGCCGGCAGAATGATAAAAATCCGCAATTTGAAAAATTTCGTGGAATCTTTTGCCGAAATTGATTATAAGAAATACCATCAGAATATAGTTTTGGAAATGATAGGAGGGGGGCCGGAAGAAAGAGAAATAAAAAAATATATTAAATTCAATAAGCTGGAAAAAAGAATAAAAATATTCGGCCCCATGAAGCACGGGGACTTAATGAAAAAAATTATAGAAAGCGATATTTTGGTGCTGCCGTCGCTGACTGAAATCAATTCCAATTTTATTGCCGAGGGCCTGAAGATGGGCAAGGTCATAATCCACACCAAGGAAAGCGAGTTGGGATATCTGGGCATTAAAAGCGATAAGATTTTTTATATCGATCCTCTGAGCGTTGATGACATGAAAAAGAAAATAGAAAAAGCTATTGAATATTTCTTGGCAAATAAAAACGATAATTTAGCCGACAATGATGTGATGAGTAATATTTTTTGGGAAAAAGAAAAGATTATAGATGCGCATTTACAAGTCTTTGATTCATTAATATGAAAAAATATATAAAAAAAATTAAATACACATTACAGGTTTTTAAGTGGTTTGTTTGGTACAATCTTTGGAATGGGGAGCATAAAAAAGTTTGGCATCTGTTTATGGCTATGTTTAAGCATGTTGTTTTTAAAATGCCTTATGCGGTTATCATTGAAACATCCAACACCTGTAATTTTAATTGCCCGACATGTCCGACTCCTCACCGCTTGATTTTTCAAAAGCGCCAGCCGGAATATATGAATCTGGAAAAATATAAGCGCATTATTGATAATGTAAAGGATTATGTGCATATAGTTTATATTTATAATTCCAATGAGCCGCTTTTACATCCGGATATCGTGGAGATGGCAAAATACGCGTCGGATAATAATTTGCATACCATGCTTTCTACTAACTGCTCCTTATTGGATGAAAAAATGACGGAAAAATTACTCAACTCCGGATTGGGAGAAATTCGTTTTGCTTTGGATAGTCTAAAAAAAGAACCATTTGAAAAATTCAGGCGCGGTGGCAATTTTGAGACGGTAAAAAAGAATATTGAATATTTTTGCCGACGCAAGCAGGAACTGAAGAAAAAAAGGCCGATCGCCACTTTGCAGTTTATTTTAAACAAGCTGAATCAGGATGAGGTGCAGAATATTAAAGATTTTGCCGGAATTAATAAAATAGACAAATTATATATTAAGCCTTTTATCTTAAGCGGATATGCTTATAACGAAGAAGAAATACAAAATTTATCAGAACAGTTTTTTGCGGATAAGGATATTGAGGACGAGGCGATTGTTTACAAAAAAGATGAGCATGGACTGAAACCAAAGCTTGAATATAAAAAATGCGCAGATGTAAAAAGGGTTTTTACGGTTTTGGCCGACGGCCGGGCGGTAATGTGCTGCTTTGATCTTTACGGGGATTATGTGTACGGAGAAATGGATAAGATGGATTTAAGGAAGATGTGGAATTTGGCAAAGAATAAAAAATTAAGAGATGCTGCGTACAACAGAAAATTCCCGCTTTGCAAGAAATGCGGAAATATAGAATAGCGGTGGTTATTATTTTTAATAATTTATTTTTACTAAATTTAAGCTCAGCTCCCCCAAAGTAAATTATTTGTTGTTATGATTTATGTTTGCTCGATGATAATAATAGTTTATTTGAATTTTTACTCCGCTTCAAGCGAGTAAATTTAATAAAAATAAATTATTAAAAATATTGGGGAGTGTTGGGGGGTGAATGTTATGGATAATCAGAAATTTAAAATTTTAAGCATAGGCACGGACGCCAGCACTTTGGATAAAGATTCCAGGATAGCCCGCAGGGTTATTGATTATGGGGATTTAGTGGATAAATACACCATTATCACGCCGGCAGAAAAGGAAGCAAAAGTTGACTTATCGGAGAAGGTAACTGTTTTCGGCGTGGTTGGCAAGAATAAAATATTTAAACTATTCAAGGTTTATGTTAAGGCTGGAAAAATATTGCAAAATGAAAAATATAATATTATTACCGTTCAAGACCAATATTATCTGGGATTTGTAGCCTGGCTTTTATCTAAAAAGTTTAAGATTGGTTTAGAAATTCAAAATCATGGATTTGAAAAATTTTCTGGAATAAGAAAATTAATTGCTAAGTTTATTTTTCCCCGAGCCAGCGCGGTAAGAACCGTAAGTAAACGACTTAAGAATAGATTAATACAAGAATTTGGCGTAAAAGAAGAAAAAATTACGATAGTGCCGGTGTTTTTTAAACCAGAAGAATTTTTAGACACCCGATGCCCTATAGGACACCAAGTGTCCAAAAATTCTTCGGATAAGTTTGTATTTTTAACAGTTGGAAGATTGGTGCCGGTAAAAAATATTGCCATGCAAATCGGGGCCATGGCGGAGATTTTAAAAGCCAGAAAAGATGTTGAGTTGTGGATTGTGGGAGAGGGGGGGTTGGAAAATAATTTGAAAAATTTGGCAAAAGAATTAAACATAGAAATAAATATTAAATTTTTAGGGTGGCAAAATGATATAGCTTCAATATATAAACGGGCCGATGTATTTTTATTGACATCACATTCTGAGGGATGGCCGGTGTCTATTATGGAAGCGGCCGGTTATGGTTTACCGGTTATTATGACCGATGTGGGTTCTGCTGGGGAGTTGATAATCAACGGCAAGAACGGCATGGTAGTTCCTGTTAATGACGGCGAAGCTTTGGAAGCAGCCATGAAAAAATTGATGGATGACGAAGGTATGAGGATGTATCTCGGCAAAAATGCCAGAAAGTCCGTTTTGGGCATGCCGACAAAAGAAGAAACATTAAGGATGCATAAGAAAAGTTTTGCTAAGGCAAGAATATGAAGATTGTTTTATATAAAGTATTAATTTTTTTGAAGATACATAGATTATTTCAGTATGTCAATAGGAATACGATCATAATTCTTATGTATCATGGCTTTACTGATCATGACCACAGAGGAGTGGAAAATTATTTAGGCTTCCATATTCCTAAAAGCGCGTTTGAAAAGCAGTTACAATATCTACAAAAAGATTATAATATTATTTCATTAAAGAAGGCGGTTGATATTATTAAGAATAAGAAAAAAATACCGAAGAACTCAATTGTTTTAACAATAGACGATGGTTATAATTCAAATTACAGTTTGGCATATCCAATAATTAAGAAATTGAGAGCGCCAGCAACCATCTTTTTGACCACTTCTTTTGTAGATGAACAAAAATTTTTGTGGGTAGATAGATTGGAATATGCTATTAATAATACCAAGGAAGAAAAATTGAATATTGATAATAATAAATATATTTTATCAGATACGAACACTAAATTAGATTGTGTACGAAGCATTAAATCAAAATTAAAAAAGATTAAGCCTGGTAAGAGAATGGTGATTCTGGAGGGTATAGAAAATGAATTGGGCGCGAAATTAAATTCTAATAATGCACCCGATATATATAGACCATTATCATGGAATAAAATAAAAGAAATGAAACAAAGCGGATTAGTTAATTTTGGCAGCCATACCCACACTCATCCGATTTTGTCTCAATGCAATAAGAAACAAATAAAAAATGAATTATTATTTTCTAAGAACTTATTAGAAAGAGAAATTGGAATAAAGTGTAATGATTTTGCATATCCCAATGGGCAGCCGGAAGATTTTAGCGAGGAGGTTGTGGGGTGCTTGAAAAGAATAAATTATAAATGCGCCCTAACGACAGTTGCTGGTAAGAATAATCCGGACACAAATCTTTATAAACTAAAAAGATATCCGGTAAGCAATAGAGATGATCTTGTAGAATTTAAAATAATACTTTCCGGTATTTCGTCATTCTTAAATAAAATAAAGAATTTAATATAGTTGCTTGTTTGTTGGATTTTATTTAATTTTTAAAGTCCGCCTTAAACAAAAATTTAACAAAATTAGAAAGATAAAATTTATAAATTTAATAACAAAAAATATATGGAGAGTGGTAAAGAAAAAAAAGTAGTTAAAAAATTTAATGATGAAGCCCCTCGTTATGATAACAGATACAAAGGCATGAACAGTACGGCGCATTCATTTAATATGCGCAGACAGAGGGTTTTTGAGTTGGTGGGTGATAAAAAGGGAAAAGTTTTGGATGTGGGGTGCGGTCCAGGGGTGATGGTTGATGGTTTTAAGGCTAAAGATTATGATTTTTATGGGGTAGATTTGGCTCAGGACATGATTGATAAATGCCTTGAAAAATATGGCAATTTGGATAATGTGCATTTCTCTGTGGGCAGGGTAGAAAAAATAGGATTTCCTGATGGATTTTTTGATATTATAATTTGTATGGGGGTGGTGGAGTATTTAGATGATGATTATGGAGCGCTAAAAGAGATGTATAGGGTTTTAAGACCCGGCGGTGTAGCCATTATTACTTTGCCCAATAAAAAAAGTCCATATCGAATATGGAATAAGTTTGTTATAAAGAATTTGTCAAAAGTTGTAAAAATGTTTTTAGGAGGAGAGCGCCATGGATTGGATCACAGAGAATACAGAGAAGAAGAATATAAAGAATCAATGCAAAATATTGGTTTTAGGGTAGGTGATACTTTTTATTATAATTTTCAAATTCTGCCATTTCCAATAGATAAATACCTTCCATTTTTAACAGTGCCTATCAGTAAATTCTTTGAAAAATTTTATAAAGGAAACTTGAGGTGGTTGGGTACGGGATTTATAGTAAGTGGAGTTAAAAAATAAAAAGTTTATTATTCAAATAGCATTTTTAGTCCGGCCATTATTACGATTCCGATTAGGATAACAGCGAGTTGTGCAATAGATCCGAATGGTTTCACTTCTTTTTTTAATTCTGGTATCAGGTCGGCGGTGGCAATATAAATAAATCCGCCGGCTGCGAGCGAAATAATATAAAAGTTCACATCTTCCACATATTTCCCTAAAAAGATTGTAACAAGCGCCCCGATCATGGCAGATAGGGCAGACAAGAAATTGTAAAATAGAGCTCTGGTACGATTAAACCCGGCGTGAATCAATACTCCAAAATCACCGATTTCCTGCGGTATTTCATGGGTAATGACGGCGATAGTAGTAGCAATTCCCATTTGAGTGTTAACCATAAAAGCTCCGGCAACCAATATGCCGTCTAGAAAATTATGAAAAGCGTCTCCGACAAGATTCATGATTCCTACTGGATGAGGATGGTTTTCGGAGGTGGGAATATGGCAATGGCGCCAGCAGATAATTTTCTCTAAAATAAAAAATATTATTATTCCAAATAGCACCCAGTATAGTATGCTAATTTGAAAATTATTTTCAGATAACACTTCCGGCAATAAATGAATGAAACTACCACCGAGAAGCGTGCCGGCAGAGAGGCTTACCAGATAAATTGTTATTTTTTTTAGCACATTATCTCTTAGAGAAATAAAAAATATCCCCACAAAAGATACTAAAGAAACAATTAGCAGACTGGTAAAAATGTAAAAATAACTCATAAATAAATTGACTTAATTTTTAAAATAGTATAATCTTTGACTGTATTATATCATAAAAAAATTAAGATAACAAATAAAAAATGAAGCTAATAATAAATAAAAATCAAATAAATGAAAATCCGGAACAGTTTCTGAGAAGGGCGGGTTACGGATTTATTCAGGACAGGAGAAGCGGAAACGAAAGCTTTGTACGCCGTTTGACTCGTGATTTTTATCCTCGGCTCCACATGTATGTTGACAAAAAAGATACAGAAGTTATTTTTAACCTGCATCTGGATCAAAAACAAGCTAGCTACGCGGGCGCACACATGCACAATGCGGAATATGACGGAGAAATAGTAGAAAGAGAAATAGAAAGATTAAAGATTTTAATTAATTCGGCAGCGGATAAAATATCGAGCGGTAATATTAAACAGGAAGATGTTTTTGATAAAGTGGGGGATGGTAGTTTAGAAAAATCTAAGAATGTTAAAGAAAAAATTAGCTGGTTTAAAAAAATATTCGGATAATTTATATGTAGTTGATTAGTTACTTGGTGAATTAGGCGCCTAGTTAATAATCAACAAATTAACTAAAACATTATGCTATTATATTTTGCAGGACCATTATTTAATAATACAGAAAAAGAGTTTAATAAACTTCTTGCAAAAAAAATTGAGGCTTTGGGTGTTGATGTTTTTTTACCACAGAGGGATGGTGTAGAAAAAAATAAATCACCTTATAATAAAATGGTAAGAGAAGAGCGCCGCCACAAAATGTTTGAATTGGACAGGGATAAAATAATAGAATCAAATATTTTTTTGTTTGTTTTGGATGGCCGCGTGCCCGACGAAGGAGCTTGTGTTGAGCTTGGAATAGCCTATGCAGACAAAAAATTAAATAATAAAAACAGATTATTGGTAGGGCTGCAAACAGATATAAGAGCCGCATTTTTGGATTCAAAATTAAATCCCATGATTAGTGTACCATTAGATTATATTGCCCCTAATGAAAAATGCCTAATAGAGTCTTTGAAAGAATTTATTTTTAATTATCAAAATTAATGTTGTAGCTTTGAGTTCTACACTTTAAGCTTTGAGTTAAAATTCATGCAACCATCCGAAGAAATAAAATCTAGATTGGATATTGTGGATGTGATCCGCGATTATATTCAATTGCAGCAAGCCGGATCTAATTTTCGCGCCAAGTGCCCATTTCATAGTGAGAAAACCCCATCTTTTATGGTAAGTCCGGAAAAACAGATTTGGCATTGTTTTGGCTGTGGTAAAGGAGGAGATGTTTTAGAATTTGTGAAAGAAATAGAGGGGATAAATTTTGCAGAAACCCTTAGGCTTTTAGCGCCAAAAGCGGGTGTGGAGTTGAAAAAACAAAATTTTCAGGAGATATCAAAAAGAAACAGGTTGTTGGACATTTTGGAGATGTGCAGTAAATACTATAATAGATTTTTAACAGAAAGTAAGACGGCTGAAAACGCCCGAAAATATTTAACCGAAAGGGGAGTAGACAACAAAGTGATTGTTGAATGGGGAATTGGATACAGCCCCGAGGGATGGGATAATGTTTATAGCCCCTTGAGAAAAAAAGGCTTTCATGACAATGAGATATTTGAAGCCGGGATGTCGCTTAAAAGAAGTGGTTCTTCCGGATATTATGACAGGTTCCGCGGAAGAATTATGTTTCCAATCAACGACGTAAACGGAAATATCGTTGCTTTTACGGCTAGAGTCAGTCCAGAAAAGGAAGCAAGGGAAAAAATGGGGAAATACATCAATAGTCCGCAAACAGATGTTTATAACAAGAGTAAGATTTTGTTTGGTTTAGACAAGGCAAAACTAGAAATTAAAAATCAGGGTTATGCGATAATAGTGGAAGGACAGATGGATGCAATTACTGCTCATAAGTACGGTTTTAAAAATGTAGTAGCATCTTCTGGTACTGCCTTAACCGATGAGCAAATTGTGCTATTAAAGCGTTTTACAAATCAAATAATAATAGCTTTTGATATGGATAATGCCGGGATACAAGCTGCTGAAAAAGGAATTACTGAGGCTATGAAATTGGGGATGATGGTAAAAATTTTATCCTTGCCAGATGGAAAAGATCCCGATGAATGTATTCGTAAGAATTTAGATGGATGGAGAACTGCCATAAAAGAAGCAAAATATTTTATGGATTATTATTTTGATAAAACTTTTGAAGGATTAAATTTGGATAGAATTGAAGATCGAGATAGCATTAAAACTAATTTGTTGCCGCATGTTTTAAAATTACCAAATGAAATTGAAAAGGATTTTTGGGTAAAAAAGATTAGTGAAAAAATGGGAGCAGAAGAGAGGAGTATTAGGGGGGAACTAACAAAGATTTTTGCAAGCCAGAACAAGCCAACAACATTTAAGGTAAATACAGAAACAAAGCTACGCGAAAACAAGTCTGATGCTCAAGTATTAAGCAGGGAGGAAAAATTAAGCGAGCTCGTTTTATCCGCAACATTAAGGAATTTATCAGTATTTGAATATGTAATTAATCATATTCAGGTAAATGAATTGGTTGGTTTATCAAATATAGCTATTTACAAAAAATTAATTTTTTATTATAATAATAATATAAATAATCACGGTTTAGATAAATCATCTCAAGATGATTTGTTTGATTATTTTAGTTTTAGAGAATGGTTATTAAATGAAGATAAAGAAAATGGGATAAACCAGTCAAATAGTTTAGATAGACTGGTTCTTTTGGGTGACAAAGAATTTTCGGGGTTGGAAATAGGTGTAATAAAAGAAAATACAATTAATGCAATTTCGTTTTTAAAGAGAAGCTATATATCCGGTAGGATGAAAATAATTGAAAAAGAGATTTCTAGCAAAGAAAAAGAAAATAAACAGAGAGAAATAAATGAATTGTTGGAAGAATTTAAAATTTTATCAGATGAATTAAGTTCTATATAAATACAAAAAATGGTAAAGACTAAAAAATTCCCCCTGCGCAAAAGCCCTGGAGGGAAAGCAACAACTAAAAAAGCTACACCAAAAAAGAAGGCAATTACAAAAAAATCTCCGGTAAGAAAGGTTGCACCAAAGAAAAAGCTTGTACCGAAAAATAAAATTTCAACCAAAAAAGCTACACCAAAGAAAAAAATTGCGCCAAAGGCGGCAGAAAAAAGAGAAATTATTTTTCCGGAAGAAGCACAAACCGAAAAGTTAATTGCCAAAGGAAGATCCAGGGGTTTTATTACCGAAACAGAATTATTATATGTTTTTCCGGAGGTGGAAGAATATATTTTTGGTTATGAATTATTTTTAGAGAAACTACAAAAGAATGGCGTGCAAATCATAGAAGATTCGGGAAAAATATTAGAATATGAAAAGGATAAGATGGAACATCAGGAAACCGGTGGCGGCAAGATTTTGAATCCTAAAAATATGGTGGATTTATCTAAATTGAGTTCGGATTCCATACAAATGTATCTTAAGGAAATTGGCAAGGTTCCCTTGTTAAAATCCGAAGAGGAAGTAGAACTTGCTAAAAGAAAGGAAAAGGGAGATAAGGAGGCTGAGAGATATATTATAGAGGCTAATCTAAGATTAGTGGTTTCAATTGCTAAGAAATTTTCAGGGGCCAAGGGGCTTTCTTTGCTTGATTTGATTCAGGAGGGAAACATTGGTTTATTTAGGGCTGTAGAAAAGTTTGAATATCGAAAGGGTTATAAATTTTCTACCTATGCCACATGGTGGATTAGACAGGCAATTACCAGGGCGCTCGCCGACCAATCCAGAACCATTCGCATTCCGGTTCATATGGTAGAAACCATTAACAGATTTCAGCAAATCCAAAGACAGTTAATACAGGATTTGGGCCGAGAACCTCTGCCGGAAGAGATTTCTGCTGAGATGGGGGAGGAAATAGATAAAGTTCGCCACATTATGAAAATTTCTCAAGATACTATTTCACTTGAAACGACAGTGGGGGATGATGAAGAAGATTCAACACTTGAAGATTTTATTGAAGATGTAAAAAATGTTACTCCTGATAAATCAGCCGCTCTGCAACTCTTAAAAGATTATGTACACGATGTGATTATTCAGCTTTCTCCGCGTGAACAAAAGATATTAGAAATGCGTTTTGGTCTTGATGATGGAGTGGCTCATACCCTGGAAGAGGTGGGGCGAGAATTTGATGTAACCCGTGAGCGTATCAGACAGATTGAAGCCAAGGCGCTAGAAAAGATTCAAAAGCACGAGGGAATCAAGAAGCTTAGAGATTATTAGGGGGTCTTAGTTAAAAATTTATTCCGCCCGAGTATCGCTTGCGCGATAGATTAAGTTTTATTTTAACGTTTTGATATAACAAAAAACAGACCCAAGGTCTGTTTTTTGTTATATAAACTACTTTCAACTTTATAGATTTTTAACTTTTAACTAGATAAATTTTTTGTAAAAAAATTTATCGTCCCCCCCCTTTTGCTATCATTAAAATAGTTTTTAACATAATCACCAAATCTAAATAGATAGATTTGTTTTTTACATAGAATAGATCATATTGTAATTTTTTAATAGTATCTTCTACAGTGGGAGAGTGATACTCTGCGATCTGCGCCCAACCAGAGAGGCCTGGTTTGACCAGCATTCTTTCGTTGTAAAACGGTATTTCTTTTTCCAGATTTATTATTAATTCCGGACGCTCCGGACGCGGACCCACAAAACTAATTTCCCCCCTTAAAATATTTATAACCTGTGGAATTTCATCAATTCTTGTTTTTCGCATAAAAACACCGAATTTAGTAATTCGCGGATCGTTTTTTTTGGTATATGCATGATTGTTTCCATTTTCTCGCATTGTACGAAATTTTATCAAATTAAATATTTTTTTATTTTTGCCGGATCTTCGGCTGAAATAAAAAATTGATCCCGGGCTTTCATATTTAATAATAATTATTATTATAAGCCAAAAAGGTAAAGTTAAAAATAAAATAATCAGAGCTAGCGCGATATCGGAAACACGCTTAAATATGTTAAAAAATGTTTTTGTGCCTTTGTTTAAATTTTCCAAAAACCACATTTGGTTAATCGCATCCAGGGGAATTTTTCCGGTAATTACTTCATAGAAATTTGGCAGAGAAAAAAGGTTAATGTTTAAATGCAGGCAGGAAAAAAGGGACGATCTTATAGCGTGAGATTGGTGGGGATCATCAGCCAGTATTACCGTATTGATGTTTTTTTCTTTTATTAATTTAGAAAGTTTATAAGTATTTTTTTCATGAAAAATTTTTTCATCAATTTTATTTTTACTAATAACCAAAGAGGGGATATAGCCCAAATGGGGTTTTTCATTAAAAATTTTTATAAGCTCCTTGATTTGTTCGTTGTATCCTATGAAGGCGATTTTGTTTTTTGGTAAGTAGGCGCCAAGTACCCAGTTAAAAGCTCTCCTCCATAGCAAGAAAAATAATATTGATATTATCAAAAAAATAATAAGATTTGTTTTTGGTGTAATGGGCAGATTTGGATTTGTATAAAAAAAGACCACTGAAAGAAGTCCGGCAACAAGCATGGAACGAATAGAGGTTACAATGAATTTGGAGTTATTTACGGCTAAATGAAGGTTGTATAGGTTGGCAATAAAAAAAACAACAATCCAAACAAAAAAGATAATGGAAAACGGGGTAATGTGGCTTTGCCATGTTTGAACATTTGGAAGTGATTGGTATCTAATAATCAGCGTAATATAAAGTGATAAATACAAAACACCAATATCTCCAAGAAGTAATATAATTTTTTTTAATTTATCATTCATGCCTGCAATATAACAGGTTTTTAAGAAAAAATCAAGCATAAAAGTCATTTTTTATTTATATTAATATAAAAAATTTAAAAACCGCTCGTTTTTGAGCGGTTTGTGGATTGATAATAGATTTTACCAATTAGCAGAGAGGATAACATCGGCGATTTCACATGTGTGCCTGTTGATTCTTTTCATGGCATCTAATAATTTCCAGTGAATTTCGTGGGTTTCCTTAGATTCTTGAATTCCTTTTAAAACACGATCTTTGTGTTGTTGTTCTATTTTAGAGCTTAAAAGACAATATTTTTGGTCTTCTGTTGTGATTCTTTTAGCTTCTCCTGGATCTGTTTGCGCAAAAGCTCTTTGCAGGCGGTTTAACTGTTCGCATATTTTTTGGTTGAATTCCAAAAGTTCTTTTTTACCATCCGGTGAAAAGTCATATTTTAATTTTTGCTTTTCGTAATATAAAAATAAAATATGTCTATGGATTATGTCTCCAATTCTTTCGGTTTTTCTGAGAATAGTTCTCATGCCGCTGGTTTCATCAAATTGTGCGGGTGTAATAGTTTGTTGTCCGATTTTGTTTAAATATTTTCCCGTTTCATCTTCCAGAAAATCTATCAGATTTTCTCTTCTATCCAGACCTTCTATTAGTGATAGTTCTGGGTATAATTTATCTTTCATTTCCCCCTTTTTTGTAAAGAGAATAATGGATTCAGATAACATGACCTCTAACAGATCAGCCATGCGTGATATTTCTTTTCTGGCAAGTTGCAGAGCAACTGTCGGCGTATTGAGAACTTTATCATCCAGATATTGTGTTCTGAGATCCAGAACTTTTTCTTCTTTTTTGTATGGTAATATTTTATTTACCACCCAAGCAAAGGCGCCGGTGAAGAATATAAAGATGAATGCCAGTGCCACATTGAATATGGTATGTGCGTTGGCAATATCTCGTTCAATGCTAAAATTAAATTGTGCGGATAAATACCGGATCAGATCTATGAATTGCGGAATAAAGAAATAGAATATTGCTACGCCGGCGATTTTAAAGATTGCATGCGCTATTGCTACTCTTTTTGCTTCTCGTGATGTGCCGATACTAGCCAGTCCCGCCGTAATGCAAGTACCGATATTAGCTCCAAACATTAAAGGAATCGCTATTTCTAGATTGATTACCCCTTGGCCGGCTAAAAGAATTATAATTCCCATAAAAGCGCCACTGGCTTGAATAATGGCGGTAATGAAAGTACCAGCCAGTATCCCCAAAATTGGATTACTTAATGTTTTTAAGGTTTCGGTAATGATTGGCAGCTGCTGCAGAGGAGCCATTGTTCCGCTCATAGTTTTCATTCCTAAGAACAAAAGTCCGAATCCCAACATGATGGCGCCGATATTTTTGATATGATCTTTTTTTCCTAGTATTTTTAAGATAAATCCTAAAGCGATAATTCCATAAAGATATTCAGAAAATTTAAAAGCGATTAGCTGGACAGTAATTGTGGTGCCAATATCCGCACCCAGTATCACCCCTAGTGTTTGGGTAAATTTAATAAGTTCAGCCTGTACCAAACTGATAAGAATAGCGGTGGTAGCACTGCTGGATTGAATAGTGGCGGTAATAAATATTCCGGCCAAAAGAGCGGAAAAACGATTCTGGGTTACTTTGGAAAGAATATCTTTCATTTTGCTTCCGGCAGATTTTTTTAAGCTATCGCTCATAATTTCCATGCCATAAAGAAATAGGGCTAGACCGCCAAGACAATTAATCGTCAAAAAAATCCACGAGATGCCTTGAGCATCATTTCCGGCAAAAATATTCTCAGGGAATAAAATCAAAAAAGCAAAAATTATAAAAATATAAATTTTTGAGGATTTTATCCATTCGGGCGCCGCAGAAACAGTTTTATAATCCATTTCTCCTCCTGTTAATAATTTAAATTGTTAAAGTTCTAAAATTGTAGATTCAAATTAACATATTTTAAACACAAAATCAATTCACAGAATCAATTTGTTTTTATCTTAAAATAATAATATTTTTAAATGATTACAATTTGATTTTTTTTGTTGTTTTTATTGTATTATTATGTTATTTTTTTATCATAAACTAAAAAATTTAAAAGTACTTTAAAAATTTAAGCGTAAAATTTTTGGCGGAAATTACGGAAATTCATAAGGAGGAATACTCATGCAAATTCAAAAGGCCTTTTTTCAGGCAAGTGATTTACCGGCGCAGCTAATTGTGGTTTCCTTGGATCGATGTGTTGTTTTACCTGGAACAATAATTATTATTAATTTAAATAATTCGTTTCGTCAACATATTGATTTTATTCAAAGAGAAAATAATGGAATTTTGGGAATTGTAAATTCTCAAAATATTGAAACAATAAAAATTGGGACACTGGCAAAGATATTGGCAGTACAGCTTTCTGGACAGGATGTTATTCTGGAAGTAAAAACCGTTGGCAGATTTCAAATAAAAGAAGTATTAACAAAAAATCCGCTAGTGGTTAGATTTAAATTTGTTCAAGTAGAGAATGAACAAAATAATATAAAAGCATTATACAACACTTTGTGCGAGCGTTTTAATAAATTTTTGCAATTGACGGGAAGACAATTTTTAGAAGGTGGTTTTGAAAGCATTTCTGACAGGATTGACTCCATGGCCAATGCATTATCCACGGATATTGGGTGGCGGCAGGAAATACTAGAAACCATAGATGTGAAAAAGCGTTTAGAGAAAATTTTAAATACTCTTGATTTGGAAATGAGAAAATTTGAGACACAAATAAAAATTTTTCAAAATATTGGCAAGAATTTAAAAAATGAACAAGACAAAAAGATATTGGAATTATTGCATCAAGATATTCATAAACAACTTGGTATTACAGACGATAAAGAGGATGACATTGCGGAATATCAAAAACGGTTGGACTCTATAGATTTGCCGGAAAAAGCCAGGGAAGAGGCAGAGAAAGAACTAGAAAGGCTTTCTCGCATGAGCCCCAGTAGCTCAGAGGCGGAGGTGGTAAGAACCTATTTGGGTTTAATTATTGATCTTCCATGGGAAACATATACTGAAGATGGTTTGGATATTAAAAAAGCCAGAAAAATTTTACAAGAAGATCATTATGGTTTAGAGAGCATCAAAGAAACAATTATTGAAAATTTAGCTGTTAAGGTTTTAAATCCTAATGCGCGCGGAGCCATACTTTGTTTTGTTGGTCCTCCCGGTGTGGGAAAGACCTCTATGGGGAAATCTATAGCGAGGGCCTTGGGACGGGAATTTTATCGTATTTCTCTCGGTGGAGTGCGTGATGAAGCCGAAATTCGCGGACACAGAAGAACATACATTGGGGCTCTTCCTGGAAATATCATTCAGGGAATTCAAAGAGCAGGAACCAATAATCCGGTTTTTATGCTTGATG
This sequence comes from Candidatus Falkowbacteria bacterium RIFOXYD12_FULL_34_57, assembly GCA_001780285.1. GTDB lineage: Bacteria > Patescibacteriota > Patescibacteriia > Patescibacteriales > UBA12075 > XYC2-34-220. The sequence goes on along the minus strand of MFGN01000001.1, from coordinate 36,820 downwards.
AAATTGATAAGCTGGGAAGCGATCACAGAGGCGACCCGTCTTCTGCGCTACTTGAAGCTCTGGACCCGGAACAAAACAATAGTTTTAGCGATCATTATTTAAGTGTTCCTTTTGATTTGTCAAAAGTAATGTTTATTACTACTGCGAATGATTTATATTCCATTCCCAATCCATTGCGGGACAGGATGGAGGTAATTCAGCTTCCCGGGTATACTCAAGAGGAAAAAGTAAAAATTGCCGAAAAGCATTTGGTGCCCAGACAAATCATGTCCAAAGGACTTGCGGATAAAAATATACAATTTTCTGAAGCAGCAATAAAAAATATTATTGCTTCTTATACTGCAGAAGCCGGAGTGCGGGAGCTTGAACAAAAGATAGCTAAAATTTGTCGAAAGATTGCAGTTGGAATTATTGAAAATAATTCTAGAGGATTTAAGATACACAAACAGGATGTAAAAAAATATTTAGGAAACGGGCAACAATGCGAGCAAAGGTTAAAAAATATTCTTCCTGGAGTAGTGGCTGGACTCGCTTGGACGCCCATGGGTGGAGAGCTTTTATATATTGAGACGTTGGTTTTTAAAGATCCGAATCCATCTTGTGAATTAACGGGGCAGCTTGGCGATGTAATGCAGGAGTCGGCGATGATAGCACTTAATTTTGCCCAAGCTAATATTGGGCAATTCAATATTGAAGATGAAAATTTTTTTAATGAAAACAAGGTTCATATTCATGTGCCTGGCGGCGCTGTTCCCAAAGACGGACCTTCGGCCGGTATTACCATGCTCACCGCTCTGATTTCCAGAGCTACAGGAAAAAGGGTAAGAGATGATATTGCCATGACCGGCGAGATAACTCTACGGGGTGATGTTGTAGCTGTAGGCGGTGTTAAGGAAAAAGTTTTAGCGGCATACCGCGAAGGTATAAAATGCATTATACTTCCCAAAAATAACAAGCAGGATATAGATGATATACCTTCGGAAATTAAGAAAAAAATGCAGTTTAAATTTTTTCACAATATGATAGATGCGGTAAATTTTGCGCTTAAAGATTAGAATCTGCCGATGTGCAGAGAAAAACAAAAGACAGTAATCAATTTACTGTCTTTTTACATAAAAAATTGCAAAATAATTGCAAAATAATATCTATAATGTTATAATTTAACCATGAAAAAAGAAAGATTCAAGCCTGATTGGCCGATTATTGGTAATATCCCCATTACTGATTTTTTAGAAAAAAGCGTCAATCAGCCCGCCGATAAACAAGACAATCAGCGCATTCAAGGAACATATATTTTTGCAGGTCCCGAATATCTTGGCAAGTTTAATGCTGCTGTTTATTTTGCCAAGAGTTTATTATGCCAAAATGTACACAGTGGTGAAAAAGATTTTCCTTGCGGGGCTTGTGCCTCTTGTAATATTTTAAGAAACGGGCAAATAGACGGACATGGGGATTTTTTTGTGCTTTCCAGAGAAGAAGATAAGAAAAATATATCAATAGAACAAGTCAGGGATTTTATCACCAAATTAAACATGAGTTCGTTCGGGGGCTTTTATAAAGTTGGAATTATTAATATAGCCGAAAAGTTGAGTGAAAAAGCATTAAATGCGCTTTTGAAAACACTGGAAGAACCCAAAAAAAATACCATATTAATTTTAGTAACACATGATATTGATAGTTTACCAAAAACCATTTTGTCCCGCAGTCAAATTTTAAATTTTAAATTAGTAAAACAAGCGGATATTTATGATTATTTGTTTCATAAGTGTCATGCGACGCGCGATGATGCTAAAAAATTTTCCAGAATTTGTATAGGACGACCAAGGCTAGCAGTTAAGTTAATGGAAGACGCAGATGCTTTAAGCGCCCATGAGAAGAAAGTAGACATTTTTTTCAATTTTTTCCACCAAGACATAAATAATCGCATGTTGGCTATAAGTGAATTGTTACCAAATAAAACGGTTGGACAAAATTTGGCCAGTTTAGCGTTTGATATATTGCAAGTTTGGAATGGGGCTATTCGAGATATGCTGCTTTTTGACTGCGGATGCGGAAGTATTACTCAGAACGAGGTATTTTTGTCGCGTATTCAAACTATTAATTTGTCCAGTAAAAGAATTTTAAAATTAAATCAAAGCATCAAGGACGGTTTGGAGGCCTTGAGTGCTAATGTAAATCCCAGATTGGTACTGGAGAATATTGCTATAAATATTATTTAAAAATACTAAAATAACGCATTTGACATGCTTCCCACCTTCCCTTGTTGGAATAGGGGCGCGCAATATACTTTTAAAAACATATGCACCAAATAAAAAAAATTTCATTCTTGTTCTTATTAATTAGTATTTTATTTGTAACGAGCGGATGTGTTAGTGTTAAATCCACCAAAGACACATCCAATGTTGATGGGGGAATTTTTAAAACTTTTAATAAAGGGGATACCTGGCAGCAAAAGGTTTTAATTCCAACCACATCGGGCAAACCGGGTAGTTTTGCCGGAATGAGTGTATCATCAATGATTATTGATCCCAGTGACGAAAAAGCCGTATATTTTGGCAGTGAAGCAAATGGATTGCTTTACTCTTATAATGGAGGAGAGGGTTGGCAGCCTGCGGGCAAACTAATTCAAGCTACTATCAAATCAATAGCTATTGATCCGAGTTTTAAGTGTACCATTTATGCGGCGATTGGAAACAGGTTGTATAAATCAACAGATTGTAATCGTAGTTGGTCGCAGGTTTATTATGACAATGATGTGGCCGCGAAAGTTGTTCATGTTGTTGTTGACCAGTATAACAGTTCCAATGTTTATATTCTTATATCTCGGGGGGATGTAGTAAAGAGCAGTAATGGTGGACAGGATTGGCAAACCATCACCAGGATTAAGGGGGGTGTTCAAAAGATGATTATTAATCCAAATGACAGCAGAAAGATGTATGTGGTTACCAGTACTCAGGTTTTTAAAACAATTGACGGAGGAGAAAATTGGGAAGAATTTAATAGTTTGCAAGATAAAATGAAGGAATTAAAATTATCAAACGATATCAAGGATTTTGTGGTTACGAAATCAGAAGAAGAAAAAATTTTCGTAGCTACTTTCTATGGTTTGATTAAATCAAGCGATGGCGGAAATAATTGGGAAAAAATTGAATTAATTCCACCCGAGAAAAAAGCCACTATTAACGCCATAGCTATAAATGAAAAGAATCCGAATGAAATATACTATGTTACCAATACCACATTTTTTAGATCTCAAGATGGCGGACAAAATTGGGCTACTAAGAAACTGCCAACAACTAAAGCCGGATGGGCGCTCCTGATCGACCCAACAGACCCCAACATTATATATATGGGGGTAAAAGGTTTTGAGAAAAAATAAATAATAATACGAATATAATGAATTTGTATTATGCAAATTTATATAATAAATTATTAATATTAAAATGTTTAAATCATATGAACCAATATATTGAAGCTAAAAAGGGGGAATTTGAAAAAACTATTGAATTTTTCAAAAAAGAAATCGGTTCACTTAGAACCGGTAGAGCAAATCCAAATATATTTGATGCGGTAGTTGTCAGTGCTTATGGCGTGAGAACGCCGCTTAATGGGGTGGCTGCTATTAATGTGGCTGACGGGCAAAGTATTACCATTGCCCCGTGGGACAAGAATATAATAAAAGAGATAGAAAAAGCGATTATTGAAGCCGATCTCGGAGTTAGTGTGGTAAATGAGGGGGGGCAGATTAGGGTGACAGTTCCTAGAATGACTGAAGAAAATCGCAAAGATCTGGTAAAAAAATTGAACGAAAAATACGAACAAGCCAGAATTTCTTTTAGACAGATAAGAGATGAAATTAAAACTAAAATAGAGCAAGAAGAAAAAGAAAAAGCCGTAACAGAGGATGAAAAATTTAAGTATATCAAGGAGTTAGATGAGGAGATTACAAAGCGTAATAATGAAATAAAGGAAATAAGAGAAAAAAAAGAAGCGGAGATAATGACGATTTAAAGTTCAAAACTTATTCCGCCATCAGCCCAAGGCGGGCATAACGGGGCGGATTAATTATTCATTATTTTAATTAATGACTGAAAAGTTAAAAGTCCGGAATCGCTTTGTGATATTTAAGAATTTTGTGATATTTAAGAATATTAAGTAAATTATTGCTGATTGAAAAGTTTAAAGTCATTTTGATTTTTGCATTTTGATTTTTGCATTTTTATTATGTTTATAACAATTATATCATTTGTTTTTCTTTTATCTATTTTGGTGTTCGTGCATGAATTTGGGCATTTTTGGATGGCAAAGAAATTTGATCTAAAGCCGGAAGAATTTGGTTTTGGTTTGCCACCTAGAGCATTTGGTGTTTATAGGGATAAAAATGGCAAATGGAAAAAGGTAAAAGGCAACAAGAGCGTGAAAGACGCTGATGATACCATTTATTCTGTTAATTGGGTGCCTCTTGGAGGGTTTGTAAAGCTAGGAGAAGACGATGAGGCGGGCGGAAATCCTAATCATTTTAACAGCAAGCCCATTTGGCAGAGGGCTATGATACTTCTTGCCGGAGTTTCAATGAATGTGGTTTTAGCCGCTATCTTGATCTCTTTTGGTTTTATGGTCGGACTTCCGCAGGGGATTGAGGGCGTTAGTAGTCATGCTAAAATCAGTAATAGGCAGATTCAAATAGTGGCAGTGGTCAAAGAAACGCCTGCTAAAGATGCTGATATTAGAATGGGGGACATGATTGTATCTGTTGATACACAGAAAATTAATGTTAGCGAAGAATTTCAAAATTATATAAAAGAAAAAGATGGGCAAGAGTTAAGTTTAATAATCCGCAGGGGAAATGTGGAAATAGAAAAAAAGATAGTGCCGGAAATAATGGAAGAAACCGGGCTTCCCGGAATTGGGATTGGTATGGCTGATATTGGTTTAGTTAAGTATCCGGTTCATTTGGCTATTTGGTACGGAATCAAGACCACTATTATTTTTATTTTAGCTATACTTTTTGCTTTTTATGAAATGATTAAAGGTTTGATAATGGGAGCGGGGGTGGGCGCGGATATTTCAGGACCTGTTGGGATAGCGGTTTTAACCGGACAATTTGCTCGCATGGGATTTGTTTATTTTTTACAGTTTACCGCAATTCTTTCTATGAATTTGGCGATTATTAACGCGCTTCCTTTTCCGGCGTTGGATGGAGGAAGAATATTATTTTTGATTATTGAGAAATTTAAAGGGGGTCCGGTAAAAAAAGAAGTAGAGGCAATGGTTCATTATATTGGTTTTGTGCTTTTGATGATTTTGGTGGTATTTGTCACCTTCAAAGATATAGCTAGATATGGAGATAAATTCGTGTCGCTTTGGCATGCATTTTTGAGTCTTTTTTAAAAATAAAATGTTTGCATGAGTTATGGTTAATTTATTTATATATTAATTAAATTAAATATAAAAATGTTAAATAATACAAATATATGAAAATTAAGATCAAAGGAACGAAAATTAAATTAACACCCAAGATCAATGATTATGTTCAGCTCAAAATGAATATGCTTGATAAATATTTGGGTGATGTGCAGGTTTTGCATTGTGATGTAGAGATCGAAAAGACTCTTCCTAGTCAAAAATCAGGAGATGTTTATAGGGCGGAGGTAAACCTGCAAGTGCCAAGAGAGATGCTTCGTGTAGAAAAGACGGAAAAAGATTTATTCAAGGCTATTGATAAAGTAAAAGACCATTTAGCCAGATCTGTAAAAAAGTACAAAGAAAAAATTCAAGATGCAAAGAGAAAACAAAAATGAATTCAGTTAATTATTGGGAGTGTGAATACCAAGATTCCAAACTAGTTACTAAGAGCAATAAACCGCAATCTTTTGCATTGCGGTTTTTTCGGTTTTTAAAAAAAGAAGGAGTAGGTTTTGATAATTTGAAAGTTTTAGATCTAGGATGTGGCACCGGGAGAAATGCAAATTATTTAGCTTCCCTTGGGGCGGAAGTGAGCGGTATGGATATTTCTCCGACAGCGATTAAAATCGCCAAAAATAGAGCTCAAAAAGAAAATTTAGTAGTAAAGTATGCAGTGGAGAACATAGGAGAGAAATATAATTGGGAAGACAATAGTTTTGATGTAATAATAGATTTTACTTCTTCTAATGCCTTAAATGATAAAGAGAGAGAAATATATTTGAAAGAAATCTCCAGAGTATTAAAACTGGGCGGCTATCTGGGACTGCGGACACTACGCCTGGAGGGAGACAAGAACGCTAAAAAATTATTAAAAGAATTTCCAGGAAAAGAAAAAAATACCTATATTATGCCGGAGACAGGTTTTGTAGAACGAGTATTTACCAAAGAAGATGTTTATGTGTTATACGGAAAAAATTTTAAGATTTTAAAATTAGACAAAAAATCAAGTTATACAAAATTTCAAGGACAAAGTTATAAAAGAAATTTTTGGGTTGTTTATATGCAAAAATTATAGTAAATACTGATATTATTAATGTATGTGAACGCTGTTTTGTTAAAATAATTCAGCCTTGATTTTTAGCTAAAAACGATTTATAATGCAGACATAACTTAATATTCACGCTTTTGCGTGTTTTTTAGTATTTTATTCGTTGCGTATTACTCTCTGATGTTATTCTGGGGAGCGAAAAAGACGAAGACTCTCTTGAAATTAGGATTAGTTAGCGCGTTTTAATAAGATTTTTCGTTGATACCCATAATAACAAAAGTGCTTGTTATGAGCTATGCGTTACGAGTTATGAGAAGTTTATGAAATTTTTAAGTAAAATATTCGGAGATCCAAATGAGAAGATTGTGAAGTCTATGCAGACCGTAATTGACAAAATTAATAGTTTTGAAGAAGGTTTGGAGAAGTTAAAAGATGAGGAGTTGAAAGAAAAAACCAGAAAATGGCAGGAAAAATTAAAAAATAACACAGATAAGAGAGGGGAAATCTTGGATGAAATATTGCCGGAAGCCTTTGCGTCTGTAAGAGAGGCCGCGAAAAGAGTCTTGGGACAACGCCATTATGATGTACAGCTGATTGGTGGGATAGTTTTGCATCGCGGACAGATCGCGGAAATGAAGACGGGGGAGGGAAAAACCTTGGTGGCCACCACGCCGCTTTATTTAAATGCTTTAACCGGCGAGGGGGTGCAACTAATTACAGTAAACGATTATTTGGCGCGCGTAGGCGCCGGATGGATGGCACCGGTTTATCACCTATTGGGGCTTACTACCGGAGTTTTGATTCATGACTCCGCTTTGCAGTATGATCCGGAATTTATAGATGATTCTCAGTATGATAAAAGATTAAAGCATTTTCGACCTGTTTCCAGAAAAGAAGCTTACGCCTGCGATATTTTATACGGCACTAACAATGAATTCGGTTTTGATTATTTGCGCGACAATATGGTGCCAAGTTTAGAGAAAATGGCTCAAAGAAAATTGTATTATGCGATTGTGGATGAGGTTGATTCTATTTTGATTGATGAAGCTCGTACCCCCTTGATTATTAGCGCGCCAGCAGAAGAATCCACTGATAAGTATAATAAATTCATGCAACTAGTGGGAAGGCTTAAGGAAAATGAAGATTATAATATTGATGAAAAAATGAGAGCGGCCACCCTAACCGATGAGGGAATATCAAAAATGGAAAAATGGCTAGGTGTTGATAATATCTATACTACCGGAGGGGTGCGGGAAGTACATCACATAGAGCAAGCCTTAAAGGCGCAGGTTCTTTTTAAATATGATCGGGATTATGTAGTTAAGGATGGAGAGGTAATAATTGTTGATGAATTTACGGGAAGACTAATGCATGGCAGGCGCTATAGTGAGGGTTTGCATCAGGCTATTGAAGCCAAGGAGGGTGTAAAGATACAAAGAGAATCAGAGACACTCGCTACCATTACTTTTCAAAATTATTTTAGAATGTACGAAAAACTTGCTGGTATGACTGGAACAGCAGCAACTGAAGCCGAGGAATTTTCTAAGATTTATAATTTGGAAACCGTGATTATTCCCACGCACAAACCAAACATTAGAAAAGATTTCAATGATTTAATATATAAATCTGAAATTGGAAAATTCAAAGCAATTATTCAGAATGTTAAAGAAAGACATGAAAAAGGACAACCAGTTTTAATTGGTACAGTATCCATTGAAAAAAATGAGCTTTTAGCGCGATTTATGGAGCAAAATGGGTTACAGCCGCAGGTTTTGAACGCTAAAAACCATGAAAAAGAAGCAAAGATGATTGCACAGGCCGGAAAACCGGGTGTGATTACTATTGCCACCAATATGGCTGGTCGGGGAGTGGACATTATTCTAGGGGGAGATCCGGTTAACAAGGAGGAGCAGAAAAGAGTACTAGAACTGGGTGGTCTACATGTAATCGGCACAGAACGCCATGAGTCCAGGCGAATTGACAATCAGCTTCGCGGGCGCGCCGGTCGTATGGGCGATCCAGGATCTTCGCAGTTTTTCGTGTCTGCCGAAGATGACTTGATGCGGATTTTCGGCGGGGATCGCATGAAAAGTATTATGACCACTCTCCGGGTTCCGGAGGATATGCCGATTGAAAATAAGCTGATATCCAAATCAATTGAATCAGCGCAAACCAAGGTGGAAGGAAATAATTTTGATATCCGAAAACACTTAGTGGAATATGATGATGTAATCAATAAGCATCGGGAAACGATTTATAAAAAGAGGTTTGATATTATTTATAAAGCAGACAATCGGGAAGAAAAAGATGATTTATCTGATATTGTGTTGGGAATGGTAGAAAATGAAATTGAACAAGTGGTTGGTTTTCATACTTCTCAAGATAAAATATCCGATTGGAATTTGGAGGAAATTAGAGAAGTGGTGTCAACCATTTTTACAGTAGAGGAAAAAATAAAAGAAAATTTGGACCAATATGCCGAAAACGGAAAACTTGATAAAGCAAAGGCACGTACCCAAATCATTGAGTATCTAGTGGATTTGTCTAAGGGGAAGTATAAGAAGATAAAAGAAAGAGCCGAGGAGATTGGTTTAGATTGGAAGGAAATTGAAAAATCTATTTTGATTCGCTCTATTGATACTTTGTGGATTGAGCATCTGGAAGCTATGTCTTCTGTGCGTCAAGGGATAGGTCTTCGGGGGTATGGACAGAGGGACCCATTAGTTGAATATAAAAAAGAGGCATTTCGATTATTTAACGAACTTAATAGTTTAATACAAAAAGAAGTTGTTTACGGTGTGTATAAATTGGGAATTACCGCCGAAGAGCAGATGCACCGTTTTGCGGCTCCTGGCCTTGCGGACAGGATAAGCAGTTTCAGTGCACCGCAAAAAACAATGGAAAAAGGAACATCTTCCTTCTCGGGCCTGCCTGCCGGATTAACGGGAATGCCCAGTGGCGCAGGACCAATGGATGGAGGACTTAAAGATAATAACGCCAGAGATATGGTAGCTAAAAAATTAAAAAACGAAGACGGTATCAAGGTGGGAAGAAATGATTCTTGTCCGTGTGGATCCGGAAAAAAATATAAGAAATGTTGCGGAAAATAACCCACAATAAAGAAAATTAAAATATATGAGCAGTGAATATTATAAAAATTTACCAAAAAAGCGAATGGGTGTCGGAGCCTTGATTTTGAACGAAAATGATGAAATTCTTATTGTAAAACCTAGTTATAAGAATCACTGGTCAATAGTTGGCGGGGTTGTTGATAAAAATGAATCTCCCGGGGGTGCGTGTATCAGAGAAGTAAAAGAGGAAATTGGAATAAATTTAGAAGAGGTAAGATTTTTATGTGTTGGGTACACATCAAATATTGACGAAAAAGGAGAAAGTTTACAATTCATTTTCTTTGGCGGAAGATTAAATGAAGGAGAGGTTAAGAAGATTAGATTGGACGGAAAAGAAATTATCGAATATAGATTTATGAAAATTTCCGAAGCGTTACCACTATTAAGTGAGAAATTAAGTATAAGATTACAGAAATGCCTAGACGCACTAAAGAGAGATACTGCAATTTATTTTGAAGAAGGAAAATGATTATAAAGAAATTTTGTATTAGAAATTTGAATCAAAATAAAAACATTAAAGATAAAATTAAAAAACAGAATCATTTTTGATTCTGTTTTTTTTAATTCGTTTTGATAAGTATGGATGGTATTTTGTTTATCATTAATAATTCGCCGAAATGGCTCATTATACTTATTTTGCCTATCATTTTTATGCCGATATTTTTGTTTTTATATTTGTAAACAAGAGCTCTTAATTCTTCCAGATTTTCTTTTCCGCCTTTGGCGTAAAAGGTTATAATTTTTAATTTTTTTTTATTAAAACCTGGATATACTTTGAATACTTCAGGCATTATTGGTAAAATCCTTTTTCTATCATATTTCCGGTCCATTCCAGGAGATGAAGGCAATTTTCAATTTTTGGAGATTCAAAGCCGTTTTCATGGATCCAGGAAAGGGATTTTTCCATTTTTTTGTAACCTTCGTTTAGTGAAATATAATTACCTTTGTGGTCATAAGTTTTGATATTGCGCATTCTAATTCTGGACAGTTCCTCATCTTCTTTAGTATTAAAAAATAAAAGATTCGGATGTCTAGGAAGGCCGAGCTTCAGCTGCCAGCTATGTACAAATTCTTCACAGCCTCCGTTGGAAAATTCCCATCCCGTATCAAGAGGATGATCTGTGCATTTTTCCGCAATGACGCTCAGCCAAAGGGCCTGGAAATGGGTTTGTTCCATTTCAATATTAATTGGAGTTAAACTCGGAGGGAAAATACTGGGATAATTTAATTTTCTGCAATATTCCATAAATCTTTTATAGCTTTTTTGTTGATTTATGGGTATTGCCAGACTGATTAATTTACCAATATCTTCTTCTGGTTTTTCAAGGCGAAGTTTATACAAGACCATGCCGGATGTAATTGGTGCGGAATAATAATGCAATTCTCTGATATTGTGAATTCCCCTAATCATTCTCATGATGTTATGTACAAGGATATTTTGTTTTGATTTTTCCAGCCAAACCTGCGATTTGTACTTATACCACAAAGAATGTTCTTCTAACACGCCTATATTATCCATTTTTATTTCCTTTGTCTTTTTAATGAACTTTTTTTCTGAAGGGGTACTTTTGTGTCTTTTTTGCAAAAGCTTAATCAGCTCTTTTCTTTTTTCAGGGTTATCAATCGGAATTTGCAGGTCATTAAATGTTAAACCTTCTTTTTCCAGAGCTTCAATCCCCTTTGCTACTTTAAACAAAATGTCGCTGACGATAGGTGATTTAGGGGATGATTTGGATTTATTTGCTTGTAATAAATTCACAAACCGTGTACACAGTTCAGAGTCATCAATAATAGCTTGCAGATCGTTATCCATTACCATTCCCGCTTCCTCTAATCTTCGACATAATTCATTTACACGCCCCAGAGCTTTTATAAGCTCGGATCGGTTCGCAATGATTTTTTCCTTGGTCATCGCCTACCTCCTTATAAATCTCTTATTTTAAGAGAATTTGCGCCCACAGCCCGATTGCCGTTAGCGTTGAAAAAATCTTATCATTTTGGTTTTTGTTTGTCAATTTAAGCGGTTACTTGGTTATTGACTTCTTTGAAAATATGTGTTAAGAAGTATATAAATATAGATTTGTACTTTAAAGTTTTAAAATTTTTTATTAACCTTTATTTATATTTTAACGGATTATCTTTCGATTTTTATTGAATTTTAGAATTAAAAAAATATAAATAAAAAAACTTAGGAATGTAAGAAAAAGGAGTAGTGGTTATGAAAAAACGAATTTGGATTTTAATGATTTTTGTATTTATTTGCTCTTCAGTGCTTGTAAGCTGCAGTGGCAAGCATCTTTTACCATCTTCAGAAGAAACACTGATGTCAGCTCAGTGGAATACTTTTGAAGAAGTGTTAAGGGCATATGATTTGGTACAGCCTGGTGTTACAACCGTCCAGGAATTAGAAAGAATCGGATTTAATATCCAAAATATCACCATAAAAAGGTTTGGACATATAACTACCATGAAGAGTATTTGCCCCGATGGAGTTCCTTTGGTAAGAACTGAGTTTTTTGAAGAATGTAAGAATGCACCAAGTGGAGTTCGCACCATATTTTTTGAAAAAAGAGGCATAGAACAAGAAAGAATTGCCGAGGGTACCGGAGCTTTTTGGAAAGACTGGCTAGGATTTAAAAGGGTAAACAAGACCAGGGATTGGTCGGTATCCGGCATGTTTATCGTAAAGGATAACTTGATTATTTACAAAGATAAGCCCGAAGATAAATTAGGACCGGCAATATTGCGTAGAGACAAAAAACCGCTTGGTTTTATTCAGGATTTGGGTGGACAAATTGGCGGCAGCGTAATAGATGGCGCCCTATAAGTTTTAAACAAAAAACCCGTTAAAAGACGGGTTTTTTAAATGATATATATTTCGTGTTTTGTCAATTGATTTTTATTTTATTATGGTTTATTATATATTATAATAACTGCCTTTTTTAAGGTTGTTTATTTTTAATTAAAACTTATAATATAAATATATTCAATCTGCAATTTTTGGTTTTTCAGCCGGCAATAATTAATTTATTATTTTGGCTGATCCGCTTCAGGTGGAAAATTTTGCATTTTGAGTTAAAATTATTATGTCCGAAAATATAGTGCAAAAATTGTTTCAGCCAAGTGAGAGGGGAAAGATTTGGCGTATTTTTTTACTCATAATTATCTTGATAGTTATAGGGGGCTTGATTGATGCCGGGGATTATTATAACCGAGGAACGACTTGGGTAGCGAATAAAACAGGATACTCTATTAATTTACCAAAAGTAAAAGAAGTTCCTTTTAGATTGGGGCTTGATTTACAGGGTGGAAGCCACCTGGTTTATAAGGCTGATATGTCAAATATTGCCGACAAGGATAAGGTCAGCGCCCTGGAGGGGGTACGCGATGTAATAGAACGAAGAGTAAATGTATTTGGAGTTAGTGAGCCGAATATTCAAACCAATGTTTCCGGAGAAGAGTACCGAGTAATTGCCGAACTTGCCGGAATCAAAGATGTGAATGAAGCGATTAAAATGATTGGAGAGACTCCATTGCTTGAGTTTAAGGAACAAATAGAACAACTGCGCGAACTAACAGAAGAGGAAAGACAGCAGATGAATGAAATAAACAAACAAGCCAATGAAAAGGGTGCAGAAATTTTGGAAAAATTATCATCCGGTGGCGATTTTGCTGAATTAGCAAAAGAATATAGTGATGATACAAATACTAAAGAAAATGGCGGAAATTTTGGATGGATTACAAAAAAAGAGCACGCAGATATTATCAAGGAAATAGAGGGTTTAAATCCTGGTGAATATACCCACAATATAGTACCAGCATCAAATGGTTATGAGATTATCAAGCTTAACGAAAAAAGAAAGAAAACCAACCCCTTCAATGAAGCAGAAACGGAAAAAGAAATAAAAGCAGCACATATTTTAATTTGTTATGAAGGAATTGATTCGTGTGAGAGCGGTTTAACGCAAGAAGAGGCCATGGAAAAGGTTAATAAACTCAAAACAGAGGCAAACCCGCAAAATTTTGCCAAGTTGGCTCGGGAAAATTCTACCGGTCCAAGCGGACCAAGTGGGGGAGATTTGGGTTGGTTTGATAGAGCTTCTATGGTAAAGCCCTTTTCTGATGCTGTTTTTAATCAAGGAAACGGAACAATTTCTGATATAGTAGAAACCGAATTTGGATATCATTTGATATATAAACAAGAAGAAAGAGATATAGAAGAATACAATATTAGTCATATTTTCCTTAGGACAATAACTGAAAAGGATATTATTGGCGATGAAAAAGATTGGGAGAATACAGAGCTTACAGGAAAGAATCTGGATCGTGCCTTGGTTCAATTTGATCCAAACACCAATAATCCGGAAGTTGGTTTGGAGTTTGATTCAGAGGGAGCAGATATGTTTGCAGAAATTACAGAGAGAAATGTGGGCAAGCCGGTAGCAATATTTTTAGACAATTATCCAATCAGCATACCGACGGTAAACAGTAAAATAACTGGGGGCCGAGCTGTAATTTCCGGCAGTTTTAACATTAAAGAGGCAAAACTGTTAGCACAAAGATTGAATGCTGGGGCGCTTCCGGTACCAATTGAACTTATAAATCAACAGACTGTCGGTGCTACTTTGGGAAAAGCTTCAATGGCCGAATCTCTCAAGGCGGGGTTGTTGGGTCTTCTGCTTGTAGCCTTATTTATGGTTTTGTTTTATCGCCTTCCTGGGGTAATAGCGGTAATATCTCTTACTATTTATGGTATTTTAGTGCTCGCAATATTTAAAATATTCTCTGTAACGCTTACACTTGCCGGACTTGCCGGATTTATTCTTTCAATTGGAATGGCGGTTGATGCTAATGTTTTGATATTTGAAAGACTGAAAGAAGAGCTTAAGAACGGCAAGCCATTAAGTCTTGCTATTAATGATTCTTTTGATCGGGCATGGCCATCAATCCGTGATGGAAATGTTTCCACGCTTCTGACCTGTATTATCTTGATTTGGTTTTCTACTAGTATAGTGAAGGGTTTTGCGATTACTTTGTTTTTGGGGGTTTGTATTTCTATGTTTTCGGCAATTATAGTAACAAAGACATTTTTACAGATTTTGAGCGGCAGCTGGATGGAAAACAAAAAATGGTTAATAGGAGTGAAGTCTCGTAATTCATAATTTGTTTGTCTGTTTGGCAGACAGATATATATTTAAATATGTTATTGACCGACAGAGAAAAATGTATAATTTATGCGGCGCACGAAGCTGGGAAAATTGCGAGAGATGGTTTTGGAAAAGCCCTGAAGACACACAGAAAGACTACTAGCGGTGATTTTTGTACAAAAGTAGATATAAACGCGGAGAAGAAGATTTTAAATATTTTAAATAAAAATTTTCCCAAGTATAATATTCTAGCAGAGGAATCAGGAAGTTTTAAAAATGGTTCAAATTATACTTTTGTAATTGATCCTCTGGATGGCACTAATAGTTTTGCACTTGGTATTCCTTATTTTGCGGTTGCTATCGGACTTATGGAAAATAATGAAGAAATTTTTTCATGTGTTTATAACCCAATATTAAATGAAACATATTATGCTAAGCGCGGGAATGGCGCTTATAGAAATTATAAAAAAATAATTGTTAATAAAAAGAAATATATAGATTCTTCAGTTGTGGCACTTGTGGCCGGATATAGCACCATGACCGAGACCAGAAAAAAATTTGGAAAAAAATTATACGACAACAATGTATCTAGAATATTGGATAATTGGTGTCCGACTCTTGATTACTGCCTGCTGGCTTCTGGTAAAATTGAGTGTGTTTTAAATAATGATGATGATAAGCATGAAGCAATTATCGGTAAATTAATAATTACAGAAGCTGGCGGATCAATTATTGGTTTTGATGGTTCAAAAAAAATAAAGGTAGATGAAAACAAATTTATCGCCACAACCAGTTTGAGTTTATCTAAAAAGATTTTAAAAATAATTAAATAATAAATGTCGCGCAAGCGATTTCAGCAGCTTTTAGCTTTTAGCTTTTAGCTCTTAGTTTAAAATACTATGTATCAAATAATACAAAAAAGAGGGATATGGATTACGATATCAACAATTTTAGTGGCACTTTCAATAATAGCCTTGTTTATATGGGGGCTTAAATTTGGTATTGATTTTACCGGAGGAAGTCTTTTGGAGGTTCGGTTTAAAAATGAACGACCAGCCATTAATGATGTGCAAAAAGCAGTAGAAGATCTTGATTTGGGAAGTTTGATTACACAAAATGTCGGTGATCAGGGAACTATTTTACGCTTTCAAAATATCAGTGAAGATAAGCACCAGGAAGTATTAAAAAGATTACGAGGATTAGTAGATAGAGGATTAGTAGATACAGAAGGCGAGGCAGATCAGAAGGCCTTCTTGAATACCAAAGAAATCGATGCTTCTAATGTAGAAGAGCTTCGTTATGATGCTGTCGGACCAACCATTGGACAAGAATTAAGAAGAAAGTCAATAACAGCGATTGTGATAGTTTTGATTGTTATTGTGTTGTATATTGCTTGGGCTTTTAGAAAGGTTTCTAGGCCGGTTGCTTCATGGAAATATGGGATTTCGGCTATTATTGCCCTGTTTCACGATGTGATTATTGTTGTTGGGGCCTTTGCTGTTTTAGGAAGATTTTATGGAATAGAAGTTAATGCTCCTTTTGTAGCCGCTATTCTTACCGTACTTGGGTATTCGGTAAATGATACTATTGTGGTGTTTGATAGGGTGCGAGAAAATTTACCTAAGAGCGACGATAACTTTGAGGAAACAATCAACACCAGTGTTAATGACACTATTACCCGTTCGATTAATACATCTTTTACTACCATTTTGGTTTTATTGGCAATTTTTTTCTTCGGAGGCGATTCAATTAAAGATTTTGTGCTAGCCTTATCAATTGGTATATTTATTGGTACTTATTCTTCAATATTTTTAGCTAGCCCAATACTTGTTATTTGGGAAAAAGTTACAAGAAACAATGCTTAGAGCAAAAAAGAAATAAATTTAAATAATCTATAATTTAAAAAGCAGAGAAATTGATCTCTGCTTTTTCTTATTATGACACATCGGTGGAGTTTTTCTCTATTAACTTGCCATATCTGGTATGCCCCAACTCTTTAAACATTTTTTTTAAATTTTTTATCTTATTTTTTATTTTTTCTTTTTCTTCTGGGTTTGGTTTTTGAGAGCATGAGAGTTTCGCGTTTAACATTTTAATTTCTTTTTTTACCATATATCTATCTATGGCAATAATCAAATCTCTTAATCCGCAATAATGGCCGCAAAAGTCGCAGATATGCATATTTCCACAAACACTTATTTCATATTTGCATTTTGGGCATACATCTACAAGCTGAGACATTATTTCCCCCTTGTTTGTAATTGGTCTTACTGCCATGTGTTTACCATGTGTTTAGGTTTTTTAGTTTTCATTTTTTACCTTTTTTGTTAAGGTTCATAATTTATTATTTAATCACAAATATTTATTTTAGTCAAAAAAATAACCACCTTTTAGGAGTGGTCTTTTATTTTTTTCAGATATTAACATTATGTTATTTTATCCGTTAAAGAGATTTCAGTTATCGAAAATTTTTCTATTAATTTTCCGTTTTGGATATGTGGATAATTTTCTAATAATCGTTTTAATTTTTGAATTTCTTTTTCTATTTTATCTTTATCTACAGCTGTGATTAGGTCTTTTAAAGTACATTCATATTTACAGTGCTCGCAAATATGAAGATAAAAAGGATTGGGGTGATACATTGTTTCTTTTTTGCAATTAGGGCAGGCATCTAGAACATAAGACATGATTTTTTTCCTTTGTTAAGGTTTGATTATAATATAATTTTATATTTTATATACCTTATTGTCAATTAAAAAATCCGGAAATATTTCCGAATTCTTTAATTATTAAATGTTTTAATGATTTTTATTTTTTATTTTTTTTGTGGGCAATTGCTCCCGCGATTAGGGCAGCGGCTCCGGCTATTCCGGCTATTACTGCCTTTTTGGTTTTATTATCAGCTTTTTCGTATTTTGTTTTTGCGGTTTTAACCATGGAGATTAGATTGTCTCCAAGTTTGTGAATGTCATTGCATACCTTTTTTGCGCTATCTGCGCAGCAACAACATTTTTTTGTAGTTGATTTCTTTTCTTCTGCTTTTGACATAAAGTTGAATCGTCCGCCCTGGGCGGATTATTTATTTAATTTATTATTAGTTGAAAAAGTTTGCTCCGCGGTGCGGGAATGGCTGGGGTTTATTTTTTGAATATTTTAGCAAAAAATGATTCCTTCTTTTTAACAGGTTCTTCTGCTTGTTTGTATGATTGGCATTTTATGAGTTTTTCTTGTTTAATTTGTGCCGTGCGAAATTCTGTTTCTAGTTTCGGAGTAAGATTAAGCGAGTCATAATTCTTTTTATCGGTTATTTTTTCAGCCGTGGTATGGATATCGCAGTGCATGGCACTTGGTGGTTCTTGGGTGTGTTCTATGATTTCTTCCGGCCTAACATCGTGTTTTTGGTGTGGTAATGCTTTATTATTTTCTTGATTCATATAATTTTTCGTAATTTTAGTACATATTTATTATACCACATTTAAATGAATTTGAAAATTTTAATTGGAAAAAATGTTTATTTAATGTAAAATATAGGTATAATTATTTATTAATATTTTTTATGCAAGATTTTATTATTTATGGCATAGTAATAGCGCCTGTTGTTTATTTTATTACTATTATCATTTTCGATTTATTACTTAGAGGCTTTGCTCCTTTTTTGCCGTCGCGTCCATGGGTGGTAGAACAGCTTTTGGGTGAAATAAAAATTAATAAAAAAAATCCAAAATTTATAGCTTTTAGCACCGGACGATCCGGATTTTTTCATGCTTTGGAAAAAAGGTATCCGGATGCAGAGCTTATAGCAGTTGAAAACAACGTTTTTCCATATATTATTTCTAAAATTCAAGGATTAATAAGAAGAACAAGAATAAAGGTAACCTATCAAAAAATACATCGAGTAAATGTGAAAGAAGCAGATTTGATATATAGCCATTTAGATCCAGATGGAATAAGGCAGGTAGACAGTAAATTTAAATTTGAGTGCAAGCCCGGCGCATTAGTAATAAGCACCGGATTCAATATGCCGGTGCTTAAAATTAAAAAAGAAATAAATCTGGAAGACCGAAAAGGAAGATTTGATTTTTTATCTAAAAATCAAAAATTGTTCCAAAGAAGCGGTAAGAAATTCAAAAAAGAAAAAAAAGCTTATTTTTATGAAATTTAAATTTGTTATTTTATTGTTAATTTTTTTATTCAGCTTAAGCCGAAAACCAGTCTTGGCGGATTGTAATGATTTTGGAATCAAAATTGTTCCGCCTATTATTAATTTTTCAGATGTAACGACCGGAGATAATTTGTTATGTGATATAAAATTAATCAGGTGGTGCGTTGATGTGCCATATAATATTAAGGCGACAGTTGATGAATCCGATATTTATGACTGGATAAAGTTTGATTCCGACTCAAGCCTTAAATTTTTAAAAGGAGAGGAGCTGCATAATATTAAATTGAAAGTTTTAGTACCGGAAAATGCTGATATTGGTAGTTATCAGGGAAGTGTTTTATTTGTGATATCTTCGGGTGATAAGATTCAACAAGATGGTGTGGCCATGAATGTGAATATTGGCGTTAGGTCGATTATAAAAATTGATGTTACTCAAACAAGTTATATAAAAGTTTATACATCACCAATTTTAAATAAGTTGCGTGGCAGGATTATTGTCAAACCAGAGGATTTGGGCAGAGCTTATTACATCCACCCTATTTTAAACAAGATGTTTTCTTTGGGTTCGCCCAACGAAGCTTTTTCCGTGATGCGTTCTCAGGGAATAGGTATTTCTAATAATAATTTGACAAAATTTAGAGAAAATGGTAAAAATAATGATAATATCTTAATTGAAGATGATTTTATTGATATTCATCTGGGTAAGATATTTTTGCAGGTAGAGGAAAATGGCGAAGCTTGGTACATAAATCCGGAAAACGGAGAGCGTTATTTTTTGAATCGTCCCCATGATGCCTTTGGAATAATGCAAGATTTGGGTGTTGGAATTACTAATAATGATTTTGATTTATTGATAAATAAATAGTATAATTAAGTATGTAATTTTTTAATTTTTGAATAATCACAAATTAAAATTTTTAAAAATCAGAAATTAGAAAATTATTTATAAAATTAAAAATTTAATTAAATAAATATGACACTATTTATAATGATTAGCGTAGCCGCCGCCTTATTTGTAAGCGGTTCAATTTTAATGGAGTTGATAAAGGTGCGAAAAGCTCTTGAGTATACAGCTTATAGAAAAGAGATTCACGAGGTAATTGAAACTAGTTTTCATGGTGCTGGTGCGGAAGGAGTTGAGGAAGAATGGGACAATAAAAAACAGCATGAATATGAACACGGAGAACATAATCGCCAACATCATGAGGAATCAGAAGAAAAACAGCAACCCGTACAAAGGATTTATCGCAAAACCAAAATAAAAGTAGTAACGGAAGATGAATAAATGTCGTAAAGCGACTCCAGATTTTATAAACTTCCCCAACCAAAACATATGCCCAGCCCCACTCTTTCAAGAAAATCAAATCAGTCACTCACTCTTTCTGAAAATGCTAAAAGGCTTTTTCAGGTCATTTATCACGAACAGAATCAAGAGGAAAAAGATGATGATGAAATACCAAAAATTAAAGTTTCGGAACTAGTTTCCAAAATGTCTTTTTATTATGAAAAAATTCGCAATATGGTTGATTATGAAGAAGAGTATCTGCTTCGCAAAAATGCCATTGAACGTATTCTAAGAAGACAAATTGTAATAGAAGGAAAGATTACTGAGGTAATATCCAAGGAATTAAATATTCCCGAAATATCTAAGCACCTGATTACTGAATTAATCAGCGCTGCATATTTACCGAATAATAAAATACCGGAATCCAAGATTAATGAAATTAGTAAAATAATTAATAAATATTTAATTTTAAAGAAATATTTTTTAATAGAATTTAAGGATTTAAAAATTAACGAAAAAAATGAAATTGTTAAATGGATTATTGCACTTCTTGCCAGTGATATAGAAGAAAATTTAGGAAGAAGCAGAGTGGACTTAACGGTGGTTGATTACATGTTTGAGCTTTTGGCTGGCGGCATTACTTTACCAAAAAATTCACCATATGAAGATGATCGAAAGATTCAGATATTTATCGGTATTTATAGAAATTTTTTGAAATTTGACCAAGGTATGATGAGTCACATTCTTTTTAAATATTATAATCGCGGCTGGAGCGGGTGTGATGAAAGAGCTGTAGAGAGTGTGGCAAAAAATATTATAGACTTAAAAGATAAAATTCAAGAACAAATTAATCATCCATTAGCTGGACAGTTAAATCGTATTATTAGTCGTTATACTGTTTTCTTTTCCATGCTTGTTGATGCCATAGAGGAAAACCCAGAAGATGTATATACCAGTTTTAAAAATGATCCAAAGGCCCTGGATAGATCCATAAAAAAGGTTTGCAAGAAAAAGTATGGAGAAGTTAGGAAAAAATTATGGAGAGCGGCTATCAGGAGTATCATTTATATTTTTATTACTAAATCGGTTTTCGCGATTGCCCTGGAGGTGCCGGCTAATAAATGGCTTGGAGAAGAATTGAATGCTTTCTCTCTTTTAATTAACATTGCCTTTCCGGCCATTCTTTTGTTTTTTGTTGTACTTTTTACAAAATTTCCATCAGATGATAATTCCGTTAAGGTGGTGAGTGGAATAGAAGGTGTGATATTTTTAGAAAAACAAGAAGAAATAAAGCATAAACTTCGCAAACCAGCCAAAAGAAGTGCTGTGCTTCATACTATTTTTGGTTTAATTTATGCTGTGACCTTCTTTTTATCTTTTGGTGCCATAATTTGGGCATTAGACAAAATAAATTTTAGCTGGGTAAGTATGGTGATATTTTTATTCTTTTTGGCCTTTGTTAGTTTTTTCAGTATTCGTATTCGCAAGGGAGCGCGTGAATTAATGGTTTTAGAATCTAAGGAAAAATTTTTAACCCTCTTAATAGACTTTTTTTATGTTCCGATTATTGAAGCAGGAAAATGGCTTTCTGAAAAATTTTCCAAAATAAATGTCTTTGTTTTTATAATGGATGTCATCATTGAAGCCCCTTTTAAGATATTTATAACAGTAGCTGAAGAATGGACTAAATATGTTAGGGAGAGGAAAGATGAGATTTAAGCCAAAAATTAAGAACGAAAAACCAAAACAACAGTTAAAAATTAAAATTAACAAAAATAGTTGTATAAAAAGTTTTGAACTTTGAGTTATTATTTTTAGTTTTTCACTTTTAACTTTTAGTTTATGCTGTATATCATCGCAACCCCAATAGGAAATTTGGAAGATATATCCCTCAGGGCGCTTCGCATTTTAAGCGAAGTTGATTTTATTTTATGTGAAGATACGCGTGTTACTCAAAAACTTTTAAATCATTATAATATTCACACCCCAACCATTTCTTATCATCAGCATTCAGATATTAAAAAAATTGATTATATTCTGGGTTTATTGAAGCAGGGAAAGGATTTGGGGCTGGTATCGGATGCCGGTACGCCGGGAATATCCGATCCTGGCGGAAAATTAGTGCAGGCGGTGTTGGAGAGGTTTGATGGTGAAGTGAAGATTGAGTCGGTACCCGGTCCATCGGCGGTAGCCGCCGCTTTGTCTATTTCCGGGATACCCACGGATAAATTTGTTTTTATGGGTTTTCCGCCGCATAAAAAGGGTAGACAAACTTTTATAAATAAAATAATAGATAGTGTTTATCCTGTTGTGGTTTATGAGTCAAAGCATAGAATTATAAAATTTCTAGAGGAGATAAATGAGGCTAATAGAAAAATTGAAAAAGAAAATGAGAAACAGGAAGAAAGGGGAAATTATAAAGATAAAACTGAAAAAAGAATTCCGGTAACTTCGGTGGTGGTTTGCCGGGAAATATCCAAGATGCATGAGACGGTTTATCGAGGTGATTTGGAAGAAATAATCGAGAAAATTAAGAATAATAAAGACGAGCAACGGGGGGAGTTTGTGGTGATTATTGGGAGGTGATTTGTGTGTTAAGTAGGGCGCGAACCAATCGGATTTCATCATAATCGTATTTGCCGTCTAATAGTTCAAATACTGGTTTTAGTTTTTCGTCTTCGCAGGTTGTGAAGGCTTTTTTTATAGATTCAAATCTATCGCGGGGAAGTTTAAGATATTCCAGATCAATATTTATTTCATCGTCTATTATTTTTTCGATATGATTTACAATGGTGCTTACTTTTAGATTCTGATGTTTGGCGATATTCTTTAAATTAGTTTTCTTTTGTAAGAGTTCTATTGTTGTTTGGTAGTACTTTTGATTGACGACATTATTTACATCGTGCAATTGGCGATTCATTTTTTGAGAGTTTTGTATTTTTTTAATATTTATATTATTTTCCTTTATATATTTTTTAATTTCTTTGATAAAAATATCAGAATATTTTTGTAGTTTTAGTTCACCTACACCATAAAGACTAGAAAAAGTATTTTTTTCAGCAGGGAGGCAGTGCGCCATTTGATGCAGAGTTTTATCACCAAAGATCATAAATGGCGGTATGTTTTCCCGTTCTGCAATATGTTTGCGTATTACTCTTAGTTTTTCAAAAAGGGCAGTATCGTATTCAACCTCTATACTTAATTTTTTGTCGCTAAACTTATCTTGGCGCGGTTTGTTCAATTCTAACTTTTCTTTATTTTTAATAAATAATTTTCCTTTATTGGTAATAGAGATGGTGGGGTATTGTCCGGTGCTTTTTTGAATCAGGTTTAGATCCAGAAGGGATTTGATGATTTGAGCTAATTTATCCTTGTTTATGTTATTAACAATCCCGAATACGCTTATTTTATCATGCCCATATCTCCTAATCTGTTGGGTATTCTTACCAAGTAAGACATCAATAATATGATTTTTTCCAAATCGTTCCTCTGTGCGCAGGATAGCAGAAATTATTTTTTGGGCAATTACGGTAGCATCAAATTTTTCTTCGTCAGTCAAGCACGCATCACAGGTGTTGCAATTTTCATGCAGTTCTTCACCGAAGTACTTAAGTAGATGTTTTTTGCGGCAGACATTGCCTTCGGCAAATTCGAGCACCTCATTTAATTTATTTTGCGCGGTTTCGCGCATTTTTTTATCATTGATTTGACCGATAAAAAATTCATGCTTGCGCGTATCAGCATAAGTATAGAACATCACGCACTCACTGGGCAGATTGTCTCGTCCGGCACGGCCAATTTCTTGGTAATAACTTTCCAGTGTTTTGGGAAAGGTGTAGTGCACCACCAGCCGGACATCGGGCTTATCAATGCCCATACCAAAAGCGATGGTTGCTACCATAATATTTATGCTATCCTTAATGAACATGTTTTGATTTTTTTTGCGTATTTCTGCGTTTAGTCCGGCGTGATAGGGAAGCGCATTGAATCCAAGTTTATTTAATTTTTCTGTTATTTTTTCAGTATCATTGCGGCTAAAACAATAAATAATTACGGACTTATTTTTATATTCCGCAAGTAAATTAGTAAGTTTGTTAAAAGCTTTTTCTTTGTTGATTATAGAAATATTTAAATTTTCCCGATTGAAGCTGGAAATAAATATTTTGGCTTTTTGCAGGGATAGTTGACCAACAATATCTTCCTGTACTCTTGGTGTTGCTGTGGCAGTAAGGGCAATAATCGGAGTGCCCGGAAAAATATTTTTGAGTATTTTTAGATTTCTGTAATCTGGACGAAAATCATGACCCCACTCGGATATACAATGGGCTTCATCAATGGCGATTAGGTTAATATTTAAAGTTTTTAAGAATTCTTGAAATCCAGGAAGTGCCAGTCTCTCTGGTGCTACATATAACAATTTAGTTTCGTTATTTTTTAATTTTTGCCCGATTTCATTTTGTTCTTTTTCACTCTGTGTGGAATTCAGAAAGTCGGCAGAAATACCGTTCTTTTTTAAATTATCAACCTGATCTTTCATGAGAGCTATTAAGGGAGAGATAACCAGTGTAATACCGGAAAACTTGAGTGCGGGAAGCTGAAAACAGAGAGATTTCCCACCGCCGGTCGGCATGAGTACAAAGGTATCTTTTTTATTAACAACATTATTAATAATTTCTTCCTGTAGGGGACGAAATTGATCATATCCGAAATATTTTTTAAGAAGTTTCTTCATGTTTTTTGCTTTTTTTAAACTTTCAACATAATTGCATTATATCTTTTTATGGCAAGTTTAACAATAATTTTTAGGTTATTCACATATGTTTTAAATTATACACGAACAAAAACCGAAAGTCAATTTATTGACGAAACTTTGACTTATTTTATTGATTGTTGTAGTCTTTTTATATATTTAACCTATAAATTAAAACAAGGGGGGATAATATGTCTGAAAGAATGGTAGAGGTTTGGTTTGAGGAAAAAGATTTTGAGAAATTTATAAAAAAAGAGGCATGTTCTGGTTACAATACTTGGGCTGTAAAATCATTTGGAAAAACAGATATTTATATTCGCTGCTTGGTATCAATTGAACAGATTAAATTTATAGACCATGGAAAGATAGAAGTAAAAGAAGATAGTGATATGGAATATAATTAGAAAATAAAACAAAAGACTTAAAAAATTTAAGTCTTTTTTATTCTATAGGAATTTTCCCCTTAATCCCATATCTGTTATATGGCTTCATCTTGTGGGGGATCTCTCGAAGGTGGATTATTTTTTACTATTATTCCATTATTCATTACGCCCACACCTGAGGCGGACATGGAAAGGTGCTGTGTCCGCTTTGGGCGGAGACTTCAAAAAGCCTTTTTGGCTTTTCTTGTATGAAAATGTTTTTTTATTTAATACTTTTAATTGTCCTGGATAAAGTTGTTTTTATGGCTTTATTGCTGGCGATTATCCCGTTACTATAAATATTCCAATTTTTTCCATTGATGTCTGTTACATTTCCCCCGGCCTCCCTAACCAACAAGGCGCCGGCCGCTATATCCCAAACATGCACCCCGGGGATAATTATTGCTTCTACTTTTCCTTGGGCTACCCAGGCGCATTCAATAGCCGCTGATCCGATTTGTCTAATATCTCGAGCCTTAAGTTTTAATTTTTTATGAATATTGGTCGCTCTTTCTATGTCTTTTCTTTGGGATCCGTGACAGAAGGTGAGAAATGCGTTGGAAATTTTTCCCTCTTTTGACACTTGAATTTTTTTATTATTCAAAAAAGCACCAATTCCCTTTTTTGCTGTGTATAGATTGTTTAAAATCGGCACATAAATTACACCCAGAATGGGCTCGTTATTTTTAAAGAGTCCGATAGAAATTGAGAATAGGGGATTGCCCATAGCAAAGTTTGTAGTGCCGTCTAACGGGTCTACTACCCACAAGTATTCAGAATTTTTCTTTTTTTGCTGTCCGCCTTCTTCCGATAATATGTTGTGGTTAGGAAAGTTTTTTTTGATGGCGCGCAAAATTATTTTTTCTGAAGCCAGATCGGCTGGAGTAACAATGTCGTGTTTTGCCTTAGAAATTACATCACCCTTTTTGAGTCTTTCAAAATACCACAATAATTTATCGCCGGCTTCTCTGGCGGCTTCTGCTGCTATTTTTTTATAACTATTTTTCATATTAAGTGACCCCGTTATTCCCGTAAATGCATGCAAGAATTCATGGTGGTTAATGACCGTTAATTTAAATAATAAAGTAAAGCATATTAAAAGTCAAAGAAAAAAGCAGATTCTTTTCTGCTTTTTTATTTTTTTATTTTTTTTCTAATTTACCTAAGTTTTTTTGGATATTCTTTAGTATATTTTCCACTTTATCTATTTCTATCTTCATATCATCTATGTTTATATTTTTTATAGCTTCAAGTACTGTTTGAATTTTATTTTCAGCCTCATTAAAAGTTTTTAAAGCATCGTTTTGTTTTTCTTTTTGTTTCGGAATCATTGCTTGTAAGTATGCTAATTTTTCTTCCGGTGTTTTTTTGTCAAAATCTTTTTGTTTTTTTCTTAGTTTCCCCTGTTGATCTTCCGGACATTGAGAAATAAATTCTTCAATAATTTCCCGTTTTTTTTTCTCAAAAGCCTCGCCTTCAAGCCCTTTTAATTCAGTTTTAATTTTTTCATAAAGTCTGTCCATGAGATTTGTGTCTACCATGTTTTACTCCTTTAAAATT
This sequence comes from Candidatus Falkowbacteria bacterium RIFOXYD12_FULL_34_57, assembly GCA_001780285.1. Classification (GTDB taxonomy): domain Bacteria; phylum Patescibacteriota; class Patescibacteriia; order Patescibacteriales; family UBA12075; genus XYC2-34-220. The sequence goes on along the minus strand of MFGN01000001.1, from coordinate 9,909 downwards.
AGGGTTTTTTTGTTTATTTATTAGCACTCTTGACACCTGAGTGCCAAAAGATATATAATATAAATACATTTAAATTTTTATATGGATTCAAGAAAGGAATTGATTTTAAAAATTTTAATACAAGAGCATATCAAGACGGGCACGCCGGTGGGGTCGGGTGTTTTGGTTGAAAAATATAATCTGGATATATCGCCGGCGACAGCTAGAAACGAATTAGCCTGGCTGGAGTCCGAGGGATATATTATACAGCCACACACTTCTGCCGGAAGGGTTCCAACCGAAAAAGCGTATAATTTGTTCTTAGAACAATTTTCAAATTCCAAGCTAAGCAAGCAGATTACTGATCATTTTTGCTCCGTACTTCAAAATACCGACGAACAAAGCCTCAAGGAAACGGCAAAAGTTACAGCTAGAATTTCGGACGGCGCCGTATTTTGCGCATTTCATAGGAATAATTTATACTATACAGGAATTTCAAACTTATTTCAACAGCCAGAATTCAATGAGCTTAGCTTAATTCATGACATATCCACCGTTATTGATCGCATGGACGAAGTGATTGATAGTATTTTTGATGAGATTGATATAGGTGTTCACACCCTAATCGGTTCCAAAAATCCTTTTGGTAATTTTTGCAGCGTGATTATTTCTAAACACAGAACAGAAGATAATGTTGGACTGTTTGGTGTTTTGGGTCCCATGAGAATGGATTATAAAAAAAATATCGCATTAATTAAATATATTAATAAAAAAATATCTAATTAATTTAAGTTATTGAATATATTATGAGTGAAAAAAAATATCCCAGAGTCGTAGTTGGTGTTTTTATTTTTAATGATAAAGATGAACTATTTTTAATGAAGGCTCCTTGTTGGGAAAATAAGTATACAGTACCGGGGGGAAAAATTGAATATGGTGAAAAAATTAAGGATGCTGTGGAAAGAGAAATTAGAGAAGAAACAAACATGAAAATTGAGAATATTGAATTTATGGGTGTTTCAGAGGGCTTGAAATTAGGTGAGAAATATAAAAAAGATCAAAAGCATTTAATATTTTTAAATTATAAGGCCAGGGCAAGAAAAACAGATAAAATAAAGTTGAGTGATGAGGGGGTTAAGTATAGATGGTTAAAACCTGAAGAATGGCTGCAAAAAGATTTGGGAGAATTCACCAGAGAGATTATAGAAAAATATTTATTGGACAACGAAAGTTTTGAACACAGATATAAGCGCGCTCTGGCTGATTATCAAAATTTAGTAAAACGGAGCACGGAAGAAAGGATGGAGTTTATAAAATACAGTAATGAACAAATTTTGCTAGAAATTTTACCGGTTTATGAAAATTTAAAGATATCTGTAGAACACAACAATAATAATATAACCGATCCTTGGTTTGAGGGGGTAAAATATGTTTTAAAACAATTCAAAGATATTTTGGAAAAAGAGGGGGTGGAGGAAATTAAAACTATGGGCGAAAAATTTGATATCCACACCATGGAAGCCGTTGAAGATAATAACAGGAAAGAAGAAAATCATGACAAGAAAATTGAAGAAAAAGAAGAGAAAAAAGAAGTGGTTATAAAAGAAGTAAAGCCCGGTTATAAATTAAGGGGTAAGGTAATAATTCCAGCTAGGGTGGTAGTAGGTTAGTATATAGTATTTAATTAAAAGTATTAAGTAATTTTAAATTTTATAATAATTAATTTTTTGATTGTGTGGATTTTGTGAAATTTTTACAAAACACGCGGTCAAAGGGGGAAAAGCATGACATCACTAATTAAGTGGTCCCCATTCTTTGATTCATTTGAAGATGTGGACAAAATTTTTTCCGAATTAGCGCCAACCATGCGCAATAACTTAGGTTTTATGCCGGCTATTGATATGTATGAAGATAAGGATAATGTAATCGTAGAAACGCAGCTCGCCGGAATTGATCCGGATAAGGTTGATATTTCTATTGAGAATGATGTTCTTTGCATTAAGGGGGAAAGTGAAAAAAAGAGCGAAGTAGAAGAAAAAAATTATTATAAAAAAGAAATAAGGCGTGGAAGTTTTTATAGAAATATTCCGCTTCCGGCGCATGTGGTGGGGGAAAAAGCATCTGCTGTAGCTGAAGACGGGGTTTTGAAAATATCCATCCCCAAAGCCATAGAGACAAAACCGAAAACTATAAAGATTAAAACTAAAAAAAAATAAAAAATATCCAATATTCAATATTTCAATATTCATTTAATGTTTAATTTTGAGGTTAAGCATTGAAAGTTTTATGAAAGTTTGGCGACAGACTCAATGAATATTGAATATTGGTTATTGAATATTTTGAATTAATTATCAACAAATTATGGCAAATGAATTAAAAATAAGCGTTAGCAATGAAGGTGGCGGCATCTCTTCTGGGAATCCGCCTCTAAAAAAAGTTAAGAAGGTTTTAAGAAAAAAAACTTCTTTAAGCAGCGCGCCCGCGCCCGCGGCAGAGAAAAAGACCTCCACTAGGAAGCCCGAGAGGCAAACAAGCCCATTATTTACTTTTATTGTTGTGGTAATTACGGCTGTGGTGGTGGGAAGCGTTATTTATGCTTGGCAGAAAAAATATACCAATACAAGCGTGGAAAAAATTCAAAATAGCGCCAGGCAAACCAGAATAGATTTTGAGGCTCGTATTTCTAATTTAAAAGATAAAATAGACGGCATTGAGACTGAAAAATCCAGCCTTTTAACCGAAAATGAAGAATTAAAGAAAAAAGCTGAATTGATAGAGTCGGCTAAACTCAAATTTACGGACTCGATGCTTGGATTATCTTTTGAGTATCCGGCTCGTTTTGGCAAGGTTAATGTGCAAATAACCGAAAAGGGGGATGGCAAGATTGTTCGCGGTGAATTTTTGGAAAACGATAAATTTTCTTTTGGCTGTGTTAGCAGGGAGTTGCCGGAAAATGAAAATGTGCAGAAATTATCTTTTTTAGATTCCCAGGGGTTTTTAGAGGATGACAAGGGTTATTATTTTTTCGCACAAGGGAAAGATAGTAAAGACTATAAATTGAATCCCGCCAAAATAATTAATTTTGAAAAAGGAAAAGCCCTGTTGGTGGATAAAAAAAGCTTTGTCACAAGCACGAATGAAGAGGATTTAATGGTGGATATTGGTGAAAATGTAGGAGCATTAATAAATTTAAATAGTGAAATATGCAGAGGCCTATCTTTTATAAATTCGGATTTCGGCATGTTGCCATTAAATGATTTTATAGAGGTAGTAGAATCAATGCAATTAACAAATTAACAAATTAATAAATTAACATTAGCATGTTAATATTTTAAAATTAATATTATAAAAATATGGGAAAAATATTAGGAATAGATTTGGGAACCACAAATTGCGCTATGGCGATTATTGAGGGTGGTCAGCCAAAAATATTAGAAAATGCAGAGGGAAACAGAACAACTCCTTCTGTTGTAGCCATTTCTAAAAGTGGTGAAAGATTAGTTGGTCAAGCCGCAAAAAGACAGGCGGTGACCAATCCAAAGAATACGGTTTTTGCCGTAAAGCGTCTAATTGGGAGAAAATATGATGATGCGGAAGTTCAGGGGGATATAAAAACAGTTCCCTTTGACATTGTGAAGATCGGTGATAGTGTGGGGGTAAAAATGAATGATAAGGAGTATAGTCCGCAAGAGGTTTCGGCTATGATACTCTCTAAATTAAAAGCAGATGCTGAAGCAAAGATTGGAGAAAAAATAACAGAAGCAGTAATTACCGTTCCGGCTTATTTTAATGATGCTCAGCGTCAGGCAACCAAAGATGCCGGTAAGATTGCCGGACTTGATGTAAAGAGAATTATCAATGAACCGACTGCTGCAGCGCTTGCTTATGGTTTTGAAAAAAAGAAGGGCCAGCAAATTGCAGTTTATGATCTTGGCGGCGGAACTTTTGATGTGTCAATTTTAGATGTTTCAGAAGATACAGTAGAGGTAAAATCAACAAATGGAGATACTCATTTGGGCGGTGAAGATTTTGATCAAGTGATTATTAAATGGATTATTGATGAATTCAAGAAAGATCAAGGGATTGATTTGTCTAAAGACTCCCTGGCTTTGCAAAGAATAAAAGAAGCAGCCGAAAAAGCCAAAATTGAACTATCCACATCCGGAGAAACAGAAATTAATCAACCTTTTATAACTACTGATGAAAATGGACCAAAACACTTAGTGATAAAATTAACCAGATCAAAACTTGAGGAATTGGTTGGTTATTTGGTTGAAAAAACATTAACTCCGTGTCGTGCTGCCCTAAAAGATGCAGGGCTTTCTGTTGGTGATCTGGAAGAGGTTATTTTAGTTGGAGGTATGACCAGAATGCCCATGGTTCAAAAAATAGTAAAAGAATTTTTTAATAAAGAACCGCATTTAGGGGTAAATCCTGATGAGGTGGTTGCGAACGGAGCAGCGGTCCAGGCGGGTGTCTTGCAGGGGGATGTAAAGGATGTTTTATTGCTTGATGTAACTCCGCTGACGCTTGGAATAGAAACACTGGGCGGCGTATCCACTCCGTTAATTGAAAGAAATACCACTATTCCAACCTCTAAAACCCAAATATTTTCTACAGCAGCAGATAATCAGCCGGGAGTAGAAATTCATGTATTACAAGGTGAAAGATCTATGGCTGCGGATAACAAAACATTGGGAAGGTTTATGCTTGACGGACTCCCACCGGCACCAAGAGGTATTCCGCAAATTGAAGTAAAGTTTGATATTGATGCTAACGGTATTTTAAATGTTTCCGCTAAGGACATGGCATCGGGAAAAGAGCAAAAGATTACAATTACAGCTTCTTCCGGACTTTCAGAGGCGGAGGTGGAAAAAATGAAAAAAGATGCGGAAATGCACGCTGACGAAGATAAAAAGAAGAAAGAGGGAATAGAAATTAAAAATCAGGCCGATACCGTTATCTTTACCACAGAAAAATTAATAAAAGAATCGGGAGATAAAATGAAGACAGAAGATAAAAAAGAGTTGGAAGAAAAATTAGAAGATTTAAAGAAGATAAAAGATTCCGGCAACACCGAAGATATCAAGGCTAAGATGGAGGCTATGAACGAGATCGCGCAGAAGATTGGTACGGCTATGTATCAGCAGCAAGCACAGGCGGGATCACAAGCCGGAGAACCTGGGGCAGATCAGGCTGCAAATAGTGAAGCCAAAAAAGAAAAAAAAGATGGAACCGTTGATGCAGAGTTTGAAGAAAAAAAGGACGATAAAAAATAAATCAACCATAATGTCATTCTGAGAAGCGATAGCGACGAAGAATCTCGTTGAATTATGACTACCGTTATTTACGAGATTCTTCACTTCGTTCAGAATGACATTCGGGTTTAAAGTGTTCTCATGGGTTGTTCAAATGTTTTGAGCAACCAGTTAAGTACATTTTATTATAAAAAATATAACAATTTAAATAATTATATGAATAATCAACTGCCGCAAGGCGAAAAAAAAATTGAAATTAAGATTGCAGACAATATTCCTGGGGCGGAATATGCCAATGCGATGCAAATTAATCATAATAAAGATGAAATGCACATGATGTTTTTGAATATTATGGGTGGAAGCGGACGAGTAACTGGTAAAATTATAACCAATCCCGGTCATTTCAAGAGGATGCTTGCGGCTATGCAGGATAATTTAAAAAAATACGAAGATCAGTTTGGGGAGGTAAAAGAATCGGTTGGTCCAACCAATAAAGAAATAGGGTTTAATGCAAAAAATTAATATTTTGTCATTCTGAGGAGCAAAAGCGACGAAGAATCCCGTGAATTTAGATTTTACTGTTACTAATGAGATTCTTCACCCCACTTCGCTATATTCAGAATGACATCTGAAATGATAATAAATGTCTAAAGATTATTACAATATTCTTGGTGTGAATAAGAACGCCAGCCAGGAAGAAATAAAAAAAGCTTTCCGCAAGAAGGCGCATGTTTATCATCCGGATAAAGTTACTGGTGATGAAGCTAAATTTAAAGAGGTTAATGAGGCTTATCAAGTTTTAGGAAATGAACAGAAACGCGCGCAATACGATCAGTTTGGCTCCGACTTTACGAATGGCATGGCCGGCGGTTTTAGCGGCGGGGGATTCGGCGGTTTTTCTCAGGGCGGGATACATGTAGATATGGATGATTTGGGGGATATATTCGGCGGTATTGGAGATATGTTCGGTTTTGGCGGTTCAAGAAGCGAAAATGGCCCAAGAGCAAGGCGCGGTAATGATATTCAAACAATTCTTACTATTGATTTTAAAGAAGCTGTTTTTGGAGCAGAAAAAGAAATAAGCTTGCATAAAAAAGTAAAATGTTCACATTGCAACGGAAATTTAGCCGAGCCGGGAAGTAAAATTATTACATGTAGCAATTGCAGGGGTACCGGCAAGGTAACTCGAGTTCAGAGAACAATACTTGGTAATATGCAGGTGCAGTCTGCTTGTGATCAATGTGGCGGAGAAGGAAGGTCTTATGAAAAGAAATGTACTCAGTGTTCCGGCAGGGGTGTTAATATGGATACTGTAAGACTGCAAGTAAAAATTCCGGCAGGAATTAATGATGGGGAATCAATTCGTCTGGTAGGACAAGGAGAGGCGGGAGAAAGGGGGGCGGCAGCAGGAGATTTATATATTAAAATGAATATAAAAGACGATCCTCGATTTGAGCGAGATGGTTATGATATTCATTCCGTGGAAAATATAAGCTTCACACAAGCAGTATTGGGTGATAAAATAGATATAGATACAGTTGAGGGAGTGGTAAGTTTAAAAATTCCGGCTGGAACCCAGTCTGGCACCATATTTAAATTAAGAAATAAAGGAATAAATGTCCTTCAGGGTAGGGGGCGGGGAGATCACTTGGTGGAGATAAGGGTAAATATTCCAAGTAGGATAACCAGAAAGCAGAAGAAATTAATTGAGGAGTTAGGATTGTAATCATGTTAACATGCTAAAATGTTAATATGTTTTGCTTTATGAAGGAACAAATTACACAACCGAATAATTTAATTCATAATACTTTTGAAAGTTATGATGTTTTTTTAAGGAAAGTAGAAGAAGCGCTGGATAAAAGTGATTATGAAGTAAATAGTCCTGTTTTTGTGAGGAGTATTTTTGGCAATCAGCAATTTGACTACGCGGAAGCAGTAAAACAAATTAATATTGCTGTTGGTAAAATAAAAAGGGGAAGAAGAGGGCCCACCATCACCTCCTCCGGAGAACAGGAGGGTGTAGAAGATGATAAAATTAAAAATCAAAATTGGATCAATGAGAGCGCTAGAAGACAACAATTAGGAGAGGAGAGAAGAACCGGAATTTCTCCGGAAGATTTAAATAATAATTAATATTAATTGTTGATATGTTAAAATGTTTCCCGTTCAAGGCGGATCAAACAAAAAATAATAATAAATATAAAATGTTGGAAAATGTTAAAATGAAATATTTTTTAATAACATTATTAATTTTATCTTTAGGATTAAATTTTTTTGTTTTTACTTATAACAGGGGCGCGGTGGCGGATGATTTACGCTTTGATGAGCAGGAGGCGACTGTTAGGGCGATAAATAGCGTGATGCCAGCCGTTGTCAGTATTACAGTTTATGATTGGGATTATTTTGAGGCTCTTGATGCTCCAACCGGACAAAAAGAGATGCTTAAGTATAAAAAACAGAAAATAAAAGGTACCGGATTTTTAATTTCAAGCGATGGATATATTGTTACCAATCGGCATGTTGTTAGCGTGGTAGACGAGAAAAGCGGAGAGTTTCGGGTTATTTTAAATTCCGGAAAGCAGTATTATGCGCAGCTCATCGCCAAAGACGCTTTTAATGATATAGCTATTTTGAAAATTTTTGATAAAGATTTACCTTGTGTAAAATTGGGAAATAGTGATAAATTACCTATCGGCACAAGCGTGATTGCCATCGGCAACGCTCTGGGCATATATCAAAATAGCGTTACTAAGGGAATTGTGAGCGGTTTGGGGCGAAGTTTGAGTGCCAGTGATCAATTTGGAAACAGCGAAATTCTGGATAATGTAATTCAAACTGATGCCAAGATCAATGTCGGCAATTCCGGCGGGCCGCTTATTAACCTCAGTGGCGAAGTTGTGGGCATTAATACTGCTATAGAGCAACAAGGATCATCAATCGGTTTTGCTATTCCAATTAATGATGCGCGCAATGTAATTCGCAGTATTATTGAAACCGGAGCCATTGTAAGGCCTATGCTCGGCGTAAGATATGTGGCGCTTACTCCGGAGATCGCCCTGGATAATGAATTGCCTATTAATTATGGCGCCTGGGTACACTCTACAGACGAATCTCCGTCAGTGGTCGCTGATTCTCCGGCAAAAAAGGGGGAAATTCAGGATGGGGATATTATTTTCGAGGTTAATGCGATAGAAATAAAAAATAACAATACTTTGCTTTCGGTGATACAAAAGTATAAGCCCGGAGATAAAATAGGACTTAAGATTCAAAGAGGAAATAAAGTAATAATTAAGGTAGTGGAACTAGGACGAATGTAATATTTTAATATTTGGTTTAAATAAATAAAAAAGGCCGCTTTTATAAGCGGTCTTTTGTGTGTTTATAGTATGTCATTTTGAGTATAATGATGGCGAAGTGAAGAATCTTGTTTTTGTTGTATCACGGGACTCTTCACTGCGTTCAGAATGACAGAAAATTTTATTTTATATTCAATAATCTTTTAGCGTCTTTGATCATGGTTTGGGCTGTAGCTTCCGGACCTGCTCCCGGACCACCACAAGGGGAGGGGAATATATCCTTTTCTCCTTCAATCCAGAAGGCATTGTTTACTCCTGGTATGATGAGTTTTCCAAGGCAAGAATCGTGGTTTAAATGCATAAACCCGGCACTGATTTGAGTTTTTTTATTAATATCATTAATAGAGTTGATTGTAATGATGTCGTTTTTACTTAAATTATATTTTCCCGGATTTTTGGGATTTTGAAATATTACCACATATCTTTTATCACGAGCTTCTTTTCTGATTTTCTTTAAATCACTTTTTAAAATTTTATGAAAATGATTAGAATCTGAATTTAGATCAAGGTGACTTTTGAAAATTACTCTTAAAAGAATGGATATTTTTTTGCCGACATCTTCAATAATTTCCTGATTGATAATATCCAATATATTGTTTTGACCCGGTTCACAATATCCGGCAGCTTGCACTTTTTTAATAATAGTATCTAAACTTTGTTCTCTTTTCGTCATTTCATCTAAGATGAAATTGATGGTACCATTGATTACCAAGTAAATATTACTGAAATTATTTAGGTTAATTCTGTTTTTTAATTCATCTAACATCATAGTTCCGCCGCCAACCGTAGCATTGTAACCCACTCCTCCCCACATAAGAATGTTGTATCCACTAGAAATAGCCCCCTTTTCACAAATAACAACTTTAACATTTTGATGTATTAGTTGCCATATATAGTTATGGGCAATCTTAGGGGTGTTACTGGGAATACATAGAAAAACAATATCAAGGTCTTTAAAGTATTTCAAATAATTAGAGACTTCATCAATGAATTGTATACATTGTTTGGTGTTGTTGTAAACATGTTTACTGTTACTTACAAATTTAACATTCCAAGCTTGATCTTTAGATAATTGTTTTTCAAGAGCTTGACCAACATTTCCGAATCCTATAATTCCAGCCTTAATTTTTTTTGCCATTTTTAGACTCCTTGTGTTTTTTTGTTTTTTAAAATATTGTTAAAGGTCTTTATTTTAGCCATACTTTAGCATATTTTGATTATATGTCAATAATTGTATAAGTTCAGATACATATTGGACTGCGAAGCAGGACAATAAGTATGCAAATGGGGTTTAAATATAAATATTGCAATGGTTT